>NZ_JAFEXF010000246.1 GCF_016905445.1 Streptomyces sp. G44
CGGGCCCGGAGGCGCGGCGGGCGGCGGGGTCTGCGGGGCCGGGGGCTGCTGCGGGTAGCCGTAGGACGGGTCCGGGGCCTTGCCGAAGCCTCCGGGCGGAGGGTCCTGCGGGGCGCCGAAACCGCCGGCCGGGGGCTCCTGGGGCGCGCCGAAGCCGCCCTGCGGGGGCTCGTTCGGGGGCTGCTGAGGCGGCTGGGGCGGCTGGGGCGGCTGACTCATGAGGTTGTCGTTTCCTTGGGGACGCTGAGGGACGAGAGGGTGAACGTGAGCGCGCTCGGGGTCACTTGCCGTAGGCGAGCATCAGCTTCGCCTGGCCGGAGGTGCCGATGATGCTGGTGGTGGAGATGTAGAAGCGCCCGTCCACGTAGTCGATGTCCTTCGAGTAGAAGCCGCTCTCGATCTGCGACGTGCCGTTCGGGTGCTGAAGAAGCGTCTTGGGCTCGTGGGAGCCGGACGTGGCGATGGAGACGACACGGCCGCCCGAGTCGTACGACGGTTCGACGTACGCGATGAGCGAGCCGTCCTCGACCTTCATCGGCAGCATCGTTTCGTCCAGCGGGGACTTGGTGCGCCAGGCTTCCTTGCCGGTGGCGAGGCTGATCGCGACGATCGAGTTGGCGCCCTTGTCGTCGGTCGGCAGGTAGAGGTACTTGTCGTCGTTCGCCACGCCCAGGCAGCCGCCCAGCGCGTTGTCCAGGACCGACGTGCCGCACTGGGGCGCGAAGTTGTCGTCGGAGCTGACCTCGGAGCGGGTCGCCTCGCTCTTCTCCTTCAGCACCGAGATGTTCCACTTCTTCTTGTCCTCGTTGCGGAGGTACACGATCGTGGGGCTCGTGCCGTAGATCTTGCCGACCCGCCAGCCCTTGGGGAACTTCTTGGTCCACTGAACCTTGCCGGTCTTCGGGTCGAGTTCCTGGAGCTCGTCGTGTTCGGTGGGGGTGCTCGCGCCGCAGGACAGCGCCATCAGGAACTTGCCGTCACCGCCGGCGAACCCGTTGGGGAAGCACGTGCCCTCGTCCTTCTTGCCCGCGACGAAGAGCTGCTTGCCGTCGCTCATGCGCAGCGCGGTGCCGGACTGGTCGCGGCCGACCATCAGCACGTCGCCGACGAGGACGAGGTGGCTCTGCATCGAGAAGTCGAAGGCGCCGTGCTGCTTGACCGGCTTGCCCCAGCCCTTGCCGCCGGTCTTCAGGTCGATGACCTGGAGCTGGTTGCACTTGGCGGTGCTCTTGGTGCCTTCCTTGAACGCGACGACGATCTTGCCGTCGTCGGTGGCGGTCGGCGTCGCGGCGCAGATCTTCTGCGGGAACTTGATGGGCTTCCAGGCGGTGTCGCCCGTCTTCACGTCGTACGCGTACAGCTCCTTGTACGCGGCCTTCACCACGGTGTCGCCCTGGACCCACATGCCCGGGGCGTCGCCCCCGGAGCCGGGCACCTTGGGCGCCTCCTTGTACCAGAGGACCTTCGCCTCGCCGGGCCGGCGGCCTTCGTTGAGGTCTTCCTTGCCCTCGTTGCCGTCACCGTCGCCGGTGCCCGGGTTGACGGGCGCGGAGACGGACGGCTTCGGGTCCTTGTCCTTCGCCTCGGACTTCTTCTTCCCGCCCTCGTCGTCGCCGCCGACGACGGCCAGGGTGACCCCGCCCGCGACGAGGAGCGCGGCCACGGCCGCGGCGGCGATCACGAAGAGCCTCTTGCGCTTGCCGTCACCGCCCCCGCCGCCGGGGGCGCCGGGGCCCGCGGGGAACTGCGGCTGCGTGGGCGGCTGCTGGGAGTACTGCTGCGGGTGGCCGTACTGCGGCTGGCCGTAGGGGCCGGGCTGCGTGGGCTGGCCGTAGGGGCCGGACTGCTGCGGCTGGCCGTAAGGGCCGGGCTGCTGGGGCTGACCCGCGTACGGACCGGGCTGCTGCGGCCGGCCCGCGTAGGGACCGGGCTGCGTCGGCTGCGCGTACGGGTTGCCGGCCGCGGGCGGCGGGGTCTGCGGAGGCTGCGGGCTCTGCGGGTAGCCGTACCCCGGCTGCGGCGGTATCGGCGGCTGCCCCGGTGGTGGATCCTGCGGAGCTCCGAAGCCGCCGGGCGGCGGCTGGTTGGGCGGCTGAGTCATCAGCGCTTCCCCCTTCACTGATTTTCGGCACGCCAAATGGTGCTCAGGTCAGCCTTTCTATCACCCTGAGCCCCTGCCGACCGGGGCCGGTCCTGCCCCTGTTCCCAAGGGAGGACCGGCCCGTGATGCGTCCGTTACGCGAGCTGCACGAGAGCTCTACGCGTCTTCCGCGAGCTCCATCCAGCGCGTCTCCAACGCCTCGCGCTCGCCGACGAGTTCACGCAGCTCGGCGTCCAGTTTGGCCACCTTTTCGAAGTCCGTGGCGTTGTCGGCGATTTGAGCGTGCAGCTTGGTCTCCTTCTCGGAGACCTTGTCCAGCTGCCGCTCGATCTTCTGGAGTTCCTTCTTCGCGGCGCGGGCGTCGGCGGCGGAGACGGCCTTCGCGGCGGCGGCCTGCGCGGGCGCGGACTGCGCCGGGGGCGCGGCGGAGGCGGCCTGCGCCATCCGCTGCCTGCGCTCCAGGTACTCGTCGATGCCGCGCGGCAGCATCCGCATCGTGGCGTCACCGAGGAGCGCGAAGACCTTGTCCGTCGTGCGCTCGACGAAGAACCGGTCGTGGGAGATCACGACCATGGAGCCCGGCCATCCGTCGAGGACGTCCTCCAGCTGCGTCAGCGTCTCGATGTCGAGGTCGTTGGTGGGCTCGTCGAGGAAGAGGACGTTCGGCTCGTCCATCAGCAGCCGCAGCAGCTGGAGCCTGCGCCGCTCGCCGCCGGAGAGGTCACCGACCGGCGTCCACTGCTTCTCCTTGTTGAACCCGAACGTCTCGCAGAGCTGCCCCGCGGTCATCTCCCGGCCCTTGCCGAGATCGACGCGCTCGCGCACCTGCTGCACGGCCTCCAACACCCGCAGGGTGGGCTTCAGTTCGGCGACCTCCTGCGAGAGGTAGGCCAGCTTCACCGTCCTGCCCACGACGATCCTGCCGCCGGCGGGCTGGACGTCGCCCTCGCTGCGCGCGGCGTCGGCCATGGCGCGCAGCAGCGAGGTCTTGCCCGCGCCGTTCACCCCGACCAGGCCGATGCGGTCGCCGGGTCCGAGCTGCCAGGTCAGGTGCTTGAGCAGCAGCTTCGGGCCCGCCTGGACGGAGACGTCCTCCAGGTCGAAGACGGTCTTGCCGAGCCGGGTCGTCGCGAACTTCATCAGCTCGCTGGTGTCGCGCGGCGGCGGCACGTCCGCGATGAGTTCGTTGGCGGCCTCGATGCGGAACTTCGGCTTGCTGGTGCGGGCCGGGGCACCGCGCCGCAGCCAGGCCAGCTCCTTGCGCATCAGGTTCTGCCGCTTGGTCTCCTCGGTGGCGGCGATGCGCTCACGCTCGGCGCGGGCGAACACGTAGTCGGAGTAGCCGCCCTCGTACTCGAAGACGGAACCCTTCTGCACGTCCCACATGCGGGTGCAGACCTGGTCGAGGAACCACCGGTCGTGCGTGACGCAGACGAGCGCCGAGCGGCGCGTGCGCAGGTGCTCGGCGAGCCAGGCGATGCCCTCGACGTCGAGGTGGTTGGTCGGCTCGTCGAGGACGATCAGGTCCTGCTCGGCGATGAGCAGCTTGGCGAGCGCGATGCGGCGCCGCTCGCCGCCGGAGAGCGGGCCGATGACGGTGTCCAGGCCCTGCGGGAAACCGGGCAGGTCGAGCCCGCCGAACAGGCCGGTCAGCACATCCCTGATCTTGGCGCTGCCCGCCCACTCGTGGTCGGCGAGATCGCCGATGACCTCGTGCCGGACGGTGGCGGCCGGATCCAGCGAGTCGTGCTGGGTCAGCACGCCGAGCCGCAGCCCGCCGTTGTGCGTGACGCGGCCGGTGTCGGCCTCCTCCAGCTTGGCGAGCATCCGGATCAGGGTGGTCTTCCCGTCGCCGTTGCGCCCGACGACGCCGATCCGGTCCCCCTCGGACACGCCGAGTGAGACGCCGTCGAGCAGGGCACGGGTGCCGTACACCTTGCTGACTGCCTCGACATTGACCAGATTGACGGCCATTTCTCTCCTGACAGGGGGGATCGATCGACTCTCCAGCGTAGTCGCCTCCGGGGGGCGGGCGGTCGGGTGCTTGTGGGTACCGGGGTGCTCACTCTTTGTGATGACGGATGTGGAATGCGGGGGCTACGGTGAGGATGCAGGCCGAAGAATCCCGCCCATGGGAGGAACCATGACCGCCGAGCCGATCTCCGAGCCGATCTCCGAGCCGGCGTCCGGGCACCGATGGCCGGTGCCGCCGCCGGAGGGCTGGACCGTGGACGACCTGCACACGCTGCCCGGCCTCCCGCCGCACACCGAGATGATCGACGGGAGCTTGATCTTCGTGCGTCCGCAACGGAACATCCACAGCATCGTCATCGACATGCTGGTCACCGGTCTGCGGCATACGGCACCGCCCGAGTTGCTCGTGCGCCGGGAGATGACCATGGTCATTGACCGCAAGAACGGCCCCGAACCTGACGTGCAGGTCGTCCGCAGGAGCGCGCTGAAAGACATCGGCCAGTCCTCTTTCCCGGCCTCCGAGGTACTCCTGGCGGTAGAAGTCAGCTCTCCCGAGTCCGAGTCCCGTGACCGCACCACGAAGCCGCACAAGTACGCCGCCGCGGGAATCGCCCATTACTGGCTGGTCGAGATGGCCGGTCAGGATGAACGCCCCGTCGTCCAGGTCTACGAGCGCGGCGCGGTCACCGGTACGTACGCCCTCACCGGCATTCACCACGACCGCCTCAAGATCACCGTGCCGTTCGACATCGACATCGACCTCAACGCCATCGACGAGCTGTAGAGACGGCGGAGCCCCGCCCCGCCCTCTCCACCAGCAGCCACCCCACCAGCGCCATCGTCACCGCCGCCGGAGCCGTCACGTGGACGGCGATCAGCATCGCCGTACGGCCCTCCAGCAGGCCCCCGAAGCCGACCATCGACAGGCCGAGCACCCCGAAGAGGCAGAGCGTGACGCCGAGGGCCGCCGCCGGGCCCGAGGCCGTGCCGGAAGCGACCGGCTCCGCCGCCGCCGGGCGTTCGAAGCGGCGGAACGCCGCCACCAGCGCCGCCGTCACCGCCGCGGCCGCCGCCAACCGCAGCGGGACCTGCGCCCACCACGCGGCACTCGCGGGCTCCGGGAGCGGGACGTCCAGGGCGAGCAGCATCCCGTACACCCCGAGCATCGCCGTCAGGTGCCACAGGAACGCCGTCATGGAGATGCCGTTGGCCGCCACCACGCCCCGCCAGACCCGGGGCCGCACCAGCCACCGCGTCGCCGGGCCGCGCAGCGCCTCCACCGCGCCGACCAGCCACAGGCCGTGGCAGAGGAGGGCGAAGGTGGGCGGCGCCATGTTGGAGACGCGTTCGCCGGGCATGCCGACCATGGAGAGCGGATACGGGCCGAGGGCGACCAGGAGCGAGGCGCCCGCCAGGCCCGCGCCCGCGAGGACGTACGGCAGCCGCAGCTTGCCGTCGGCGCGCAGGAAGCCGAGCTGGTGCACGGCGAGCCAGACGAAGGCGAAGTTGAGGAACTCCAGGTAGGGCACGCCGAACGCGAACCGTGCCACGTCCACCGCGCCCGCGGCCGCCACGAGCGCGCCGAACGCGCCCCAGCCCCACCGCTCGTGCAGCCGCAGCAGCGGCGGCGTGAAGGCGACCATCGCGAGGTAGATGCCGATGAACCACAGCGGCTGGGCGACGAGGCGGAGCGCCACGTCGAGCAGTCCGCCGCCCTGGCCGAGGAGTTGCAGGAGCAGTGCGCCCGCGCCCCACACGCCTATGAAGACCATGGTGGGGCGCAGCAGCCGCTGGAGGCGGGCGCGCAGGAACGCGGAGTAGACCGAGCCGCCCCCGGGCCCGCCCTCGGCCTTGCGGCTCAGGGAGCGGTACGACAGGGCGTGCGAGAAGCCGCCGACGAAGAAGAACACCGGCATGATCTGGAGCGCCCAGGTGAGGAGTTGCAGCTCCGGTACGACGGCGAGGAGGTTGCCGACCTCCGTGCGGCCGTCGGCGCCGACGGTGACGGCCGCCATCAGCCAGTGGCCGAGGACGACCGTGCCGAGCGAGGCGACCCGCAGCAGGTCGATGTACCGGTCACGCCCGGCGGGCGTCTTCTCGGCGAGTTCGCGAACGCTTGATCCCATGGACGTACGGTCGCTTGCGGGGGGCCTCCGGCGTCAGCGTGTCCGTACTCATCCGGGGGTGAGTACGTGAGCGCTTCTCCTGCTTGTCGGGGCGGGTCGTGTCGCGGCCGCGGGTGCGTCGTGGCTGGGCGCGCAGTTCCCCGCGCCCCTTACGGGGCTACAGCTGATGGGCGCCCTGCGCCGGGGACGTCGCCACCCGTGCCGTGCGGCACGTGCCGGAGGTCGTCAGGGCGTCGGCCACCTTCTGGGCGGAGGCGGCGTCGGCCGTGAGGAACGCGGTCGTCGGGCCCGAGCCGGAGACCAGGGCGGCCAGGGCGCCCGCCGCCGTGCCCGCCGCGAGGGTGTCGTGGAGTGCGGGGAAGAGGGAGAGCGCCGCGGGCTGGAGGTCGTTGGTGACCGTGGCCGCGAGAGCTTCGGCGTCGCCCGTGCGCAGGGCTTCGAGCAGTGCCGGGGACGCCTCGGGGGCGGGCGCGTCGGGGGTGAGCCGGTCGAACTCGCGGTAGACGGCGGGCGTGGAGAGCCCTCCGTCGGCGACGGCGAACACCCAGTGGAAGGTGCCGCCGACCTCCAGCGGCTGGAGCTTCTCGCCGCGCCCGGTGCCGAGCGCCGCCCCGCCGACCAGGCTGAACGGCACGTCGCTGCCAAGCTCCGCGCAGATGTCGAGCAGTTCCGCGCGGGAGGCGTTCGTGCCCCACAGCGCGTGGCACGCCACGAGCGCGGCGGCGCCGTCCGCGCTGCCGCCCGCCATGCCGCCGGCGACGGGGATGTCCTTGGCGATGTGGAGGTGCACGTCGGGCGCGACGCCGTGCCGCGCGGCGAGGAGTTCGGCGGCGCGGGCGGCGAGGTTCGTGCGGTCCAGGGGCACCTGGTCCGAGCCGGGGCCCTCGCAGGTCACCTGCAGCGCGTCGGCGGGCGTGGCGGTGACCTCGTCGTGGAGGCCGACGGCGAGGAAGACGTTGGCGAGGTCGTGGAAGCCGTCGGGGCGGGCGGCGCCCACGGCGAGCTGGACGTTGACCTTCGCGGGGACCCGTACCGTCACGCTCGCGCTCACGCGGCGGCCCCCTTGTGCTCGGCGATGCGGGCGAACTCCTCCACGGTCAGGGACTCGCCGCGGGCCTGGGGTGAGACCCCGGCGGCGACCAGGGCGGCCTCCGCGGCGGTGGCCGACCCGGCCCAGCCGGACAGGGCGGCCCGCAGCGTCTTCCTGCGCTGCGCGAAGGCGGCGTCGACGACGGCGAAGACCTCGCGCTTGGACGCGGTGGTCTTCACCGGCTCGGCGCGGCGCACCAGGGAGACGAGCCCGGAGTCGACGTTCGGGGCGGGCCAGAAGACGTTCCGGCCGATGGACCCGGCGCGCTTGACCTCCGCGTACCAGTTGGCCTTCACGGACGGCACGCCGTACACCTTCGAGCCGGGGGCGGCGGCGAGCCGGTCGGCTACCTCGGCCTGCACCATCACGAGCGTGCGCTCGATGGTCGGGAAGGTGTCGAGCATGTGCAGGAGGACGGGGACCGCGACGTTGTAGGGGAGGTTCGCGACGAGCGCGGTCGGGGCCGGGCCCGGCAGCTCGCCGACCAGCATGGCGTCGCTGTGCACCAGCGCGAAGGAGGTGGCCTTCTCGGGGAGGCGGGCCACGATGGTGGCGGGCAGTGCGGCGGCGAGCACGTCGTCGATCTCGACGGCGGTGACGTGGGCCGCGGTCTCCAGCAGGGCCAGGGTCAGGGACCCGAGGCCCGGACCGACCTCGACGACGCAGTCGTCCGGGCGGACTTCCGCGGTGCGGACGATGCGCCGCACGGTGTTGGCGTCGATGACGAAGTTCTGGCCCCGCTGCTTGGTGGGGCGTACGCCCAGGGCAGCGGCCAGTTCGCGGATGTCGGCGGGGCCGAGGAGGGCGCCGTGCTCAGTGCTCACGGCTCAAGGTTACGGTGCCTGCCCTGCCCCTCGGGCCGCGGAGGCCACCCGGGTCCCCTGTCCGGCTTTCCGTCGGTAAGGGCTGGTCGCGCGGTTTCCCGCGCTCCCGCGGGACGTCGGCGAAGCCGCAGCTTCAAGGGGCGCGGGGAACCGCGCGAGCAACCACGACGCACCCGCGGCCGAGAGACGGCGGAGCCCCGCGGCACCTCACCCCCGCAGGCGCCGCCCGCAGTGCGGCCACGGGCTCGCGCCGCGCTGTACGTACAGCTTCTTCGCCCGCGCGGTCTGTTCGGCCGCCGGGGCGTCCTGGGGGCGGCCCGTGCCGCCCAGGGCCTGCCAGGTGCGCGTGTCGAACTGGTAGAGGCCGCCGTACGTGCCCGAGGGGTCGACCGCGCCCGGCCGGCCGCCCGACTCGCACTGCGCGAGCGCGCTCCAGTTGAGCCCGTCCGCGCCCGCCACCGACGGGGGCTTCCGCTTGGTGCCGACCTTCACGATCCGGTCCTGCGGCGCGCGCACCACCTCGGAGCCCAGGCGCCGCGGGCGCTGCTTGACGCCGTTGACGCTGCGCAGCGCGTACGTGACGCGGCGGGCACCCGGCCGGCCGGGCTGGACCACGACCTCCGTACCGCGGAAGAGGGCCGGGTCCTCGGTCCGCCGCTCGCCGAAGGGGATCGGCTCCTCCCGCACCTCCCTCGACCCGGTGATCCGCATGACGGTGACCGTCTGGCCGTCGCGCGGGAAGCTGCCGGGCGCCACCGACGTGGTGTCCTGTCCGCGCAGGGTGACCCCGGCCTCCTCGACGGCCTCGCGTACGGTGGCCGCGTTCGTGCGGATGGTGCGTTCCCGGCCGTCCGCCATGATCGTGACGGTGCGTTCCGTGCGGACGGCGAGGGCAAGCCCGGCCCGGCCGATGCGGCGGCTGCGCGAGGCCGACAGGTGCGCGCCCTCCGCGCGCACCCCGAGCTGGCGCAGGGCGCCGTCGACGGTGCGGGCCGTGGTCCACACCTCGCGCGGCTCGCCGTCGAGGGTGAGGTGGACGGGCCGGCCGTAGCGCACGGCGATCTCGTCGCCGCTGGCCAGGGCGGTGCCCGGCGCGGGCGCGACGAGGTCGTGGGCGCCGACGGCGACGCCCTCGTCGGCGAGGAGTTCGCCGACGTCGTCGGCGAAGGTGTGCAGGGTGCGCGGCTCGCCGTCGACGCTCAGCCGCACGGCCTTGTCGTCGGCGACGAACGCGGAGGTGCCGCCCGCGAGGAAGGCGACGACGAGGGCCTGCGGCACCAGCCGCCGCAGGCCCTCGGCCCGCTCGGAGGGCCGGGGGC
>NZ_JAFEXF010000247.1 GCF_016905445.1 Streptomyces sp. G44
GGCCCGGCGCGCCCTGGCCCGCCTCGTCGTGCGCGCCGAAGAGGCCCTTGCCCACCCCGCCGCCGCCGACCCCGCCGCCCTGCGCTCCTGGGCGGCCGGGCTGCGCGGCACGGCCGCCGTCCCGCGCCCCGGTGACGTACGCCCCGGTGAGCGCGATGAACTCCTCGGGGTGGCCGCCGAACTCGCTGGGCCCGTCGTGCCGCTGTGGCGTCGGCTCACGCCCGGCTCCCCGCTGCTGCCCATCGCGCTGCGCACCGCCGTCGGCTGCGCGCTCGCGGGCTACGCGTCGCTCGCGCTCGGCGTCGGCCGCCCCTACTGGGCGCTGGTCACCGCCGCCTCGCTCTACCAGGCCAACGTGACGCTCACCTGGAACCGGGGCGTGCAGCGCGTGGTCGGGAACCTCGTCGGGGTGCTCGCCTTCGCCGCCATCGCGCCGTTCGCCCACCTCGGGCACGCGGAACTCATCGTCTGCTGTCTCGCCCTCGCCTTCGGCGCGGAGGCCCTGATCAGCCGGAACTACTGGCTGGGCAGCGTGTGCGTGACACCGATGGCCCTGCTCGTCACGGAGTTCGCGCGGTTCCAGCAGCCGGGCGAGCTCATCCTCGACCGTGTCGTCGACACCCTCGTCGGTGCCGTGCTCGGCGTCGCGGCCGCCGTCCTCGTCACCAACCGGCGCGCCGCCGACCGGATCGAGCAGGCCGTGGAGGCCGTCGAACGGGCCCGGGAACGGGCCGAGGCCGTCCTCGCGGGGTCGGGAGGAGCGGTCGCACCCGCCCGGCGCCGGCTCACCGCCGCTCTCGTCGACCTGCGCGCCGCCGCCGACGCGGCCGCCGGTGAATGGTGGCAGCGCGCCCTGCCCGAACAGCGGGTGATCGCGGCCGAACGCGCCGGACACCGTACGCTCGCGGCGACAGTCCGACTTCAGAGCGGTGGCGGCGGCCGGGGGACGCGGCCCCGCGAAGAGGTCGCCGACGCCTGGGAGGGCGCACCAGCATGAGAGCAGAGAACGGTCCGGTGACGGGTCCCGGTGGGGACACCGTGGCCGCGGTGGTGCGGCAGTGGCAGGCCGTGCGCCCCGACATCGACACCGGGCCGATGGAGGTGATCGGCCGCATCAACCGCTGCGCGGCCCTCCTCCAGCAGGCCGAGGACGCGCCGCTGCGCAGGGCGGGCCTGACCCGCGCCGAGTTCGACCTGCTGGGCGCCCTGCGCCGCACCGGACACGAACTGACACCCGGCGAGCTGGCCCGTGAGACCTTCTCCTCGGGAGCCGCGGTCACCAAGCGGCTCAAGCAGCTCCAGGAACGGCAGCTGGTCGACCGCCGGGCCGACGACCGCGACCGCCGGGTCGCCCACGTCCGCCTCACCGACGCCGGGCGTGAACTCGTCGACGCGATCCTGCCGGAACAGCTCGCGTACGAGACGGTGGTGCTCTCCGTGCTCGACGGGGACGTGCAGGGTCAACTGAGCTCTTTGCTCGGCGAGTTGCTGGCGCGGCTGGAGGGGCGGCTCGGGGTGCGGAGGGGGTGAGCCCCGCCGGCGGCTGCGGGCCGCCATACCCACGACACGGCCGCATCCGCACGGCACTCCCGTGAACGACCGAGAAGGAGCCCGATGCCCCGCCCGGACCGCCGCCCGCAGTCCCCTGAACCACCCCGGCAGGACCCACCGGACCCACAGGACCCGCCGGACCCTCTGGACGGCCTGCCCTCCCTGCGCGGTGTCGCCCGGCCCTCCCTGTGGCTGCTGCTCGTGCCCGTCGTGCTCTACGGCGCCGCGCCGCTCGTCGCCAACCGCGTCGAGCCGCGCGTCCTCGGCGTCCCCTTCCTCCTCGTCTGGGTCATCGCCGCGACGGTCGTCAGCCCGCTCGTCATCTGGCTCGTGGCCCGCCTCGACCCGGCGTACCGGCTGAACGCCGTCGAGCCGGTCCCCGCCGACGACGAAGACGGATCCGAACCGCCCAGGGGAGGCGGCCGATGAGCGGGTCCGCCGCGATCGCGACCACCGTCTTCGGGCTCGCCATGGCCGCCACCATCGCCATCGGCGTGCTCAGCGCGCGCGGCCGGTCCAAAGGCCTCGCCGAGTGGTCCGTGTCCAGCCGCGGCCTCGGCGTGCTGTTCATCTGGCTGCTGATGGCGGGGGAGACGTACACCAGCTTCTCGTTCCTGGGGACGGCCGGCTGGTCGTACTCCTTCGGCGCGCCGATCCTCTACCTCGTCGCGTATCTGACCGTCGGCTTCGCCGTCGCCTACGTCGTGGGCCCCGCCCTGTGGACGTACGCCTCCCGGCACGGTCTCCTCTCGATCGCCGACATCGCCGAGTTCCGCTTCAGGTCACGGCCGGTGGGCATTCTCGTGGCGGTCGTCGCGACCGTCTTCGTCGTTCCCTACATCCAGGTGCAGATCCAGGGCATGGGCGTCGTCGTGAACGCCATGACGTACGGCGGCGTCGACCTGAAGGTGGCCGCCGTCATCTCCTTCGTCGTGGCGGAGGCGTTCATCCTGGTGTCCGGGCTGCGCGGATCGGCCTGGGTGAGTGCCTTCAAGGACGTCCTGGTGATCCTCGTCGTCGTCTTCCTCGCCGTGTACATCCCCACGCACTACCTCGGCGGGCCCGGCGACCTCATGCGGCGCATGGTGACCGAGAGGCCCGAATGGCTGACCTTCCCCGGGCACGCGTCCGGCGGGCGCGACGCGGCATGGTTCCTCAGCACCGTCGTCCTCAACGCCGTGACCATCACCATCTTCCCCACGACCGTCGCCGGGTATCTGAGCGCCAAGAGCCCCAACGCCCTGCGCCGCAACGCCCTGTTGCTGCCCTGGTACCAGCTGCTGCTGTTCGTGCCGATGGCCATCGGCGCCACCGCGCTCTTCGTGCTGCCGACCCTCGGCAACCCGGACCTCGCGCTGTTCAGCCTCGTCACGGACTCGCTGCCCGCACCCCTCGTCGCCGTCATCGGCGTCGCGGGCGCCCTGTCGGCCATCGTGCCGATGAGCGTCTTCATGCTCTCCATCGGCACGCTCTGGGGACGCACGGTCCTCGGCGGCGGCAACGGCGCCGACCCGCGCGGCCCGCGCCGCGCCCCCGGCGCCCCGGCCGAGGCACGCGACATCCGGACGAAACGGCTCTCCCAGGCGGTGTGCGTCCTCGCCGGGCTCGTGGCGCTGGCGGGCAGCCTCTTCCACCCCGACACCCTGGTGGAACTGTCCGTCCTGTCGTACGAGGGGCTCGCCCAGCTCGTGCCCGTCGTGCTCCTGGCCCTGTTCTGGCGGCGGCTGACGGCACGCGCCGCCGTCACGGGGATGCTCGTGGGCCTCGCGGTGGTGCTGGGGCTGTGGGCCACGGACAACGACCCGTACCACGGGATCAACGGCGGCGTCATCGCGCTCGCCGCCAACCTCGCCGTGGCGTCGGCGGTCACCCGGCTGGCCCCCGGCCCGGCCGTCGTCCGCGCGAAACACCCGGGGGTGCGGTCAGCGGAACGACGGCCGGCGGAACAGTCGGCGGGACGACCGGCGGAGCAGCCGACGGAAGGGTCACCGTCCGGCTGACGCGATCCGCTTGTCGATCTCCTCCCGTGACAGGTAGGCGTCCGTCATCTCGAAGTCCTTGAGTGTGGCGGGGCGCTGGGCCTGGAAGCCGGTGCGGACGTAGTCGTTGCCGGCGACCGCGTTCAGCCCCCAATTGGCGGCCGTGCGGAAGCGGGCGGTGAGCGTGCGCAGCGCCCCCAGGTGGTAGCCGCGCGCCACCGCCTGCGCGGGCAGCCCGGTCAGCTGCACGCCCAGCGGCTTGGACACCGCCTGGATGCCGCCGAGGTCCACCACCAGGCCCATGTCCTTGTGCCGGTAGTCGGCGAGCGGCAGGCCACGCAGGGCCGCGGCGACGTTCCTCGCCGCGGCCCAGCCCTGGCGCATGGCGTGCTGCGCGGTCGGCGGGCAGATGGCGTCGCCGCCCTTGACGACGTCCGGCACGGCCGCCGCGTCGCCGAGCGCGAAGACGCCGTCCAGACCCGGCACCGTCAGGTCCGGCCGCACGACGAGGCGGCCCTTGTTGGTCTCGGCGCCGAGCGTCGCGATGAGCGGGCTGGGGGCGACGCCCGCGGTCCAGATCAGCGTGCGGCAGGGCAGGACGCGGTCGTCGGTGAGCGTGACGGTGTCCTCGGTCGCCTTGGCGACGGACACGCCGAGGGAGACGTCCACACCCCGGCGCTGCATGATCGCCATCGCCTTCTCGCCGAGCCGCTCGCCCAGCTCCGGCATCAGCTTGGGGGCGATGTCCACGAGGTGCCACTTGATCTGCGACACGTCCAGGCCGGGGTAGCGCTTGACGGCGGCGCACGTCAGGCGTTGCAGGTAGGCGGCCGTCTCCACGCCCGCGTACCCGCCGCCGACCACGACGAAGGTCAGGCGCTGCTCGCGCTCCTCGCGGTGCGAGCTGGCCGCGGCCAGGTCCAGCTGGGAGATGACGTGGTCGCGGATCCAGGCGGCCTCCGCGAGGGTCTTGACGCCCACCGCGTACTTGTCGACGCCGGGGATGTCGAACTGCCGTGTGACGCTGCCGGGCGTCAGGACCAGGTGGTCGTAGCGCTCCACGACCTCCTCGCCATTGATCTTCTTCACGATCACGGCCTTCGCCTCGGGGTCGATCCCGATGGCGCCGCCCGGCACGATCGCCGTGCGGCGCAGCATCCGGCGCAGGGGCACCGCCACCGCCTGCGGGGTGAGCACGCCGGAGGCGACGTGCGGCAGCAGCGGCAGGTAGAGCTGGTGGTCCGTCGGACTGATCAGCCGCAGCTCCGCCTCGTGGGGCGCGAGTTTCTTCTCCAGCTTGTGAGCGCACTCCATGCCGGCGAAACCGCCGCCGACGATGAGGATCCGGGGAGCTGCCATGTGATGTCACTCCAAGACTCTGGGAGATCGTCTTCAGTGCTGTGTCACGGCTGTCGGGGCCGCCGAAGCCGGCAGAGGATCTTTCTGGATCTTCTGCGGACCGTACCCGTGGCCTTGTACCCCTGCATTCCGAATGGATTAATCGTGTGACGTGCTTCACACGCGCCGGAGGGGCCGCGTCAGATGCCCGGCCGGTAGCGGATGGGGTGGTCGTGCGGGACCTCGACGAGGACGATCCGCAGGCCGTCGGGGTCCGCGATCCACATCTCGACCAGGCCCCACGGCTCCTTGACCGGCGGCCGCACCACCTCGACGCCGCGTTCGACGAGCTCGTCGTGGGCCGCGTGCACGTCCGGCACCTGGAGCCACAGCCGGAGCCCCGGCGATGGCGGGGTGTCGGAGCGGCCGGAGAGTTCGAGGAAGCCGCCGCCCAGGAAGTAGACGGTGCCGCGCTCCGGGCCGGTGCCGAACTCGCGGTAGACGGCGAGGCCGAGCGCCCCGCCGTAGAACGCGCGGGAACGCTCCGGGTCGGTGGGCCGGAGAAGGGTCCTGCTGCTCAGTACATGCACCATGTGGCCGCACCCTAGCGTCGCGCTAGGCTCGGTGGAGCAGCAAGCCGCGACCGGATCCGCCCGGATCCCGCCCCACCCGCCAGATCGGAGAGGCCATTCCGATGGAAACCGCCCCGCGCTCCCTCGCCGGCCACATCACCTTCCGCGACGCGGGCCCCACGGACGTCGGCGCGCTCGTCGCGCTCATCGAGTCGGCGTACCGCGGGGACGCGAGCCGCGCCGGCTGGACCAGCGAGGCGGACATCCTGGAGGGGCAGCGCACGGACCCGCAGGGCGTCGCCGAGGTCATCGGGTCACCGGCGAGCCGACTGCTGGCCGTCGAGCGGGACGGCGCCCTCGTCGCCTGCTGCCAGCTCGAACACCGCGGGAAACACGCCTACTTCGGGATGTTCGCGGTGAGCCCGGCCGAGCAGGGCGCGGGCCTCGGCAAGGTGATCATCGCCGAGGCGGAGCGCGTCGCCCGCGAGGAGTGGGGCGCCCGCGAGATGCACATGACCGTGATCTCCGTACGCGAGGACCTCATCGCCTGGTACGAGCGGCGCGGCTACCGCCGTACGGGAAAGATGACGCCCTTCCCGTACGGCGACGAGCGCTTCGGCGTCCCGCAGCGCGCCGACCTCGCGTTCGAACTCCTCGTCAAGGCGCTGACCTGAGGCCGTGCGGGCAGGGGGCCCTCACGCAGTGAAGCGGCCCGTCCGCTTGATGTCCGGGTAGTCCGTGGTCGCGCCATCCAGCTGGAGCGCGCGCACGAGCCGCAGATCGTCCTGCGTGTTCACGACCCAGCCGATGATCCGCAGGCCGGCCTTCTTGGCGTGCTCGACGATCTCCAGCGTGAGGCGCCGGATGTTGAGTACGAGCGTGGTGGCGCCGACCGCCGTCGCGCGCTCCACGACGTCGGTGCCGTAGCGGCTTGCGACGAGCGCGGTGCGCACGCCCGGCACGAGGCGGGCGATCTCCGCGATCGCCGCGTCGTGGAAGGAGATCACCTCCACGCGCGAGACCAGATCGCGGCGGTGCATGACCTCGGCGAGGGCACGCGCGGCGGCCACGTCCTTGATCTCGGCCTGGAGCGGCGCCCGCACGGCGTCCAGGACCTCTTCGAAGACGGGGACGCGCTCCCCGCGGCCCGCGTCGAGCTCCCGCAGCTCGGCGAGGGTCTTCTCGGCGATGGGTCCCTTGCCGTCGGTCGTACGGGCCACGTCGGCGTCGTGCATGACGACGAGGGCGCCGTCCTTGCTCAGATGCAGATCGAGCTCGATGAGATCGAGGCCGGCGGCTTGCGCGGCGATGAAGGAACGGAGGGTGTTCTCGGGCTCGACGCCCATGACCCCGCGATGACCGATGGTGAGGAAGTTCAAGGCCTACTCGCTTCCGTCGACGGCGGCTCGGCGGCCGCGCGGCGAGGACGGAGAGCCACGCGGCAATGCCGCAGCCTAACGGCCCGCCTCGGTGACGGAACCGGCCGGAGGGGGGTGAACGGAACCTTCCGCTCTGGTTCCCACGATGCCGAGGACAAGCCCGGTGACGAGGGCGGCGACAAGGACGGCACGGGTGCTCACGGGTGCGCTGCTCCCTGCGGAGGGGACGGCTGACCCCGCCCGTCCTACCGGCGAAGGGGCCGCCGCCGCGAGCCGCGTCACCCTCAGGTGGGCGAGTCCGCCACGCGTTGACCCGGCGGCTCCTGCGCCGCCCGCGCCGGGTGCGCCGACTGCTCCAGGTCGTCGAGCATCGCCTCGGACAGCTCCACCTCCGGCTCCAGGCGCCGTTCGCTCCAGCGCAGCGCGACCCGTGGACGCGACCAGGATTCCCGGGCCCCGTCCGCCCGCGAAGGGGCGCGGTAACCGCGGGTCTCCCTGGGCCGGGCGCAGGTCACGCCGGGCGGCGCCGCGCCGCCGCCAGGGACGCCGTCCGGGCGAGCTGGGTGATCTCGTCCTCCGGCGCGGCCGGGCTGTAGACCGTCAGCGCGCCCTGGAGCTTGTCGAGGAACAGGGTGTCCGGCGCGGGCGCGTGTTCGCCGTCGTACGCGAGCCCGGTCGTCTCGCCCGGTGGGGTCGTGTCGGCCGGTGGGGTCGTGTCGGCCGGTCGGGTTGTCCCGTCTGGTCTGGTCGCGTCGCCTGGTCTGGTCGCGTCGCTAGGTCTGGTTGTCCCATCCGGTCTGGTCGTCTCGCCCGGTCCGGTTGCCGCGCTCGGTCCGGTCGTTCCGCTCGGTCCGGTTGTGTCACCCGGTCTGGTCGTTCCGCTCGGTCTGGTTGTCCCATCGGGTCCGGTTGTGTCGTCCGGGCCGGTCGCGGCGCTCGGTCCGGTCATCCCGACCGGTC
The DNA here is from genome assembly GCF_016905445.1 of Streptomyces sp. G44. Taxonomy (GTDB): domain Bacteria; phylum Actinomycetota; class Actinomycetes; order Streptomycetales; family Streptomycetaceae; genus Streptomyces. Next base: position 7,780 of record NZ_JAFEXF010000247.1, read on the forward strand.
TGGTCCCGTCGCCCGGTCCAGTCGCGGCGCCTGGTCTGGTCGCGTCGCGCGGTCCAGTCGCGGCGCCCGGTCGGGTCATCCCATCCGGTCTGGTCGCGTCGCGCGGTCCAGTCGCGGCGCCTGGTCTGGTCGCGCGGCCCGGTCCGGCCGCGTCACCCGGTCCACCCGCGTCACCCGGCCCGGGCGTCCCGCCCGGGCCCCTCGCGGCGCCCAGTCCGCCGATCCGCAGCCGTTCGACGCGCTCGGCCCGGTAGACGCGCGAGCGCCGCAACGCGCCGGCCAGCGCCGAGACGGCGAGTCGCGTGCGGGCCAGCGGTGCCTCGGCGTCGACCGTACGGACGTCGAGCAGCCCCTCGTCCAGCAGGGGCCGGTGGGTGGGGGCCAGGCCCTCCGGCAGGTAGCGGCCGTTGCCCGCGAAGAGCAGCCACAGGACGCGGTCGTGGCCGTCGAGGCGCACCCGCAGCGGGGTCGCCTCCCGCAGGACGGCCAGCAAGGACACCGCGGCGGCGGGCCACTTGCCGATCCGGCCCTCCAACTTCTCACGCCTGCGCACCAGTTCCGGGTAGAGCCCGATGCTGAAGGTGTTCACGAAGGCCGTGACGTCCGTGCCCTCGCCGTCGCGGACCCGCGCCAGGTCCACGCGCACCGCCTCGCCGCGCCGCACGGCGTGCGCGGTGTCCTCGAAGGTGGCCGTGCCCGCGTCCAGCGCGAAGTGGTTGAGGGTGCCCCCGGGGAACACCGCCAGCGCGACCCCAGCCGCCACGGCGCGGCGGGCGGCGGCGTTGACCGTGCCGTCGCCGCCGCAGACCCCGAGCGCCCCGCCCGACTCGGCGGCCCGCGCGACCGCCTTGTCCAGCACCTTGCCCAGGTCCTCATCCGGCCCGCACGGAAGGATCTCGGCCTTCGGCAGCAGCAGCTCCACGTACTCCCGGGCGGGCGGCCGGCCCGGGACGCTCCTGCCGGCACCGGAGTTGATCACCACGACCAGCCCCTCGCCGTCCGGCAGCACCGGCGCCGCCACCCGCGTCCGCCCGAACCGCGCGGGCGCCGGACGCGGCGGCCACCAGTAGCAGGTGACCGCGGCGGCGGCCGCGCCGAGCACGAGGCCCGCGAGCACGTCACCGGGGTAGTGCACGCCCACGTACACGCGGGAGAAGGCCACGGCGGCGGCGACGGGCGCGACGACGGCGCCGTAGCCGGGCGCCTCCAGGGCCACCCCCGTGGCGAACGCCGCCGCCGACGCCGCGTGCCCGGACGGGAACGACGGCGTCCACGGCGCCTTCGGCAGGCGCCGCACCAGCGGCACCGCGTCGTGCAC
>NZ_JAFEXF010000248.1 GCF_016905445.1 Streptomyces sp. G44
GCGCGCGCAGCAGCGGGTCGCGGGTGCGGGCCACGGTGGGCTGCGGCAGCCGCGCCTCGACGAGCGCGCGGGCCTCGGTGACCCGTCCCGGCAGGGTGGCACCGCGCGCCCGGAACACCCCGTCCTCGGCGGTCACCGCGACGTCGGCGCCGAGGAACCGCACGACACCGGCGCGCGAAAGGGCGAGTAGCTGTCGCAGCCGCGGTCCGGGCGGCCCCGACGCGAGGAGGCTGAAGAAGCCGTGCCACCACGTCCCGACGTCCGGGAGCCGCGTCAGCTGCCCGTAGACGGAGAGGAGCCCGAGGAAGACCGCGAGGTCGGGACTGTGCGCAGGGTCGTGCCGGCGCGCCAGGTCACGGGCGATGTGGCCGCGCAGGCCTTCCTGGAGCGCTTCGTACGAGGTGTGGCGCACCCCGGCAAGCGGCCGGTCGAGCGCGGCGAGGTCGAGGCGGTCGGCGGGGTCGGGCACGGCGGAGGCGATGAGGGCGTCGCGTTCGGGGCTGCCGGGCGCGCAGGCCTCGTACTTCTCGTCGAAGTCCCGCCAGGCCATGCGGGTGCGCTCGGGGTGGGCGGTGAGGAGGCGGTGGTAGTGGGCGAAGCCGAGTTCCTTCTCGATGAGCGGCCACACGTCGCGCCGGAAGTCGTGGCCGCCGGGCCGGTCGAGCAGCGCGTCGACGTGTTCGGGGCCCAAGTAGCGCGGCAGCGGCGGGAGTTCGCCTGTCCAGTCGTAACCGATCTTGGAGTGGTAGGGGACGCCTCGCCGTGAGCCGACGTACAGGACGGGCTCGCGCCCGGAGGGGATGTACGTGTCGTGGGCGCCTTTCTCGTACCGGCCGCCGCGCCCCTCGGTGAGCAGCACCATCAGGTCGACGAAGGCGAGCCCGAAGCCGCGCACGAGCACGGGTCCGCCGGGCGCGAGGCGCGTGAGGTCGCTGTCGGCGGTGAAGTCGGGCGGCAGGTGCACGAGTCCGTTCCGCTCGGCGTAGGCGGCCAACGCCCGCTGCTCGCCGTCGGGTTCGGCGTCGAGGTGCCCCTGGGCGAGGACGACGGCGTCGGCGGTGAGCGGCGCCGCGACGCCCTCCAGCCACACCGCCTGGCGGCCCGTGCGCGGCCCGGTCACGCGTACCGCCCTGCGCCGGTGGTGATGGACGACGGCGCCCGGCGGCAGGCCGGCCACGGCTTTCTCGTACACCCAGCGCAGGTACCGGCTCTGCGCGCGGCGCCCGGCGAAGGCGCGCCCGTCGAGACCGGCCCACGCGTCGAGGGAGGGGCCGGGCAGGACGGGCCCCGCGATGTCCACCGTCTCGTCGGTGAACATCGTGACGTCCTTGGCCTGCGAGTTCATCTGGAGCAGGGGCGACTGGTCGTGCCGCCAGACGCGCCCGCCGCCCGGCGGGTAGGGGTCCACGAGATGGATGTCGAGGCCCGGTCCCGCGTACAGCTCGTCCGCGTTGGCCGCGAGGCGTTCCAGGATCCCGGTGCCGCGCGGCCCGGCGCCCACGATCACCAGCGAGTGCCTCACCGGGCACGCTCCGAGCCGCGTGCGGGCGCGCACAGCACGAGGGCGCACACGACGGGGGCGGGCGTGACGGCCGGTCGGGGGGCTACGGGATCCGCGACTAAAGGGATGGGCGCGGCTTTGGCGAAGGTGCCGGAAGGCATGCGGAAGGCTCCGTGGATACGGGAGTGCGAACACGGGTGACGCCTTCACGCGGACCGAGCCCCTCAGCACGATCCGCCCCGAGATTACGGGCCGCCGCACGCGCGCTGTCAAGGCTGTCCACCATATGAGCGTTACGTCTCACGGCAGTTGACGCCCCGGCGGATGCCTGTTCCACTTGGCCCATGCATCCACAGCAGTGGCTGGTCACGCGCTCCCACATCGACTTCGGTCGGGTGTGGTCGGCGTCTTGTTGATGCCCTTCTGAGCCGACCCCCTGCGCCCCACGCACCACCCGAGGCCCGCTTCGCCGCGCCCGCGCAGGCCGCCGCGCTCTCCCTCGCCTCGCCCCGACGGCCGTGCGTCCGCGCGCCGTCACCCTCGCCTTCACACGCGCACCCCACCGCTCCGCCCGCCGCGAGCGGTGACCCCCCTCCCCTCGCACGACCGCCCCGCCCGCTACGCCCCGATCACCGGGGAATCACGTGGCTTCGGTGCCGGCCCCGTGGCCCATGCGGCCATGTGGCCCCAAGGTGTGCTCATGGTGGCGGCTGCGCTCTCGCGGCACCTCGCCTGATACCCCGTCACCCGATGGGCGCCCGCGTCGCCCCCGCACGCGAGCTTGCCGGCCTCGGCGAGCCCTCGCCTTGCGCGACGGAAACCGTCGGCCGGCGGACCGCTCGGCCTGAGCCACCGTCAGAACGAAGACGACGAGGCCCTCGTGGCGCGGACGGCGAATCCCCCGAGAGGCCCGCGGTCGGTCAACTCCCACATCGCGGCGAGAACCGTTCACCCGTCCGCACCCACCGTCACCCATACGCCGTCGACCATCATATTTCACTCACAGTCAGCAATCGCGCACAGTACGGCCCTTGAAGTACGGGATGTGTCGGCGTGTTGACTGTGCACCAGTACCGTCACGAAAACCCCGCGCGGCGACTATCCACTTGGCGCACTATCCGCATCATGGTCGAGCATAGGGATGCGGATGCAGGGAAACCGCTGTGAGAGGAGGCGTCCATGGGATCGGTGCGCAAGGCGAGCGCTTGGCTTGGCCTCGTCGACGACAACAACGACGAGCGTTACTACGACGACGGCTACGAAGACGACCGGGACGAGGGACCCGTTCAGCCGGAGGCGTGGGTCACCGACCCGCGCGGACGGGTGGCCGACGAGAAGGCTGTGGACGACGGGCGCCGGATCGGCACCGTGACCCCGGACAGCTTCCGGGACGCGCGGGCCATCGGCGAGCTCTTCCGGGACGGCGTCCCGGTCATCATGAACCTCACGTCCATGGAGCCCACGGACGCCAAGCGTGTGGTCGACTTCGCCGCCGGTCTCACCTTCGGCCTGCGCGGTTCGATCGAGCGCGTGGCGACGCGGGTCTTCCTGCTCACCCCCGCCGACACGCACATCGTCAACGGCGAGGCCACGAGTCGCCCCTCGGACGGCTTTTTCAACCAGAGCTAGGGCAAGGCCGCTCACCGGGGGCCGGCCGGGGTCACCGGAAGGCGTCGAGGCCGGTGAGCGCCTTGCCCAGCACCAGCTGATGCATCTCGACGGTGCCCTCGTAGGTGAGCACCGATTCGAGGTTCGTCGCGTGCCGCATGACGGGGTACTCCAGTGAGATCCCGTTCGCGCCCAGGATCGTCCTGGACGTGCGGCAGATCTCGATCGCTTCGCGCACGTTGTTGAGCTTGCCGAAGCTGACCTGTTCCGGACGGAGCCTGCCGGCGTCCAGGCGCCGTCCGAGATGATGGGCGAGCAGGACGCCCTTGTGCAGCTCGACCGCCATGTCGGCGAGCTTGGCCTGGGTGAGCTGGAAACCGCCGATGGGCCGGCCGAACTGCTCGCGGGTCTTCGCGTACTCCACCGCCGCGTCGAAGGAGGCCCGGGCGGCGCCCATCGCACCCCAGACGATGCCGTAGCGCGCGTGGGACAGGCAGCTGAGCGGGCCCTTCAGGCCGACGACCTCCGGCAGGACCGCGTCGGCGGGCAGCCGCACCTCGTCCAGCACCAGCTCACTGGTGACGCTCGCGCGCAGCGACCACTTGTGCCTGATCTCGGGTGCCGAGAACCCGGGACTGTCGGTCGGTACGACAAAGCCCCTGATCCCCTCGTCGGTCTGCGCCCAGACGACGGCGACCGCGGCCACCGACCCGTTCGTGATCCACATCTTGCGTCCGCTGAGCACCCAGTCGGCGCCGTCCCCGCCGGCCCTCTTCGCGTACGTCCGCATGGACGCCGGGTCCGAGCCGTGGTCGGGCTCGGTCAGGCCGAAGCAGCCGATGGTCTCGCCGGCGGCCATGCCGGGCAGCCACCGCTGCTTCTGCTCCTCGGAGCCGAAGCGGTGGATGGCGTACATGGCGAGGGAGCCCTGCACGGAGACCAGGGAGCGGATGCCGGAGTCGGCGGCCTCCAGCTCCAGGCAGGCCAGCCCGTACTGGACGGCGCTCGCGCCCGCGCAGCCGTACCCCTGAAGCGACATGCCGAGCGCCCCGAGGGAGCCGAGCTCGCGGGCCAGCTCGCGGATGCCGGGCAGCTCGCCCTGCTCGTACCAGTCGGCGATGTGCGGCAGGACCCGGTCGGCGGCCCAGGCCCGGACGGTGTCGCGGATCGCGAGGTCCTCGGGGTCGAGGAGGTCGTCGATGCCGAGGGGGTCGGCGGGGTCGAAGGGCGGCAGAGGGGTGCGGGCACTTGCGGACATGCGGGCCTCCGGCGGCACAAAACTAGCAGCGGTAGTTCGCTACGGCTCGCGCTGACGTTACGACGCGGTGTCCCGCACGTCCAGGGTGACCCGGTACGGCCCTCACGCGCAGGTGCCTCGACGCGGGCCCCGCGTGCGGGGTGCCCCGGTGCGGGGCGCGCGCGTGCAGGGTGCCCCCGTGCGGGGCGCGTGCCAGGGTGAACCAGCGTGGGCCCCGCGAGCAGGGTTCCCCCGTGCGGGCCCGCTTGCAGAGCGCCACAACGCGGGGCTCCCGTGCAGGATGCCCCTATGCGGGCCCCGCGTGCGGATTGCCCCATGCGGAACCCCACGCCCACCGCCACCTCACCCAGGAGCCCCCGACCCTCGGCGGCCCCATGCGGAACCCCAACGCCCACCGCCACCCCACCCGGGAACCCCCAGCCCCCGGCGGCCCCATGCGAAACCCCGCACCCGCAACCACCCTGCGGGAACAGCCACCGCGCGGGCCCCCACGCGAAACCCCGCCCCCACCACGGCTCAGCGCAGGGAGTCCGCGCGCACGCCCGCCGGGTCCCGGGGGGCCGGGATTCCCTGCTCGGGCCGGGCCGCGGGCGGTGCCCCGCACTCCATGGCCCGTGGCAGCCGCAGGGCGGCGAGCGCGCCGAGCAGCAGGAGCCCGGCGCTGACCAGCAGCGTCACGTGCAGGCCGTGCACGAAGGAGTCGCGGGCCGCGGCGCGCAGGGCCTCGCCCGCACCGCCGCCGAGCCGCGAGGCCACTTCGTACGCCTCGCCCAGCGAGTGACTGGCCGCCGCGCTGTCCGCCGCCGGGACGCCCGGCACCGAGGAGAGGCCCGGCGCGTACGCGGCGTTCATGACGGTGCCGAGCAGCGCGATGCCGATGCCCGCGCCCAGCTGGTAGGAGGTCTCGCCGATCGCCGCGGCGCCGCCCGCCTGCGCGGGCGGGGCCTCGCTGAGCATCGATTCGTAGGCGCCGAAGAGCGTGGTCTCCAGGCCGAAGCCGAGCAGGACGAAGCCGGTGAGCAGCAGGGCGTCGTTGGCGTGGCCGCCCATGCCGGTCAGCACCACCACGGCGGCCGCGGTGAGACAGAACCCCGTGCAGACCATGGTGCGCGGACCGAAGCGGTGCAGCAGCTTCGACCCGGCGAGGCCCGCGGCCATCGCGGCGAAGGTGAGCGGCAGCAGCCGCAGGCCGGTCTCCAGCGGGGAGAGGCCGAGGACCAGCTGGAGGTACTGGGCGGCGATCAGCTCCAGGCCCACGAGCGCGAGCATGGCGAGCACGATGCAGCCGACGGACGTGCTGAACGCGGGCCGCCGGAACATCGACAGATCGACCAGCGGGTGCTTGCGCCGCCGCTGCCTGCGGACGAAGCCGGTGAGCAGGGCGCCGCCCACGGCCAGGGAGAGCAGCGTCGTCGCGCCGAGTGGCGACTCACCGCCGCCGAGCCGCTTCACGCCGAGGACGACACCGAAGAGACCGCCCGCGGCCATCAGCGCGCCGGCCACGTCCCACGGCCCGTCGCGCTCGCCGGTCGACTCGGGCAGCAGCCAGCGTCCGACGGGCAGGCTGACCAGCATCAGCGGGATGTTGATGAGGAAGACCGAGCCCCACCAGAAGTGCTCCAGGAGGAACCCGCCGAGCAGCGGCCCGACGGCCGCGCCCACGGCGGCCACCGCGCTCCAGATGCCGATGGCGACGGCCCGCTCGCGCCGGTCGGGGAAGACCTGGCGCAGGATCGACAGCGTCGCGGGCATGATCATCGCGCCGCCGACGCCGAGCAGCGCCCGCGCCGCGATCAGCACCTGCGCGTTGTCGGCGACGGCCGCGACCGCCGAGGCGACGCCGAAGAGGGCGTATCCGAAGAGGAGGACACGTCTGCGGCCGACGCGGTCGCCGAGCGTGCCGAAGAGGATGAGGAGCGAGGCGCAGACCAGTGGATAGATGTCGACGATCCACAGCAGTTCGATCGCGCCGGGTTTCAGGTCCTCGGTGACCGCGGGCACGGCGACGTGCAGGACGGTGGCGTCGACGGCGACCAGCAGCAGGCTGACGCAGAGGACGACGAGCACGACCCAGCGGTTGGCCCCGGCACCGGCCCCGGATCCCCGACGGCCCTGCGGTGCTGCGGCCGTGGTCGTCCCGGACATGTGCGTACCTCCCAGTGATCCCTCGCTTCGGCGGCCTGCGGGACGGGGACTGGCTGCTCCGGCGGCCCGGACGAAGGCGAGTGAGCGGCCAGAGTACGCGAGTTCATCCCTGGGGCGCGTGGTGGACCTCTCATGGTTGTACGGACGTGGTGTGGCGTGCGCCACGCCCTCCGCGCCCCGCCGCACCCCCGGGCGGGCATCCGGTTCCCGCCACGGCCGATAATCGAGCCCGTGACCGATCTTGATCAACGCCTCTCACCGCCCTCACCGCTTTCGGCGGGGCGCGCGGCGCTGCGCCGCGCCGCGCCCGCCCCCGTGGTGTACGCGGGGGTGCGGGAGATGGGCCTCGCGGTGCACGCGGTGTGGGGCGGGGCGACGGGCAAGAGCCCGCACACGCTGCTGGCCGCCCGCTGGGACTCGCTCTGGTACACCCGCGTCGCCGAGCACGGCTACGGCTGGGAGGTGACGCTCCCCGACGGCAGCGTCCACTCCAACCTCGCGTTCTTCCCCCTCCTGCCCTGGCTGGAGCGGTTCGGCGCGGCCGTCAGCCCCTTGTCGTACGCCGACGCGGGCCTGGCGGTGAGCTGGCTCGCGTCGCTCTGCGCCGCCGCGGGGATCTTCGCGGTCGCCGACCATCTGTACGGGCGCCGGGCCGGGGTCTGCGCCACCGCGCTGTGGGCGGTGCTCCCGGTCGGGATCGTGCAGTCGATGGCGTACAGCGAGTCGCTGTTCACGGCGCTGGCCGCCTGGTCGCTGTACGCCCTGCTGCGGGAGCGCTGGGTCCTGGCGGGTGTGCCGGCCTCCCTGGCCGGGCTGACCCGGCCGGTGGGCGCCGCGGTGGTCGCCGCGATCTGGGTGACGGCCGCCGTGCGGGTGTACCGGGAGCGGCGGGCCGGCCCGCGCATGGTCCTCGGGGTCCTCCTGGCGCCGCTCGGCGCCGCGGGCTACGTGCTGTGGGTCGGCCACCGCACGGGCGGCGGCCTCTTCGGCTATCTCGACGTCCAGGCGGGCTGGGGCAACGGCTTCGACTTCGGTTATGCCTTCGCGCGCTTCATCGGGGACAAGTTCACCTCCGTCCCCGGCGCCCTCGCGGGACTCGGTCTCGTCGTCGGAGTGGCGCTGGTGGTCCGGCTGTACGTCGCCGGGGTGCGGCAGCGCCAGCCCTTGCCGCTGCTCGTGTACACCGGGATCGTGGTCGCGCTCGCGCTCTGCGCGGCGGGCTACTTCGGCTCGAAGCCGCGCCTTCTGCTGCCCGCCTTCCCGCTCCTGCTGCCCCTCGCGGTGGCGCTCGCCCGGCTGCGTACGTCCAGGTCGGCGCTGATCCTCGGCGGTGTGGCCGTGATCGGCGCGGTGTACGGGGCGTTCTGGCTGCACGGCTCGGGTCCGCCGTGATCCCGCCATGATCATTTCCGACCCGCGGTGACCGCGAAGGAAAATCCGCACCGGCTCCCGGTGAACGAATTCATAAGGCCCATAAAACGGCATCGGAAATGATCAACGAATTCAGGCAATGCGATGACGGCCGAATAGGGAATCCGCAGAATAAACACCACCCTGAGATGAATCCCACATCACATCGTCATCACAAAGCCACTGATTCGGCCTAGTGCCAGACTCACCCGCTGTAACGTCGATTGGGTGCGTACCGAACGAAACCTCACCCGTCTTGACCGGGTCTTCGCCCGGCTCGACCGTGAGCCGGAACGACCGACCCACCTCGATGTCCCGAGGATGAGCCGGCACCGGATCGTGCTCTTCAGCGCGACCCTGGCCTTCTACCTCGCCATCGTCGTCGCCGTGCTCACCACCTCATGGCTGGTGCGGTTCGACTGGCAGGTCATGTTCTTCCGGCCCTACCAGCAGTGGCCGGAGATCCACGCCTTCCTCGACTACTGGGTCGTCCTCGGCCAGCGCGGCCCCACGGCCGTCATGGTCGCGGCCTGGCTCGGCTGGCGCTCCTGGCGCCAGCACACGCTGCGCCCGCTGCTGATGTTCGGCGCCTCGCTGCTGCTGCTCAACGCGACGGTCGGCGCCGCCAAGCTCGGCATGGGCCGCCTCGGTCCGCACTACGCGACCACGATCGGCTCCAACGAGATGTGGCTCGGCGGCGATATATTCCCCAGCGGCCACACCGCCAACGCCGTCGTGACCTGGGGAATCCTGGCCTACCTCGCCTCGACCCCGCGCACCCGCCGCTACCTGTCGGCCGTGTCGGCCGTGGTCTCGCTGAGCGTCGGCCTCACCACCGTCTACCTCGGTACGCACTGGCTGAGCGACGTCTTCCTCGGCTGGGCCGCGGGCCTGCTCATCCTGCTCGCGCTGCCCTGGTTCGAGCCGCTGATCACCCGGGTCGAGGCCGTCGTCTTCGGCGTCCGCGAGTCCTGGCGCGCCCGCCGCGCCGGTACGGCGCCCCTGCCCGAGCCGACGGCGGTCCCCGGCGCCCCGGTCGGCGCCCCGCGGCCGGGCGGTCAGCGCCGCCCGCCGCCGCTGGCCCCCCGCCTCCGCGCCCCCCCGCCCGCCCACGTCCCCCTCGACCCCCCCCCGCGCCGCGACGTCCCGCGCGATGATCTCCC
>NZ_JAFEXF010000249.1 GCF_016905445.1 Streptomyces sp. G44
CCCCCCCCCCCCCCGCCCCCGCCCCCCCCCCCCCCGCGCCCCCCCCCCCCCCCCCTCCCCCCCCCCCCCCCCGCCCGCCCCCCCCCCCCCCCCCCCCCCCCCCTCCCCCCCCCCCCCCCCCCCCCCCCCCCGCCTCCCCCCCCCGCGTCGGCCTCACCCGCCGACCCCCGCCAAGGAGCCCTCCCATGTCCCGAATCCCCTGCCTCGACACCGAGGCCCTGCCCGAAGCCCTGCGCTCCCTCAGCCAGGGACGCGTCATCAACGTGTACCGGATGCTCGGCCACGCGCCCCGTTCGGTGACGCAGATAGCCCGCCTGGGCGCCGCGCTCTTCGCCGACGGCAGCCTCGGCGCGATCGACCGCGAGCTGCTCATCCTCACCTACGCCACCGCTTTCGAGGCCGAGTACGAGTGGGCGCAGCACGTCCCCATCTCCCGGGCCGCAGGCGTCACGGACGCCCAGCGCGAAGCCCTCCGCCACCGGCGGTACGACGCCGACGTCTTCACCCCGGCGCAGCGGGCGCTCGTGAACTTCGGCGCGACCGCGGCCACTTCACCGCTCGTGGACGACGCCCGCCACGCGGCCGTGGCCGCCCACTACACCGAGGAGCAGATCGTCGAGACCCTCGTCCTGGCGGGCTTCTACTACCTCCTGGCCCGCGTCTGCACCGTCCTGGACGTCGAGATCGACGCGGCGGACTCCGACGAGCTGGTCCGCATGGCGCAGACGATGCACAGCGGCTGACCTCCGGGTGCGTCTGTGGGCGCATGGCCGGATCCTTTGCGGGTGCTTCGCGGGTGCTTCCCGGGTGCGGCGCGGAGGCGGGGCCCGGTGCGGGGCGGTGCGCGCCGCTTGAGTAGATTTGGCGGTCGCCACCGATCCAGGAGAGACCCGTGCCCCGCCGCCCCAGCGTTCTGTTCGTCACCGATCTCGCCTACGAGGCCCGGGGACGGCGCTACTGCGACGAGGACATCTTCCTGTCGTCGCGGCTGCGGGACGACTTCGACATCGCCCTGTGCCACCCGCTGGACGCCGCCGCGCTGATGGACGCCTTCGACGCGGTCGTGGTCCGCAACAGCGGCCCCGTACTGCACTACCAGAAGGAGTACGACGCCTTCCGCGAGCGGGCGGCAGCGCGCGGGACCCGGGTCTACAACCCGCTGTCCGGCAGGGCCGACATGGCCGGCAAGCAGTACCTGCTGGACCTGACGGCGGCCGGGTACCCGGTCATCCCCACCATCGACCGGTACGAGGACCTGGGCGCGCTGCCCGAGGCGGACCAGTACGTGGTCAAGCCGAAGGCGGGGGCGGACTCCATAGGCCTGGACTTCGTCCCGCGGGAGCGACTGGACGGCCTCACCTACGGCGGCATCCTGGTCCAGCCCCGTGTCGACTTCCGCCACGAGGTGTCGTTCTACTACGTCGACGACGCCTTCCAGTACGCCCTCCACGCTCCGGACCCCGCGCGTCGCTGGGTCCTTGAGCCCTACCGGCCCGCGGACGCGGATCTCGCGTTCGCCCGCCGCTTCATCGACTGGAACACCCTCGACCACGGCATCCAGCGCGTGGACGCCTGCCGTACCCGGGACGGGGGCCTCCTCCTGGTCGAGCTGGAAGACCTCAATCCCTACCTGTCCCTGGACCATGTCGACGACACGACCCGTGCCGCCTTCGTCACGAGCATGACGGCTTCCCTCCACCGGTTCCTGGACGCTCCTCGCGCAAAGTGACGGACCGCTGACGGTACGTAGTACCCTGACGTGCCGTCAGTGTCCCAACCGGGCCCGTCCCGTGGGCCCCGCCCGGAGGAAATCCTCATGCGTCGCTCTCTCGTCAGCGCTTGTGCGGTTGTGTTCACCCTCGCGGCGGCCGTGCCGGCCACCGCGGGTGATCGGACACAGGCTCCCGGAGCCGCCGCGTGCGGAAGCCACAAGGCGGCCTGGGCCGGGACCTACAAGGACGGGACACAACGCGGCACCTTCGAGTTCCGGAAGAACGGCACGGCCACGCTCACCGCACGGAGCGGAGCCGCACGCCCCTTCACGTTCCGGGTGGTCAAGTACGCGAACGACGACTGGCGCGCCCGCCTCTCGTTCGCCGACACCGGCGGGCGCTTGGCCGACCTCGTCCCCCGGTGCGACTCCCGGCGCGCTCCCAGGCTCGTCACCCGGTTCGACATGCTGGGCCGGGCCGACTTCGTACGGGTCTGAAGGCCGGGGCCGTCTCTTTTCGGCCCTTGCCGCGTCCGGGGCGCCGGGCCGGGCGACGATCGCGCAGAGTACTCCCCATGACGACACCCTCGGAGTCGCTGCGCTCCTTCGCCCGCACCCGCGCCTCGCTCGACGGCGAGGAGGTCACGTACTGGTGGTCCGGAGACGTGTACTCCTGGGCCCCCGACGAGCCCTACCAGCACGTCTTCGGCTTCGAAGGACTGAACGTCGCCCGCCTGGTCCAGGACGCCGATGCCGGTCCCGACGCCTACCGGCTGCTCACCCGTGAGGTCGGCCTCTACCTGGACCCCACGAGCCGCGCGATCCTGGAGACCTGGCAGGACCTGCCCGTGGTGCACATATGGAACGACCCGGCGAACCAGAAATGGCGCCCCTTCCCGATCCCGACGACCGAGCTCGGCGAACAGGTCTGCTTCAGCCTGGAGATACCGCTGGCCTACCCTTCGCCGCTGCCGGTGGCGCAGTACCCCGTCCACTCGGCCGGTGACACGTACAAGGCCTTGGAGCTCTTCCAGTTCTTCGCCGACCGCGCCGACCTGTCCGGCTCGGCGCCGAGCGTTCCGGCCACGATGTCATGGACCCGGATGTCCCCCTGGCTCCCGTGGATGGCGCGCGGTCAGCGGCCCGGCGGTCTCACCTTCCACTGCCGGGGCCGCAAGCTCGGTTCGTACGCCGAAGTCCCCGAGCGCATCCGGGACCACGTCGCCGCCCACCACCCGGAGTTCGCCCACGCGCCGGAGCGGTGGAGCGCGCCGAACGAGACCAGCTGGACGTACTTCCGCAGGCTCAACCCGCCCGCGTAGCCGCCTGGTTCCGTTCGCCGCCCGGCCCGCGGCGGCGGCCCCGCTCCGGCCTCGGGCGCACCTCAGGCGCGCTGTGCCCGGTCGTACACCTTCTTCGCGGTTGCGCCCAGCACCTCCGCGCGCATCTCGGTCGGTGTCAGGGAGTCCAGCGCGCTGTTGACCGAGATCAGCACCCCCTTGCCGGTGGAGGTCTTGAAGTCGGCCAGCCACGGGCCGCCGCTGGAGCCGCCGCTCATGTCGCAGGGGATGGCCTGCAAGCCGCTCCTCTTCTTCGCCGTGCCGACGCAGCGCAGGAGTTCCTCGCCGAGCTGCGGGCGGGTCGCGGAGTAGCCGAAGGCGGAGACCTTGTCCCCGACGGGGCGGTTGAAGGCGACGGCCTGGCCGCCCACGGCGTCGGTGAGCCTGCGGCCGCTCCTGTCGGCGTCGAGGACCAGCGCGGACATGTCGTTGGTGGAGTCGGTCTCCCAGGTGCGCGGGGTCAGGGCCTGGCGGACCGCGAACACGCCGTGCGGCTTGTGGCCCTTGGTGTAGCCGGGGACGAACACCATGGAGCTGTTGGTGTTGTACGGGGAGGAGCCCCGTCGTACGCAGTGGGCCGCGGTCATGACGGCGGAGCGGTTGGCGCTCTTGACGGCGGTGGCCGTGCACCACGTGTCGGCGCCGTTCGCGTTGACGAAGAAGAGCCGCCCCACCGTCTTGAGGGGGGTGCCGCGCCACGGCTTGGCCTTCGGTCCGGTCGGGCCGAGGTCCACGGACTTGCCGACCGCCTGCATGCGGGCGGGCGTCCAGTGGGCGAGGGCGTCCCGGCGTTCGGCGGCGGTGTACTTGATGACGGAGACGGGGTCGGCCGCCGCGGCACGGGCCTGGCCCGCGAAGGCCGTCGCCGGGGCGGCGGGGGCGGCGAGGGCGAGCGCCAGGCCGGCCACGGCGAGTCCCGTGACCCGGCGGTGCTGACGTCGGGTCACGGAAGTGGAGGTCTCGGTCACGGCGGATGTCTCCTTGGCTGCGGCGGGAAGCGGACGACGTGGTTGTCGGTCCGCCCCGCTAGAGGAGGGAAGCCGCCTGCTCGGTTCCGTTGTCGACGACCTGTGACACGCACATCCCGGCGCGGGGCGTGGCCGACGGAATCCGCCGGCGCCTCGGCTCAGGAGGTCCGGAGGTCGCCGTTGACGCGCAGGCCCTCCGCTCTGCCGGGTGTGACGACGGCGAGTTCGTAGTCGTGCCGCGTGCCGGGCTGCCACTGTCCGCCGGCCAGGGGCACGGTGGCGATGTTGGGCACGGGCCCGCCGGTCCAGTCGAGGTGGCCGGCGATGGTGTCCAGGCGGCTGCGGCCCAGGGCGGCGGCCACGGCCCGGCGGTCGGTCGGGTCGTCGGCGGTGGCCAGCGCGTGGGCGGCGACCTCGAACAGGGCGTGGGCCAGGCCGAGCGGCTGGAGCCACTGCCGCCCCGTCAGCTGCTCGTAGACCTCGGCCAGCTGGGCAGCGGTCGTGCCGTCGAGGGACGAGCGGTAGGGGTGGGCCGGGGTCCAGTACACGAGGGTGGCCACGTCGGCCTGGGCGGACTGGCGGCCGCTGACGGTGGGTGACGGCGGGTAGGCCAGCCACCGTGAACAGGTGATCAGGCGGGGCTGCCAGCCGTTCTCGGCGGCCTGGGCGCGGAAGAGGGCCAGGTCCTGCCCGGTGGCCGCGCTGGTGACGACGGCGGCGTCGGCGTCCCGGAACGCGGCGACATGCCGGCCGAGGTCCACGGCCGGCTCCCGGTGGGGCCCGGGCTCCACCAGCCGGTGCCCCCGGTTTCGGGCGGCCGGGGCGAACCCGTGCTCGGGGTGGCGCGACCAGTCACCCTGCGGTCCGTCGTTCCACAGGCAGCCCACGGTCTGCCGCCCTGCCCCGCAGGCCTGCTCCCACAGGTCGGCGAAGGTCTCGGCGATGTCGTCAAGGCCCCAGCAGAAGTGGTACGTCCAGGCGAAGGGACGCGCCGCGTGCGCGCCACGCCCGTAGTAGTAGACCTGCCAGGGGAAGGTGCTCGACAGGCAGGGCACCCCGATGGCCTCACAGGTGTCCGCGACGGCGGGCAAAACCTGCGTTCCGGCCAGGGTCACGATGATCGCGGCGTTCTCGTCCTGGACGAGTTCCTTCACCGCCTGCCGTGCGCCGTCGGCGGAGGAACGGCTGTCCCGGCCCGCCAGCCGGATCCGGAAGCCGCGAGGACCCGCCGCGGCGAGCCCGGGTTCCAGGAAAGTCATGGCGAAGTCCAAGGGGTCGCCCAGACTGCTCAGCCGTCCTGTGCGGGCGACGACGACACCCACCGTGAGGACCCGCTCCCGCACACCGCTCGAACCGCTGTCGCTCATCGTGTTTCCTCGCTGTGTGAGTCCCGTTCGCCCCCACACTCCCCAACGGCCGACGGGCGCAAGAGGGCCGAACGAGTGATACGTGCGCCCGGAACGGGAGTGAAAGCGCAGGTCCTGGGCACTCGCGGGAATAACGAAGTGACGCACTGCCCGGCCCCGGCAAGGACAGGCCGGGGCGAGATCCACGAGAAAGGTGTCATCCGTGTCGCAGGTCGAGGAATCCATCGAGGTCGACGTGCCGGTCCGTACGGCGTACAACCAGTGGACCCAGTTCGAGACGTTCCCCGAGTTCATGGAAGGCGTGCAGCGGATCGAGCAGCGCACCGACACGCTCACCCACTGGGTGACGAAGATCGACGGCGTGGAGCGGGAGTTCGACGCCACGATCACCGAGCAGATCCCGGACGAGCGCGTGGCGTGGACCACGGTCGAGGGAGAGGCCAAGCAGGCCGGCGTCGTCACCTTCCACCGCTTGACCGACACGCGGACGAAGGTCATGTTGCAGCTGGACTACGAGCCCGAGGGCCTGGCCGAGACGGTCGGCGACAAGCTCGGCTTCGTCAAGCGGCAGGTCACCGGTGACCTGAAGCGGTTCAAGAAGTTCATCGAGCAGCGCGGCGGCGAGACCGGCGCCTGGCGCGGTGAGGTCTGACCGCTCGCCCACAGCAGAGGACACGAACGCGAGGGGCCCGTCCGCGGTGAACGCGGACGGGCCCCTGTTCGAGCGCCGGGCAGGCCTTGCACCTGCATTTCCCCGCAGGAAGCGGGGCGTCTTTCCTTGGACCACCGACGCGCGGCCGGTCTCCGCGAGCCGCGGTGACCAGTGCATGATCAACTGTAGCGCATCGCCCGGCGGACGATTTGCCGCCTCTTCCGGTTCGGCCTAATTTGCGGTGATACAGCTTTTTCTCGGCCGACCAGAGGAGTAGTGCTCCATGGGGAAAGGCCTTCCGCGGGGAAAGGCCCGCCAGCCTCGTGGGCCGGAGGCGGATGCCCCGCGCTCGTCCCGTTCGGCGACGGACCGCATGGCGCGTACGCTGCTGCGCCGCCGGAAGAAGGCGCTCAGCGCCGAGGACGTGATGGTCTCGGACCGCCCGAAGGTGCGCCGCGCGGTGACAGCCGCCGCGCTCGGCAACACCATGGAGTGGTTCGACTTCGGTGTCTACGCCTATCTCGCGGGCACGATCGGCAAGGTCTTCTTCCCCTCCAGCTCGCCCGGCGCCCAGGTCGTCGCCACCTTCGCCACCTTCGCGGCGGCGTTCCTCGTGCGGCCTCTGGGCGGCCTCGTGTTCGGGCCGCTCGGGGACCGCATCGGCCGGCAGCGGGTGCTCGCGGCGACCATGATCATGATGGCGGTGAGCACCTTCGCGGTCGGGCTGCTGCCCACCTACGCCTCGATCGGTTTCGCCGCCCCGCTGCTGCTCCTCGTATGCCGGCTCGTGCAAGGCTTCTCCACGGGCGGCGAATATGCCGGTGCCACCACCTACATCGCCGAGTACGCGCCCGATCAGCGGCGCGGATTCCTCGGCAGCTGGCTCGACTTCGGCACCTTCATCGGCTACTCCCTGGGTTCCGGCCTGGTCACCGTCCTGACGCTGACGCTCGGGACCGACGGACTCGAGAGCTGGGGCTGGCGCATCCCCTTCTTCGTCGCGGGGCCGCTCGGGCTCATCGGCCTGTACATGCGCGTGAAGCTGGAGGAGACGCCCGCTTTCCAGCAGGAGGCGGCGTCCGCGGCGGCCGAGCGGGAAGTCGTCCACCAGCGGGGCGAGAGCGACCCCGTCGAGCAGGCCCGCCAGTCCGGCCAGGGCCGCCTCAAGGAGATCTTCACCCGCCACTGGCAGGCGGTGCTGATCTGCATGGGCCTTGTGCTGCTCTACAACGTCACGAACTACATGGTGACGTCGTACCTCCCCACCTTCATGACGGTGACGCTGGGAGAGAGCGACACCACGGCGCAACTGCTGGTGCTCGGCACCATGCTGCTGGTGGCGCTCGCCATCACCACCGTGGGCCGCAGTTCGGACCGGTGGGGCAGACGCCCGATGTTCATGGCCGGCAGCATCGCCCTGATCGCGCTCGCAGTCCCGGCGTTCCTGCTGATCCGCGAAGGCGGCATCCTCCTGCCCGCCTTCGGGTGCGCGATCCTCGGCCTGCTCCTGGTCTGCTTCGCGGGCACGGCCGCCGCCACGCTGCCCGCCCTGTTTCCGACGCGGCTGCGGTACGGCGCCCTGTCGATCTCGTACAACATCTCCGTCTCGCTCTTCGGCGGCACCACCCCGCTCCTCGCCTCCTATCTGGTCGACTCCACCGGCAACACCCTCGTGCCCGCCTTCTACTTGATGGTGGCCGGTGCGATCGGCCTGATGTCGACGTTCTTCCTCCACGAGACGGCCGGGCGGCCGCTGCGCGGCTCCGGGCCCATGGTGGAGACGCACGACGAGGCCCGCGAGATGGTGGCCCGCAGCCGCGCGGAGGCGGGACGCCACGCGCGTGACGTGTGGCTGCGCCTGTGGCATCCGCGGGGCGGACGCGGACGGAACGACGGCAAGGAGTGACGGCAAGGAGTGACGGGGAGGAAGGGGG
The DNA here is from genome assembly GCF_016905445.1 of Streptomyces sp. G44. GTDB lineage: Bacteria > Actinomycetota > Actinomycetes > Streptomycetales > Streptomycetaceae > Streptomyces. Next base: position 7,973 of record NZ_JAFEXF010000249.1, read on the forward strand.
CCGGGTGCCGGTGTGGGTGTGGCTGTGGGTGTGGGCGTAGGTGTGTCCTCGACAGGCCTCCGCATATGCCTACGCGACGCGCGCCCCGCCTTGTTGACCCGCCTCGATCCGCCATTCCTGACCGCGGTCGGGGCTTCGCTCCCAGAACTCCGCGAGGGCCGCGTCGGCCATGACCGGCGGACGGACGCCCAGGTACTGGCGCAGGAAGTGATTGCCGAGCGCGTACACCCCGGGGCTCTGCTCCTCCATGGACCACCTCTGGTACGAGTAGCCGTCGCACGTGGTCTGCTTGGCCTGGCTTCCGTTGGCCCCGTTCGTGTCGCGGGTGGCCATCAGGCACTTGTCGCTGTTCCCGTTCACGATGGCCACGCTTCCGCCGCCCAGCACCACGATGCGCCACGTCTCGTCGGCGCCGCCGGAACACGTCCGCTGCACGGCCCATTCCAGTTCGACGTGGCTCGCGTTGCGCATCCCCAGGCACTTGCCGCTGGTGGAGTTCACGATCGTCGTACGCCACTCGTGCGGTGGCCGGCGCTGCTGGAACCGGATGCCCGCCGCGCCGGTACAGGTCCACTGGCGCAGCTCCGCCCGGTCGGCGGTCGACGAGTCGGTGATCCCCACGCACGTGCGCGGGCTCGCCGTCATCGGCTGGAGCCAGGCGCCCTCCCCGCTGTCCACCAGACGGAAGTCGGCACCGGCGCGGTCACCGCAGCTCTCCTGCCGGACCGGCGCGCCGTCAGCGGGGCTGGAGTCCGCCACCGTCATGCACAGCCCGCTGGAGGCATTGACGACGCGTACCAGGTCCGAGCCCATGGGCGACTGCCGCAGGGTCCACAGGGCCCCGCGCTTTCCCGCGCAGTTGCGCTGGCGCACCGGTTCGCCGCTCGCCGTCGATCCGACTTCCAGGCACATGCCGCTGTGCAGCGCGACGATGTTGATGTCGGCGGTGCCCGCGGCGGCGCTCCTGTCGGCGCTGCGCTCGACCGCGCGAGGGGAGCGGGCCGCGGCGGGCGCCGGGCCCGGGGGGGCCGCAGGCGTCGGTCCGGCCGCGAGGACGGGACCCGCGCGACCACAGGCCGG
>NZ_JAFEXF010000024.1 GCF_016905445.1 Streptomyces sp. G44
GCCGAGCAGGTCGACGGCCCGCAGGCGCGCCTCGGGGTCCGGGTCGTCCAGCCGCGCCGTGATGGCCGGCAGCAGCTCGGCCGCCGGGGAGCGCCACCGGGACAGCAGGCGGCCCGCCTGCGCCAGAGCGCCGATCCGCTGTTCCGGGTCGGGGTGGTCGGCCAGCAGGCCGAGCGTGAACGCGGGCGAAGGGCCGGTGAACAGCGACGCCGTCAACTCCTGCATGCCGCCTGCCCCGCACTCGAAGGAGCCGGTACGCCGCCACAGCTCGACGCTCGGGTCACGCACCGCCTCCAGCAGGAGCCGCGTACGGCTCGGTGCGAGCGCGGGGTCACCCGGCGCGAGCGCGTGCACCGCCGCGAGGCGGAGCTGGGGCCGCGGGGAGTCGAGGAGTCCTCCCAGGAGGACGTGGGCCTCCCGGCGCCGGTCCCCGGCGGGCTCCCGCAGGACCGCCTGCCCGAGGGCGAGCACCAGGTCGAGGCGCGTCACCTCGTCGCTCTCCGCCTGCCAGCGCCGCAGGAGCGCGGGCAGCAGCAGCGCGCCCGGACTGGTGGAGCGGGCGACCGCGTCCGCGGCGGCACGCCGGATCTCCGGTTCGGGGTCGGCCAGGAGGGCGAGCATCTCGGGGAGCGCCCGCTCCCAGGCCGTCGGCCAGGCCGGATCCACGAAGCGTCCGGCGGCGGTTCCCGCCTCCGCCGCCAGCAGCGCCACCAGGTCCAGAACCGGTCGCCGGCACGGCACGTGCGGGGCCGTGGCCAGGCGGAGCAGGAACGGCAGGGCGGCCGTGGCGGCGGAGCAGATCCAGCCGCCCTGGTGGAACAGCAGGTTCTCCAGCTCGAAGGCGGCTTCGTCGGCGTCCTCGGGGTCCGGCCCCGCGCAGCGGCGCAGCAGGCCGGGCACATCGTCGGCCGGTCCGTAGTTGTGCCGCAGCCCCGCCCAGTCGACCGCGTCCAGTCCCTCCCCCATGCGGGGCGACGTTACCGCCGCGGCCGGTCCGGTGGACAGCCCGTTTCATGGGGCCGCGGCCGGGAGAAGAGGCGCAGCGAGTCCCGGGCGTGCCGCCAGGCGTCGCCTGGTACGTCATGTCGTGCGCGCGGCAAGGGCGAACTTCTTGCGCCAGGCCAACGCCACGTACACGAGTCCGATCAGGACCGGGACCTCGATGAGCGGCCCGACGACGCCGGACAGGGCCTGGCCGGAGGTGACGCCGAAGGTGGCGATGGCGACGGCGATGGCGAGTTCGAAGTTGTTGCCCGCGGCGGTGAACGCGAGGGTGGCCGTGCGGTCGTAGGCGAGGCCGAGCCCCTTGCCGAGCAGGAAGGTGCCGAAGAACATGACGGCGAAGTACACCAGGAGCGGCAGCGCGATGCGGGCCACGTCCAGCGGCTGCGAGGTGATGGTCCTGCCCTGGAGGGCGAAGAGGATGACGATCGTGAAGAGCAGTCCGTAGAGCGCCCACGGCCCGATCCCGGGCAGGAAACGGGACTCGTACCGCTCGCGGCCGAGCTTCTTCTCGCCGACTCGGCGGGTGAGGAAACCGGCGAGGAGCGGGACTCCGAGGAAGATGACGACATTCGACGCGATCTTCCACATGGAGATGTCCAGGTGCCGGCCGTCGCCGAGGCCGAGCCACTCCGGCAGCAGGTCGAGGTAGAACCAGCCGAGGAAGCCGAAGGCGATGACCTGGAAGACGGAGTTCAGCGCGACGAGCACGGCGGCGGCCTCGCGGTCGCCGCACGCCAGGTCGTTCCAGATGATGACCATGGCGATGCAGCGGGCGAGGCCGACGACGATGAGGCCGGTGCGGTACTCGGGCAGATCCGGCAGGAAGATCCAGGCCAGCGCGAACATCACGGCCGGGCCGACGAGCCAGTTGACGACGAGTGAGGAGACCATGAGCCTGCGGTCCCTGGTGACGGCGTCGAGCTTGTCGTAGCGGACCTTGGCGAGGACGGGATACATCATGACCAGCAGGCCGATGGCGATGGGCAGCGAGATGCCGCCGACCTCGACCGCGGCGAGGGCGCCGTCGAGTCCTGGGACGGCGCGTCCGAGTCCGATGCCCACGGCCATCGCGAGGAGGATCCACACCGCGAGGTAGCGGTCGAGGGTGGAGAGCTTGGCGACGATCGAGGCGTCCGCGTCGGCCTGGGGCCGTGACGCGGTGCCGGGGACGGCAGCGGGGTCGGCAGCGGAGTCCGTACCGGGGTCTGTGGCGGTCATCAGCAGGCCCGCTTCCGGTGGGTCTCGACGGTGGTGCGCGCGGTCTCGGCGAGCTCGCCGAGCGTGGCGGCGAGCGCCTCGATGACCTCGGGCCTCAGCTTGTAGTAGGTGAAGCGGCCGCAGGGCTCCGTCTCCACCACCCCGGCCTCGCGCAGGACGCGCAGATGGTTGGAGAGGTTCGTCTGCCGGGCGCCCGTCTCCCGCACGAGGTGAGTGGTGCACAGAGTTTCGTGGGCGAGCAGGGTCACGATCCGGAGCCTGAGCGGGTCGGCGATGACCCTGATCAGTTCAGTGTCGGCTGACGTCATCATGGGCTGATATTGTCACATCAGCGACGACTGATGTCAGCAGGACCAGATGGCGGCCCAGGTGCCGGGCCGGGTGTCGGGCCACGCGCCGGGCCATGCGCCGGGCCAGGCGCCGACGGAGCGGACCGTACGAGACGCGGCCGCGCGAGACACGAGAGAAGGACCTCCTCAGATGCAGATGCAAATGCAGACGCAGGCGCAGGCGCAGACGCCCGACAAGCCGTCCGTCCTGTTCGTCTGCGTCCACAACGCCGGCCGCTCCCAGATGGCCGCCGCCTGGCTGACCCACTTGGCGGGCGACCGCGTGGAGGTCCGCTCGGCGGGCTCGGATCCGGGGAAGCAGGTGAACCCCGCCGCGGTCGAGGCCATGCGCGAGGTGGGCATCGACATCTCCGCCGAGACGCCGAAGATCCTCACCGTCGACGCGGTCAAGGAGTCGGACGTCTGCATCACCATGGGCTGCGGCGACACCTGCCCCGTCTTCCCCGGCAAGCGCTACCTCGACTGGCAGCTCGAAGACCCCGCGGGCCAGGGCGTCGCCGCCGTGCGCCCCATCCGCGACGAGATCAAGGTCCTGGTGGAGGGCTTGATCGCGGAGATCGCGCCCGAACGGACCGTCTGAGCGGGCAGCCTGAACGCGCGCGTCACGCCTTCCCGTCCGGCGGATCGAACGTGGCGGCGGCCGCTGCCGCCGCCCGCTCGATCCGCGCGCGATGGGCCGCCAGGGAAGCCGCGTCGCGCCGCGGGGTGGCGTACTCGGCGTTGGTGCCCGTCGAGCCGTCGAGCTGTTCGCGCAGGATGTCCGCGTGTCCGACGTGCCGTCCGGTCTCGGTGAGCACGTGGACCAGGACGTTGAACAGCTTCACGTCAGGACGCGGCCACCAGGGCACGTGGCCGGGAGCGTCGAGGGCGAGGGCGGCGATGGTCGCGTCCGAGTGCTCGCCCACGCGACGGTAGCGGCCGATGATCTCCTCCCGCGTCTCGTGCTCGGTCGTCCACAGGTCGGCGCCGCGTTCCGCGGTGTCGTCCCAGCGGGGCAGCGGTTCGGGGAAGGGCCGGTCGAAGACCTCGCCCAGGTACCTGGACTCCCAGAGCGACAGGTGTTTGACGAGGCCGAGGAGGTTGGTCCCCGTCGCGGTCAGCGGGCGGCGGATGTCGTGCTCGCGGAGGCCGTCGACTTTCCAGAGCATCGCCTCGCGCATCTGTCGCAGATCGCCGTGCAAGCACTCTTTCGCGCAGTCATCGATCATGCGGCACGACCCTGTCACGCACCACCGGCGGGCTCAAGGGCACCACCGGCGGACTCAAGGGCACCACCGGCGGACTCAAGGGCGTCAACGGGCAGGCCCTTGCCTGCCCCTCCCCTGGCCGGGTCACTCCGGGTGGCCGGGTCACTCCGGGTCGATGAAGAACTCCTGGGACAGGGCCGACGTACACGACTGGCGCACGACCTCGACGCCCTCCATCGTGCCGCCGCCCAGCATGCCCAGGCACTGGCCCGTCGCCGCCTCCCGGATGCGGAAGCCGCCCGGCGCCGGGGTCTCGACCGGTTCGACCAGGAACACGTCGGCGGCGGCGCAGGCGTCCCACGGTTCGAGCATCCCGGGGACCGGGCCGCCGTTCAGGACGGTCAGACAGCCGCTGCCGAATTCGGGGTGGTGCCACTGGATGCGGTAGCGGCCGGCGCCGACCACTTCGAGGTAGGTGCGCGGCGGTACGGCCTGGGCACACGCGCGCTGCACGGCGACGGCGCCGGAGTAGAGGCCCTTACGGTCGCGGCCCTCGGTGACGCACAGGGAGGGCGCGCTCGCCGGGCGGATCTTCGCCCAGCCGAGCGGCGGTCCCTGGAAGCGCTCCTGGGTGAAGACGGCTCCGGGCTGGCGGTCACAGCCCCACTGCCGCAGCCGGGCCCCGTCGGCGGTGGAGGATTCGGTGACCTCCAGGCACTGCGGGGTCGCGGTGACGGTCCGCGGCTGGAGCCAGACACCGCCGTCGGTCTCGGCGAAGGCGAAGCTCGCGCCGGGCTGGCTGCCGCAGGTCTGCTGCCGTACGAGGGCGCCGGCGGAGGGGCTGGAGTTCTCCACCGCCACGCACTTGCCGCTGTACACGTTGACGATCTGGTACGAACCCCCGCCCAGGGGAGACGACTTCAGCGTCCACAGCGCGTTGTTGCGCCCCGCGCAACGGCGCTGGGTGATCACCTCACCCTCGGTGGCGGTGCCTACTTCGAGGCACATGCCGCTGTGCGTGGAGACGATGTTGATGTTCTCCACCGCGGTCGCCGCCGCGCTCGCCGTTCCCTGAGCGCCCACCAGCGCGAGGAGAAGGGCGACGGCGGCGAGCAGCGCGGTGGAGCGGGACCGTGGGCGCCTGTGGCCTGGTCTTCGCATGAGTCGTCCCCTCGGGTCAGCGGGTGAGCGGGAGTCCCGCGAGCGGAGCCTCGCGAGCGGAGCCTCACACGGTCGTCTGACGTGAGCCTGACACCTGACTCCCCGCTCCGGCGCGGTCGTGGCGGGCGGGCCCCGGGGCCCGTTCGTCAGCGGCACGTCAGCCGCCGCGGCCACCATCGGCCCCGTACCGCCGGAGATACCGCCCGCAGAGACCGCCCGCAGATGCCGCCCGGGGATACCGCCGGAGCCGGACGGATCGGCCGACCGAGATGAGGGGTGTACGCGCCATGAGTGGAAGACCCAGGGGCCGGCTGCGTCGGCTTCGCGAGGCAGTGGGCCCACTGGCCGCCGCCGTACTGGTGTGCGGGGCGTTCTCCGCGCCCGCCTCCGCGGCGTCCACCGCGGATCCGGCGTGCTGGCTGCGCCCCGGCGAGCCGCATGTGGACTGGACCGGGATGAACTTCAGCGGGGACATGTGGTGCGACCTCACCCCCGGCTCGGTGCGCATCCAGTCACGCTCGACGAGCCCGGTGGTGGGCAAGATGCTCTTCACTCCGCGCTGGTTCGTGTGCTGGAAGGAGGGCTCGGACTACATGGGCAACAACATCTGGTACTACACCCAGGGCGACCAGGTCGTGTCCTCCCCCACCGTCAAGGCGTGGGGCTACATGCCCGCGGTCGCGGTCAAGGCGCCCCAGCACCCGTTCCCGGGCCTCACCCAGTGCCCCTGGTCGTGACGACCGCCGCTCCCCCGCCGCTCCTCCTCTTCCCCCTCTCTCCTTCTCCCTCTCCCCTTCCCTCGCCCCCCTACTCCCTCCGCCCTTCCGTCACATGACGAGCCATCAGGAGTACGTCGTGAACAGGAGACCGTTCCTCCTCCGCGTCCCACCCCGCGCGGCCGCCGTCGCCGCGGTGCTCGGCGCGCTGCTGTATCCGCCGCTGTCCGCCGCTCCCGCGAGCGCCGGCGAGCGGGCCACCTGTTCCCTTCAGCAGGGCCTCGATCTGCGCGACACCATCGGCAACGCGTTCACCAAGGCGCTGTACTGCGACAACCTTCCGTCGGACGTGTACGGCAGGCCCTCCTTCGACGCCCCCATCACCGGGTGGCTGCGTCTGACACCGTCCTGGTTCACCTGCTACACCATCGGGCCGAGGGACACCCAGGGCAACAACGTCTGGTACTACACCCAGGGCGACCAGGTGGGCGAGCTTCCCCGCATCAAGGGCTGGGGCAACGTCCCCGCGGAGGTCGTCAAGATCCCCTCCACCATGTCGCACCCCGTCGCCGGGCTGCCGCGCTGCCCTTGGTACTGACAGCCGCCCCGGACCTGACGCACACCACCGCACAGCCACACCACCGCACGGCCACACCACCGCACCGCCCGGCACGGCCCGCCCGGGGCCGGCCCCGGTATGGCGCCCCCGGGCGCGAGAGGAGACCCGATGAAGACCGGACGCACGATCCGCACGGCCGCCGCGGTGGCCGTGACCGCCGCAGCGTTGGCGATGTCCGCCGCAGGACCGGCCACCGCCCGCACACCGCAGAGCGCGGCAGGCACCGAATGGCGCCTGTGCATGTACCTGGGCGGGCACACCACCCTCCAGCTGGGCAGCACGGGAGAGGCCGTACGGCATCTCCAGTGCATCCTCAACGAGGTCTACCGTTACGTGAACGTCCCCATGAACGGCGTCTTCGAAGAGGTCACCAAGGCGTCGGTCGAACACCTGCAACGGCAGTTCGCCCTGCCCGTCACGGGCGTCGTCGACGCCGCCACCTGGAGCGCGCTGCATCCCTGAGCGATCCGCGCCGCCGCACGCCTAAGCGAGGCGTCCGGTCCCCGCACATCTCGCCCGCAGGTCGAGCCGCATCAGGACCCTGGGGTGACCGGCCAGGACCGAGGTGGTGTCCGCGGCGTGGGTGAACCCGGCCCGCTCGAAGTTCTTCCGGATTCCGGCGTACGCCATCGTCAGGTCCACCTTGGCGCCGCCGCTGCCGCCGTGGGCGCCGGTAGCGCCGTTGTCGACGGGATACGCCTCGATCGCGGGCGCGCCCTGAGCCCGCGCGAACTCGACCGCCCCGGCGATGAGCGCGTGCGAGATGCCCTGCCTGCGGTGGCCGGGGCGTACGCGCACGCACCACAGCGACCAGACCGGCAGGTCGTCGACGTGCGGAATGGTGCGGCTGCGCGCGAAAGAGGTGTCGGCGCGCGGTGCCACGGCCGCCCAGCCCACCGGTTCGTCACCGTCGTAGGCGAGCACCCCGGGCGCGGGCTTCATGCGGCACAGCTCGGCGACATACCGGCCCCGGGCAGGGCCGCGCAGCTCGTTGTTGAGCCGGGAGGGAATCCGGTGGCTCAGACACCAGCAGACATTGGCGTCGGGCGACTTCGGGCCGAGCACGGCGCGGACGTCCTCGAAGCGGGAAGCCGGTCGGACTTCGATGGTCATGACACCACGATGGCATGGGTGCCCGGTGCACCACGATGGCACGGGCGCCCGGTCCGGCGCGTCGCCCCTGGTCAACGCCACCGCAGCCGCACGGGGGCGTCACGTTGTGTTACCCTCGGATCTTTGCGCGCGCGTGGCGGCCGACGCTCTCGCCCTGGGGGCGGCGTCGTTCGTCGACAGCTCGTCCTGCGACCAGCGACCACCATCCTGCCGGGCCTTCCTCGGTATGTCCGCCTGCGGAAGGCTCTTCATGAAGCGTACGGATCGTCCCGGCACCGCCCCTGTCCCGCATACGCCCGCGATCACTTCCTTCGCCGAGCTGGAGCTGCCGGCCGCGGTCCTGCGCACCCTCACCGAGCAGGGCGTACGGGAGCCCTTCCCGATCCAGGCGGCCACGCTGCCCAGCGGCCTCGCGGGACGTGACGTCCTGGGGCGCGGCCGCACCGGTTCCGGCAAGACGCTCGCCTTCGGCCTGCCGCTGCTCGCGCGCACCGCCGGTCGCCGCGCGGAGCCGAAGCAGCCGCTCGCCCTGATCCTGGTGCCGACCCGTGAGCTGGCCCAGCAGGTCACCGAGGCGCTCGCACCGTACGCCGACGCGCTCCGGCTGCGCATGGCCGCGGTCGTCGGCGGCATGTCGATCGGCCGGCAGATCGCCGCGCTGCGCGAGGGCGCCGAGGTCGTCGTCGCCACCCCGGGGCGCCTCCACGACCTCATCGAGCGCAAGGCCTGCCGCCTGGCGCGGGTCCGGATCACGGTCCTCGACGAGGCCGACCAGATGTGCGACATGGGCTTCCTGCCGCAGGTCACCGAGGTGCTCGACCAGGTGCAGCCCGAGGGTCAGCGGATGCTGTTCTCGGCCACCCTGGACCGCGACGTCGACCAGCTGGTGCAGAGCTACCTCCACGATCCCGTCGTCCACTCCGTGGACCCGCCCGCGGGCGCGGTCACGACGATGGACCACCACGTCCTGGTCGTCCACGGCCCCGACCGGTACGCCGTGACCACGGAGATCGCCGCCCGCGAGGGCCGCGTCCTGCTGTTCCTGGACACCAAGCACTCCGTCGACCTGCTCACCCGGCACCTGCGGGCCAGCGGGGTGCACGCCGCGGCGCTGCACAGCGGCAAGTCCCAGCCGCAGCGCACCCGCACCCTCGCGCAGTTCAAGAACGGCCAGGTCACCGTCCTGGTGGCGACCAACGTCGCGGCCCGCGGCCTGCACATCGACGACCTCGACCTGGTGGTGAACGTCGATCCGCCCACCGACCCCAAGGACTACCTGCACCGCGCGGGCCGTACCGCCCGGGCCGGTGAGTCCGGCAGCGTCGTCACGCTCGTCCTGTCCGGCCAGCGTCGCGAGACGAGCCGAGTGCTGTCCGAGGCCGGCGTCGAGCCGACGGTCACCAAGGTGCGCTCGGGCGAGGCGGAGCTGAGCCGCATCACCGGGGCCAAGTCCCCTTCCGGCACGCCGCTCGACGATGGGCCCGCGGCGCCCCGGCCCAAGAACGTCAACGCCCCCTTCCGCGGCCTCGGGACCAGCAAGGACGCCTCTCGTGGCACGGGCGGCAAGTCCCGCAAGGCGGGCGAGGCCCGCAAACTCGCCGAGGCCCGCAAGGCCGCCATGGTCCGCCGGGGCCGCTGAGCACGCCGACGCGCGTCCAGCCGGCCCTTCGTCGCGTACGCCTTTCCCCCGACAGGAGATCCGCTCGTACGGCGGGGCCGCCCCACCGACGCGGACGGCGCCGGACCGGGGAACGGGCGGCAAACCCCCGGTCCGCGGACCCGACCGGGTGACCGCGGTCGGTCCGGTCGTGGCAGACCGCGGCCGGACCGCCCCGGCGGCCAGACTGGGCAGGGCCCGCCGCAGCCGCACATCCGGAGCCCTCATGCCCGAGTCCGCCACCGGACCGTCCGAAGCGCACACCTTCCCGGCGCTGTGCGCTCACACCCACCTCTTCCCCGGCGCCCGCTGCCGCCTGCAAGGGCTGCCCGACCCGCACGCGTTCACCGCCCGCCCATGGTCCATCGGCGTGGACCTGCGCTTTGCCGACGACGCGGTCGCCGAGGCGGAGCTGCGCACCGACGGGCCGCGGGGGCCCGTGCTGGTCGTGCCGCCGTACACCACGGGAGCGGGCACCCGCATCGGCGAACGCGCGTGGCTGATCCGGGAGTTCACCAGGGTGGGACGCGAGGTCGAAGTGCGGCTCGGCGGCCACGCATGAGGGGCGCCCCCGACCATGCACGGCCCCGCCCCGCAGGCCAACTGGCGGCTGCGCTCCCGGCCTTCCGGTGTCTTGCTCCGATTGATGCGGCGAAGAACGGAATTGGCGAGGAACGGGATTGCGGTCGATGCCGCGGCCCGAGTCACTGCCCGGCAGGGCCGACGGGATGAGCGGCGGGGGCGACCCGCTCCGGCAAGCAGCCGTCCGCCACAGTTGGTCGGCAGGCCTGCTTAGGTTAGGCTCAGCTAAGTGACCGATGCCCTTCGAACACCGCGCCCTGCCCCCCTCGGCGCCGCCGACGCCTTCGCCCCGTTCACCCCTTTCGCCGACAGCGGGGAGGTGCCGGAGACGCCCCGGCTGGAGGAATTCCGGGACCGCACGGTGGTGATCAAGTTCGGCGGCCACGCCATGGTGAACGACGACCTCAAGCGGACATTCGCCGAGGATGTCGTGGAACTGCGGCGCGCGGGCCTGCGCCCGGTCGTGGTGCACGGCGGCGGGCCCCAGATCAGCGCCCTGCTCGACCGGCTGAACCTGGAGGTCCGCTTCGAGGCCGGCCTGCGGGTGACCACCCCCGAGGTCATGGACGTGGCCCGGATGGTGCTCACCGGGCGCGTCCAGCGGGAACTGGTGGGGCTCATCAACCGTCACGGACCGTTCGCCGTGGGGATGAGCGGCGAGGACGCGCACACCATGACCGCGGTGCGCCGTCCGGCCTGGGTGGACGGCGAGCCGGTGGACATCGGGCTCGTCGGCGACATCGTCGACGTCAACGCCGAGACCCTGTCCACCCTGCTGGACAAGGGCCGCATTCCGGTGATCTCCCCCATCGCCCGGGGGACGGACGGGCAGGTCTACAACATCAACGCCGACCTGGCGGCCTCCGCCCTCGCGGTGGCGCTCGACGCGGAGAAGCTGGTGATGCTCACCGACGTCGAGGGCCTGTACGCGAATTGGCCGCACAGCACCGAGGTGATCGAGCACCTGACGGCGGACGAGCTGGAGAAGCTGCTGCCCGAGCTGGCGAGCGGCATGCTCCCCAAGATGGAGGCGTGCCTGCGGGCCGCCCAGGCGGGCGTACGCATGGCGCACGTGCTCGACGGCCGGGTGCCCCACGCCGTGTCGCGGAGGGTCTTCTCCGATGCCCACCACGGCACGGTCGTGGTTCCCGAGCGGGAAGCCGTCGTTCCTGAGCGGGGCCTTCCCGAGCAGGACGAGCGCGGCGCGTGAGCGGCGACGAGGAACGCTGACCGCCGAGAGACGTCGGCACGCCGTGAACCCCGGCCCTGAGGGCCGGGGTTCACGTGTGCGGGGCGGCAGTGGGAACGTCAGAGCGTTCGGGCGAGGACCCGCGAATTGCGGGCGGGGTCCAGCGAGTCCGCCCAGGCGCGCGGCGCCAGTTCCGGCGCGGCGGGCGCGAAGCCGTGCCGGAGGAAGAGCGCGCCCCCGCCGGTCGTCGCGGTGAACAGGGCATGCAGGGAACGGGCGTCGGCCTCGGTCAGCGCCGCGCGCAGCAGGGCGTCACCCACCCCGCGCCCCTGACTGCGCGGCGCGACGCAGAAGTTGTAAAGGACGCCCGCCGGTCCACGGCCGCGGTCCGGGTCGGCGGGGTGGACGCTCACCCCCAGGCAGCCGTCGAGGGTGCCGTCACAGGCCTCCACGACCAGGAAGTCGGTCGCGTCCGACGCGTAGAGCGACGAAGGGCGTTCGCGCAGCGCTCCCGAGCGGACGAACGGCCGGGAGAGCGCCTCAAGGGCGATGGCGTCCGCCGGACGCGCGGAACGCACGGCGAGCAGGACGGGCGGGGTGGCGCACGGCGACGGGGCGCCGAGGCGTGGGGCGGCCGTGGACAACAGGTTCCCTTCCTCCAGGTCAACTAAGGTTAGCCTGCCCTAAGTCGACCTGCAAAAGCCAGCCCGGGACACCTGAGCCATTGTCACACCAGGGCAATGGCGGTGCTGCCGACGGGAGTTCAGGAGACCTCGGCGCTGCCGTCGACGTATGTCGCCACGACCTCGATGTCACCGATGCGCGACGGACTGACGCCCGCCGGGTCGTCGCCCAGCACGACGAGGTCGGCGCGCCTGCCCGGAGCGAGGGTGCCCGCGCTGTCGTCCCAGTGGCAGGCGAAGGCACCGGCGACGGTGTACGCGCGCAGGGCCTCGTCGACGGTGATGCCCTCGTCGGGTCCGATCACCTGGCCCGACTCCGATGCGCGCTCGACCATGAACTGGATGGCCCGCAGCGGTGCTCCGTCGGTGACGGGCCGGTCGGAGCTGCCCACCAGGGTGATGCCGTGGTCCAGGAACCCCTGGCCCCGGTAGAGCCACGGGGCCCGCTGCTCGCCCATGATCGCCGCGTAGTCGTCGCCGAAGCAGCGCAGGAAGTTCGGCTGCACCACGGCGCTCACGCCGAGCCGCGCGAACCGGGCGAGCTGGTCCGGGCGGATCAGCCCGGCGTGCTCGATCCGGTGGCGTGCGGCGGGGCGCGGGTGTGTCCGCTGGGCCCGTTCCAGTGCGTCGAGGGCGACGTCGGCGGCGCGGTCGCCGATCGCGTGGACGGCCAGCTGCCACCCCGCGAGGTGACCGGCCACGATGGTGTCGGCGAGCGCCTCCGGGTCGTCCTGCAACTGCCCTGTATGAGCCACGCCATGGTCTGTGCCGTGGTCGACGCCGTGGTCCATGCCGTGGTACGGAGCGGTGAGCGCGGCGGTGCGCGCCATCATGCCGCCGTCGGTGTAGACCTTCAGCGCGCCGATGGAGAGCCAGTCGTCGCCGAACCCGGTGCGCAGACCGAGGTCGAGGGCGCGGGGGGTGTGGTCCGCGTCGGGGAGGGCGACGGGGTGCAGGGCGTCGGCGGCCACCATGAGCTGGACGCGCAGGGGCAGCTGCCCCTGCTCCCGGGCGAGTTGGTAGGCCGCCAGCTCGGCCGGGCCGTGGCCGAACAGGGAACCGCCGATGCCCGCTTCCGCGCAGGCCGTCACGCCCTCCGCGCGGCAGGTCCGGGCGGCGTGCGCGACGGCGTCCGCGAGTTCCTGCTGCGTGTGCGGGGGCCGGAGCGCGCGTGCGGCGCCCATGGCGCCCTCGGCGAGGAACCCGTTCTCGTGGGGCACGTCGGCGGGGAGCAGCTCCAGGACGGCGCTGTTGACCACGCAGCCGTGTCCGGAGTCGTGCAGCATGAACACCTTGCGCCCCTGGCTGACCCGGTCCAGTTCGGCGGCGGTCAGATGGCGTCCGAGGGGCCGCTGGTCGTACCCGGCGAGGGTCACCCAGGCGTCCGGCGAGGTCTGCCCCGCGACGGCGTCCGCCACGACCGCCAGCACGTCATCGACCCGTGCGCAGGGCGCCACACTCGGCGTACGCGCCTTCAGCCCCGTCCACGCGAGATGGACGTGGCTGTCGATGAACCCGGGCAGCACGGTGGCGCCTTGCAGGTCGACGACCTCGCGGGCGGGCAGCGAGGTGACGGCGTCGTCCAGGCCCACGATCCTCCCCCGCCAGATCCCCACGTCATGGGCGACGGGATGGGCCGGGTCCATGGTGCGGAAACGGGCGTTCGTCAGTCGCGTGGAGAGCATCGGGGGCGTTCCGTCCTAGCTGGTCTCGGCCATCGCGGCGACGGCGGGCACGTCGTCCCGGGGGGTGTCGGGCAGGTGGCGGCGGGGCGCGGCGGGCACCACCAGCGGGGTGCCGGTCTCGGGGTCGTCGATGATGCGGCAGGGCAGCCCGAACACGTCCTCGATGAGGTCGGCGGTGACGACGGTGGCCGGGTCGCCCTCGGCGGCGACCGTGCCGCCGGCCCGCATGACGATGAGGTGGGTGGCGTAGCGGCAGGCCTGGTTGAGGTCGTGCAGGACGGCCACCACCGTGTTCTTCTTGCGCGCGTGCAGGTCGGCGCAGAGGTCGAGGACCTCGACCTGGTGGGCGATGTCGAGGTAGGTGGTGGGTTCGTCGAGGAGCAGGATGGACGTCTGCTGGGCGAGGACCATGGAGAGCCACACGCGCTGACGCTGCCCGCCGGAGAGGTCGTCGACGGGGCGGTCGGCGAGTTCGAGTACGCCGGTCTGGCGCAGCGCCTCGGTGACGGCCGCCTCGTCCTCGGCCGACCACTGCTTGAGGAGGCGCTGGTGGGGGTAGCGGCCGCGGGCGACGAGGTCGCCGACGGTGATGCCCCCGGGCGCGGTCGAGGACTGCGGGAGCAGCCCGAGGCGGCGTGCGACCTCGCGCGAGCGGTACGACGCGATGGCCGCGCCGTCGAGATAGACCTGACCGGAGCGGGGCTTGAGCATCCGCGCGAGTGCCTTGAGGAGCGTGGACTTGCCGCAGGCGTTCGGCCCGATGATCACGGTGAAGGAGTGGTCGGGTATGTCGACGCCCAGCGAGGTGGCCACGGTCCGCTGGTCGTAGGAGAGCGTGAGGTCCTCGGCCCGCAGGCGAGGCGTGGGCTCGGTCGTTGCCGTCAGGGCGGTCATGGCAGTCATGCGCGGCTCTTTCGCGACTCGGTGATCAGCAGCCAGATGAGGTAGAGCCCGCCGATGGTGCCGGTCGCCGTGCCCACCGGCAGCAGCGTGGGGGCGAAGACACGCTGGGCGAAGAGGTCGCTGCCGGCGAGCAGCAGCGCGCCCATGACGGCGGCGGGCATCAGCGAGGGTCCCGAGGACCTGGTCAGGCGGCGGGCCAGTTGCGGCGCCGCCAGGGCGATGAACCAGATGGGGCCGGTGACCGCCGTGGCGAACGCGGCGAGCGCGACGCTGATGACGAGCAGTGCCGTGCGGGTGCGCGGCACGTTGACCCCGAGGGCCATGGCGGTGACGTCGCCCATCTCCACCATGGACAGCCGGCGGGAGAGCAGGAAGGCGAGCGGGAGCAGGACGAGCACCGCGAGACCGATGGCGTTCGCGTGCTGCCAGCCACGGCTGTTGAGACTGCCGATCAGCCAGGCCTGCGCCTCCAGCGCCTCCTGCCAGGTCGCCCGGGTGATGAGGTACGAGTTGACGGAGAGCAGCAGGGAGCTGACGCCGATGCCGACCACGACGAGCCTGAACCCCTGGAGTCCGCGGCCGAGCAGCAGCAGGTAGACGGCGCCGGCGGTGAGGAAGCCGCCGATCAGCGCGCCGAAGGCGATCTGCGCCATGCTGCCGTGCAGCACGGTGATGACGACGAGCGCGCCGACGGCCGAGCCGTTGGTGAAGCCGATGATGTCCGGGCTGCCCAGGGAGTTGCCCGTCAGGCTTTGCAGGATGGCGCCGCTGACCGCGAGGGCCGCGCCGACGCAGATCGCGGTCAGCAGGCGGGGCATGCGCAGGGTGTTGACGATGAAGTCGGCGCCGGGCGATCCGTTGCCCGTCACGGCCTTGAGGACTTCCCCGACGGAGAGTTCGAAGTCGCCGGTGGTGAGGGTGACGAGCATGACGGCGATCAGCACGCCGAGCATCGCGCACGTCACGGCGAGGACCCGCCCCTGGACGCGTACGGACGGGCCCCGGCGCCCGGCGCGGAGCACCGTCCCGCTGATGACGGGGCGCGTCCGCCCGGCGCTCCGGCCGCCCGCGCCCGGGGACTTCTCCTCGGCGGGAGCGCCCGCCTCGCGTACAGCACTCACAGCATGGCCAGCTTTCGACGACGGCACAGCGCGATGAACAGCGGTGCGCCGATGAACGCGGTGATGATGCCGACCTGGACCTCGCCCGGCGAGCCGAGCACCCGGCCGAGCACGTCCGACCCGATGAGCAGGACCGGCGCGAGCAGCATCGAGTACGCGAGGACCCAGCGCTGGTCGGGGCCGACGATGAACCGGGCGATGTGGGGCACGGCGAGGCCGACGAATCCGATCGGGCCCGCCGCCGCGGTGGCGGCGCCGCACAGCAGCATGACCGCGAGGGCGCCGAGCAGCCGGGTCCGGCCGACGTTCAGCCCGAGGGCCCGGCCGAGCTGGTCGCCCATCGCGAGGGCGTTGAGGGACGGGGCGAGGCAGAGCGCGATGAGCAGGCCGACGGCGACGAACGGGAGGATGGCGTGGACGACTTCGAAGTACCGGCCGGAGAGCGAGCCCACGTTCCAGAAGCGGAACTGGTCGAAGGCCTCGGGGTCGAGCAGCAGGACCGCGGAGTTGAAGGCGTACAGGACGGCGGTGACGGCCGCTCCCGCGACGACCAGGCGGTCGGGGGTGGCCACCTTGCGTCCGGAGGTGCCCAGGAGGTAGACGACGACCGAGGCGACGGCGGCGCCGATGAAGGCGAACCACACATAGCCGAGCACGGAGCCCACGCCGAGGAAGGCGATGGCCACCACGACTCCGGCGGCGCTTCCCAGGCTGATCCCGAGCAGGCCCGGGTCGGCGAGCGGGTTGCGGGTCAGCGCCTGCATCAGCGCGCCGGAGAGGCCGAGCGCCATGCCGACGAGGAGGCCGAGGAGGGTTCTGGGGATGCGGTAGTCGTGGATGATGATCGACGTCTCCGACCCGTCGGGGTGCCACAGCGCACTCCAGGTGGCGGTGAAGGGAATTCCCCTCGTACCCACCCAGATGCTGAGCAACGCGACGAGGACCAGGGCCCCCAGCGCCACGAGCAGGCCCACGCCCCGCAGGGCGTGCACGGTCCGGCCCGCCGCGGGCGGGGCCGCGACGGGGGCCGTCTCTTCGGACACCGCCCGGGTTTCGACCGACAACGACAACTCCCCCTGGCGGCGGTTCAGGCGTCGTGCCGCGTGCGATACACGAAGAACACGGCGCGAACGGCAAGTTGGGACTTAGGTGAGCCTAACCGAACGCATCCGGCCCGGTCAACGCGCGGGTGGTGACCTCGAGATGGACGTGCGGTCACGATGGGGGAAGCCGAGGGCGCGGAGGGCGCCGAGGACGCCTCGGTGGCGACAGAGCCGCGCCGCCTGTTTAGAGTAGCCTTACCTAACCATATGAACATCGTCGCGGAGGGCCGCATGCCAGCTGGAGCACCAACCGGGGGGCACGTCCTCCGCAGGGCGATCAGGGGGCAACGACGCCGTATCGTCGCCGCCTCCCTGCTCGGCATGACTCACCAGGGATGCGAGGCCCTGGTCCCTGTGGTCATCGGCGTCGCCATCGACACGGCCGTCGCGACCGGCGACTCGGGGGCCCTGTGGCGCTGGCTCCTGGTGCTCGCGGTCCTCTTCTTCGTCCTGTCCACGTGCTACCGCAACAGCGCGCGGATCACGGAGGGCGCGGGCGAGCAGGCCGCCCACGAGCTGCGGCTCGAACTCGGCGCCCGGGTCCTCGACCCGCGCGGCGGCTCCGACGCGAACCGGCTGCCGGGCGCGCTCACCAGCATCGCCACCAACGACGCCCGCCGGGTGGGCTCCGTGGCGACGGTCCTCACCTACGGCGTGGCGGCGGTCGCCGCCCTGGTCATCAGCGCGGTGGCGCTGCTCAGGATCTCCGTCCCGCTCGGCCTCCTCGTCCTGCTCGGCATTCCGCCGCTGCTGTGGCTCGGGCACCGCATCAGCCGGCCGCTGGAGCGCCGCAGCGAGACCGAGCAGGAGCAGGCCGCGCACGCCTCCGGCGTCGCCGCCGACCTGGTCTCGGGGCTGCGCGTCCTCAAGGGCATGGGCGCCGAGTCGGCCGCCGTGGCCCGTTACCGCACGACGAGTCAGGACTCCCTGGCCGCCGCGCTCAGGGCCGCCCGCAGCCGGTCCGGCCACGAGGGCGCCGTCCTCGCCCTGACCGGAGTCTTCATCGCCGTCATCGGTGTCGTGGGCGCCTACCTCGCCATGCGCGGCAGCATCAGCGTCGGCGAACTCGTGGCGGCGGTCGGCCTCGCACAGTTCCTGCTCGGCCCGTTCCAGCTGCTCACCTACGTCAACGCCGAGTTCGCCCAGGGCCGCGCGTCCGCACGGCGGATCGCCGAGGTGCTGGCCGCGCCCGCCGCCGTGGAGGGCGGCGAGGACACGCCGTCCGACCGGGCCGCGGGGCACATCCGGCTGCGTGGGGTGTCGCTCGGCACGCTGCGCGCGGTGGACCTCGACATCGAGGCGGGCAGCCTGACCGGCGTCGTCACCAAGGACCCGGCCGTCGCCGACGACCTGTTGCACTGCCTGGCCAGGGAGCTCGACCCGGCCGACGGCACCGTCGAGCTCGACGGCGTATCCCTGACCTCACTCGACCCGGACGGGCTGCGCCGCGCCGTGCTGGTCGCCCACCACGACGCCGACCTGTTCGAGAGCAGCCTCCTGGACAACGTCCGGGCGGGCGCGGACGCCAAGGCCGCAGCCGCGGCCGTCGACCCCGCCCTCGCCGCCTCCGCGGCGGACGAGGTCGCCCGGCTGCTGCCCGACGGCGCGGACACGGTGCTCGCCGAACGCGGCCGGTCGCTCTCCGGCGGCCAGCGCCAGCGCGTCGCGATCGCCCGCGCCCTCGCCGCCGACCGGCCCGTCCTGGTCCTGCACGACCCGACCACCGCCGTGGACACCGTCACCGAGTCGCGGATCGCCGCCCGGCTGCGCGAGGCCCGCCAGGGCCGCACCACCCTGCTCATCACCACGAGCCCGGCCCTCCTCGCGGTCACCGACCGCGTGATCGTCCTCGACGAGGGCACCGTGTCGGCCGAGGGCCGCCACGCCGAACTCGTCGCCGGCGACGAGGCGTACCGAGCGGCGGTGCTCGCATGACATCCGCGTACGCGAGCGAGACACAGCAGCCGGCGCGGACCACCAAGCCGGAACAGACAGAAGAGACACCCGACACCATGAGCCCTGCCGGCACGGACCGCGTGCTTCTGCCGACCGCCTCCGCCGCCGAGAGCCTGGCCGCGCTGCGCACCATGCTGCGCGGCCACCGGCTCCTGGCGGCGGGTGCCTTCGTCGTCCTGGCCGCGGGCACCGGGATCGGCCTGCTGACGGCTCCCCTGCTCGGGCACATCGTCGACCTGGTGGTGGACAAGCGCGGCTCCGACGCGCTGACGGTGCCGCTCGTCCTGCTGGTCGCGGTGGCACTGGTGCGCGGCGCCGCGACCGCCGTCGGCAGCGCGCTGGTCGCCCGGCTCGGCGAGACCGTGCTGGCGGCCGTGCGGGAGCAGTTCATCGAGCGGGCGCTGCGGCTGCCGCTGGAGCGCGTCGAGGCCGCGGGCTCGGGCGACCTGGTCTCCCGGGTCACCAGCGACGTCTCCATGATCGCCAAGTCGGTGCGCCAGGCCATGCCGGAGTTCACCCGCTCCGCGCTCACCATTGTGCTGACCCTCGGCGGACTCGCCGTCCTCGACTGGCGGTTCCTGCTCGCGGCGCTGGTGGCCATGCCCGTCCAGGTGCTCTCCGTACGCTGGTATCTGCGCCGCTCCTCCCCCGTGTACGCCGAACACCGCGTCGCCACCGGGGCCTTGCAGCACCAGCTGCTCGACAGCATCGGCGGGGTGCGGACCGTGCGCGCCTTCCGGCTCAACGGCACGCACGCCGGTCTCCTGGAGCAGCGGTCGGCGTCGGCGCGTGACCTGGCGCTGCGCGGCATCCACATCGTCACCGGGTTCTTCTCCCGGCTGAACCTCGCCGAGTACCTCGGTCTCGCCGCCGTGCTCGGCACCGGCTTCGCGCTGGTCGACAACGGCTCGGTGAGCATCGGTACGGCCACCGCGGCCGCGCTGTACTTCCACAGCCTCTTCAACCCGGTCAACGCCGCGCTGTTCCTGCTCGACGACGCGCAGTCCGCGGGCGCGAGCTTCGCCCGTCTGATCGGGGTGTCGAACCTCCCCGCCGAGCGTGCTCCGCAGGGCAGCGGCGTCCCGGTGGACGGCTCGGTCAAGGTGACCGCGCTCGGCCACGCGTACGCCTCGGGTCAGCCGGTGCTGGCCGATGTCGACCTGGAGATCCGCAGCGGTGAGCGGGTGGCGCTGGTCGGTGCGAGCGGAGCCGGGAAGACCACGCTCGCCAAGCTCATCGCCGGGGTCCACGAGCCGTCGGAGGGGGCCATCGCCCTGGGCGGCGTCGACACCCGGGAGCTGGGTCCCGCCGGGGTGCGCCGGGCGGTGACGCTCATCAGCCAGGAGGTCCACGTGTTCGCCGGGCCGCTCGCGGAGGACCTGCGCCTGGCCCGGCCCGAGGCCACCGACGACGAACTGCGCGCGGCCCTGACCCATGTGGGTGCCCTGGAGTGGGCCGAGGCCCTGCCCGAGGGCCTCGCCACGGTCGTCGGCGAGGGAGGGCACCGGCTCACGGTGACCCAGGCCCAGCACCTGGCCCTGGCCCGCCTGGTGCTCGCGGACCCGCCCATCGCCATCCTCGACGAGGCCACGGCCGACGCGGGCAGCGCGGGCGCCCGCGTCCTGGAGACGGCGGCCGTGCGGGCGCTGGAAGGCCGCACGGGCCTGCTGGTGGCGCACCGCCTCCCCCAGGCCGCGACCGCGGACCGCGTCGTCGTCCTCGACCAGGGCCGCGTCGTCGAGACCGGCACGCACGACGAACTCGTGGCGGCCGGTGGCCGTTACGCCGCCCTGTGGGCTGCCTGGTCCGACAGCCGCCGGGAGGCTCCCGAGGGGGCCTGAGCACACGGCTTGCGCCGACACGACAGGGGCTCGAACCGCTTGCGGTTCGGGCCCCTCCGCCGTTCGCGGTGTACGCGGACCGAACAACGCGGACGCGTACGCGGACCGGGCACCGGGATGTACACGCGGACCGGACACCGAAGCGGCACCCGCCATGCCCTCCCCCGAGGGACCCGGGCGGCGCCCCGCCACCGCGGCAGCCA
Organism: Streptomyces sp. G44; assembly: GCF_016905445.1. Lineage (GTDB taxonomy): Bacteria > Actinomycetota > Actinomycetes > Streptomycetales > Streptomycetaceae > Streptomyces. The sequence continues at coordinate 20,293 of NZ_JAFEXF010000024.1, forward strand.
CCACCCCTCCCGGCACGTACGAAAAGACCGCCGCCCCCGGAGAGGAAGAACTCTCCGGGGGCGGCGGTCGGTCCGCCGGCCGGCGGTCAGCCCTGCGCGGCGGCCAGGCTCGCGGGGCGCATGTCGGTCCAGTGGGCCTCCACATGGGCCAGGCAGGCCTCACGGGTGTCCTCGCCGAAGACGACCCGCCAGCCGGCGGGCACCTCGGCGAAGGACGGCCACAGCGAGTGCTGGTTCTCGTCGTTGACCAGGACCAGGAAGGTGCCCTGCGGGTCCTCGAACGGGTTGGTGCTCATGCCTTGTCACTCCTCATGGACGGTACGGTGAACAGCTCGGAGAGCGGCTGTTCGGGCTCGGCTGCCACGGTACGCAGCAGCGTCTGGAGTTCGTCGGCCAGCTGCCGCGCCTTGGCGGTGCCGAGCCGGTCGGTCGCGTGGATCAGCCCGCAGTGCACGGGACCGTCGCCACGGGGTTCGTAGAAGCTGAGGGTCAGGTCGGCGCGGGCCGTGCCGGTCGGCACCGCCTCCAGGGAGCCGATGCCGCCCTCCAGTTGCTCCAGGTCGGCCTGCTCGTGGTGGATCACCATGACCTGCGGCCCCTCGGGCGGCAGACCGGTCGCGCGGACGACCTCGTCGAACGGTACTTCCTGGCGGTCCAGGGCGCTCAGCGTGGTCTCGCGCACCCGGGTCAGCAGCTCCGCGAAGGTCGGGTCGCCCGCCGTGTCGGTGCGCAGGACGACCGTGTTGAGGAAGCAGCCCACCAGGTCGGCGAGCTGGTCGTCGGTGCGGCCCGCGACCATCGTGCCGATGGGCAGGTCGGTGCCCGCGCCATGGGCGGTGAGCAGGGCCGCGAGCGCCGAGTGCAGCACCATGAACATGCTGGTGCCGGTGGCGCGGGCGAGCCGGTCCACGGCCGCGTGCAGCTCCTCGTCGAGGACGAAGCCGACGTGGCCGCCGGGCCGGCCGGTGCCGTCCGCGACGGACGCGCGCGGACCGTCCGCCGGAAGAGCCAGCTCCTTCGGTACGTCAGCGAGCGCCTGGCGCCAGTACGCGAGCTGCTGCCCGCCCCTGCTGCCGGGGTCCGTGAGGTCGCCGAGCACCTCGCGGGCCCAGTCGGCGTAGTCGCCGTACGCGACCGGCAGCGGCTCCCACGCGGGCGCCCCGCCCTGCGTACGGGCCGCGTAGGCCGAGGTGAGGTCGCGGAAGAGCGGGACCACCGACCATTCGTCCACCGCGAGGTAGTGCATGGTCAGGAGCAGGGCCTGGCGGTCGTCCGGGCCGGTGAGCAGGTGGGCCCGCAGCGGGGCCTCCGCCTCCAGGTCGGGCCTGTGCGCGGCGAGTTCGGCCAGGCGGCCGTCCAGGTCCGCGCACCGCTCCACGGTCAGGGCGGGCGCCCCGGCCGGCCGCTGGAGCAGGGTGCCGTCGCGCTCGACGAACGCCGTGCGCAGCGGCTCGTGGCGGCTCACCACATCGGCGAGCGCCGCACGCAGCGCGTCCGTGTCGAGGCCGCCCGGGGAGCGGAGGACGAGCGCGTGGTCGAAGCCGGGGCTCCGGCGGTGCGTCTCCCACTGCCGGCGCTGGACGGGTGCGGCCTGCCGCGGCCCGTCGTGGTGCTCGGCGCGGAGCAGGGCCGGGCGGGCGGCCGCGGCGCCGTCGAGCTTGCCGGCGATCCCGGCGACGGTCAGCGCATCGAAGACGTCCCTGATGCTCAGCTCCGCCCCGAACTCGGCGCGGATGCGGCTCAGGAGCCGCATCGACGCCATGGAGTGGCCGCCGAGCGCGAAGAAGTTGTCGTGCACGCCGACGCTGTCGAGCTTCAGGATCTCGCGGAACAGTTCGGCGAGCCGGGCCTGTGTCTCGGTGGCGGGGCGGGCCTCGCCGGTCATCGCGGACCAGTCCGGCGCGGGCAGCGCCTTGCGGTCCAGCTTGCCGTTGGGCGTCAGGGGCAGCGGCCCGTCCAGCGGCACGACGATCGCGGGCACCATGTACTCGGGCAGCAGGCCGGCGACATGGGCGCGGACCTCCTGCGGGTCGAGTTCGCGCTCCGGTGCGACGTGGCCGTCGCGCTCCGGTACGACGTAGCCGATGATGCGGACGATGTCACCGTCCCGGTCGGGGACCACGGCGGCCTGGCCGACCGCGGGGTGCCCGGCGAGGGCGGCCTCGATCTCGCCCAGCTCGATGCGGAAGCCCCGCACCTTGACCTGGGTGTCGACCCGGCCGAGGAAGTCGAGGTTGCCGTCCGCCCACCAGCGGGCGCGGTCACCCGTGCGGTACATGCGGCTGCCGGGCGCGCCGAACGGGTCGGCGACGAACCGTTCCGACGTCAGGGCCGCCTTGCCGAGGTAGCCGCGGGCGAGGCCGCGCCCGGAGACGTACAGCTCGCCCACCACGCCCGGCGGGACCGGCCGCAAGTGCTCGTCGAGGACGTAGCAGCGCGTGTTGGGGTCGGGGCGGCCGATCGGCACCCGGCCGCCGGTCGGGCCGCTGTGCTCGCGGGCGGGCCACAGGGTGGAGTTGACCGTCGCCTCGGTGAGTCCGTACGCGCAGATCAGGTGGGCCGTCGTGCCGAACCGCTCGAAGAGGTCCGGCGGCACGGTCTCGGTGCCGACCAGGACGGTCGACCCTTCGGGCAGTTGGCAGCCGGGCGGCAGCGCGGAGACCAGGGACGGCGGCAGGATCATGTGGGTGATCCGCTGGTCGGCGAGGAAGTCGGTGAGCGCGGGGCCCGCGACGCGCGCCTCGTCGGTGATGAGGACGAGCCGCCCGCCGTGGCACAGGGCCATGGCCAGTTCGAAGACGAAGACGTCGAAGCCGATCGACGCGAACTGGAGCACCCGGCTGTCGTGCCGCAGGCCCATCCGGTCGACGGCGGTGGCGACGAGGCTGGAGATGCCCTCGTGCGGTACGACGACGCCCTTGGGGCGGCCGGTCGAGCCGGACGTGTAGATCACGTACGCGGCCTGGTCCAGGCCGGTCGGTCCGCCGTCGAGGGGTGCGTCGGAGAGGTCCGCCAGTTCGGCGGCGGTGTCCGGCTCGTCGAGCAGCACCACGGGGACGCCGGGCACACCGGGGATCTTCCCCGCGACCGGTTCGGTGCCGACCACGAGGGCCGCCCCCGAGTCCTCGATCATGTACGTGAGGCGGTCGCCGGGGTGGACCAGGTCGAGCGGCAGGAACGCGGCGCCGAGCTTCAGCGCGGCGAGCACGGCGGCGACCATGTCCACGGAGCGGGGCACGGCCACGCCGACCACGCTCTCGGCGCCCACCCCGCGCGCGGCGAGGAGCCGGGCGACGCGGTTGGCGCGGGCGTCGAGCTGCGCGTAGCTGACCGACCGGGAGCGGTCCACGACGGCGACCGCGTCGGGCCGCTCGGCGAGCCGCCGCGCGAACAGCGCGGGGAAGGTCTCCTCGTCGACCGCGCGTGGCGCGCCGTTGAACCCTTCGAGGACCAGCTGCCGTTCGTCGGCGGCGAGGATCTCCGCCTGCGACAGGGGCTGCTCGGGGGCGGAGACCAGCGCGGCGACGAGCCTGCGCAGGCGGTCGCCGATCCGCTCGGCGGTGCCCTGGTCGAACAGCTCGGTGGCGAACTCCAGACGGCAGTTCAGCGCGTCGGCGCCACCGTCCGTCGAGGTGTGCTCGGTGAAGCTGAAGACCAGGTCGAACTTGGCCGAGCGGGTGCGGAACGGCACGTACTCCGGGCGCACGCCGGGCAGTTCCAGCGCGTCGCCGGTCCGGGCGTGGTAGCCGACCATCACCTGGAAGAGCGGGTTGCGGGAGAGCGAGCGCGTCGGGTTGAGCTTCTCCACGACCGCCTCGAAGGGCACGTCGGCGTGGGAGAACGCGGCCAGGTCGGTCTCCCGCACCCGGGCGAGCAGTTCGGTGAAGCTGGGGTCGCCGCTCACGTCGGTGCGCAGCACCAGCGTGTTGACGAAGAAGCCGACCAGTTCGTCGAGCGCCTCGTCGCCGCGCCCGGCGATGGGCGAGCCGAGGGGGATGTCCGTCCCGGCGCCCATGCGGTGGAGCAGGGCGGCCACGGCGGCGTGCACCACCATGAACATGCTGGCGCCGGTCTCCCTGGCGAGCCGCCGCAGCCCCTCGTGCAGCTCGGCGTCGAAGGCGATGTCCAGTTCGGCGCCGGAGAACGCGGGGCGCGCGGGACGCGGCCGGTCGGTGGGCAGCTCCAGCTCTTCCGGGGCCCCGGTGAGCGTCGTGCGCCAGTACTCCAACTGCCGCGCGGCCAGGCTGCCTTCGTCCTCGGGGTCACCGAGCAGCCGCTGCTGCCACAGTGCGTAGTCGGCGTACTGGACGGGCAGCGGCTCCCAGTCGGGGGCCGTGCCGGCGAGGCGGGCCGCGTAGGCGGTGGCCAGGTCGCGCAGGAACGGTCGGTCCGACCACTCGTCGGTGGTGATGTGGTGCAGCAGGAGCACGACGACGTGGTCCTCGGGCGCCAGCTCCACGACGGTGGCCCGCAGCGGCAGTTCGGCGGCGAGGTCGAACGGCCGGTTGACGGCCGCGTCGATGATGCCGGGCACCTCGTCCTCACCGGCACACAGGCACTCCACCACGGGGCGCGCCTGCTCGGCGGGGAGCACGCGCTGGAAGGTGCGGCCGTCGGCGGCGGTGACGAAGACCGTGCGCAGCGCCTCGTGCCGCGCCGTCACGTCGGCGAGCGCGGTGCGCCACGCGTCGGTGTCGAGGGCGCCGCTCAACCGCATGACCAGCGGGAAGTTGTACGCGGCCGAGGTGCATTCGATCTGCTGGATGACCCACAGGCGCTGCTGGGCGTGCGAGAGCGGCAGTTCGTCGGGCCGCTCGCCCGCGGTGAGCGCCGGGCGCGCGGGGCCGTCGGCGCGCTGGACGCGCTCCACCAGTTCGGCGACGGTGGGCGCCTCGAACAGGTCGCGGATCGCCAGCTCGGTGTCGAGCGCGGTGCGGGCCCGGCTCACGAGTCGGGTGGCGAGCAGCGAGTGGCCGCCGAGCTCGAAGAAGTCGCTGTCGATGCCGACGCTTCCCTCGGGCAGCCCGAGCACCTCGGCGAAGAGCGCGGAGAGCGTCTCCTCCCGCGGTGTGCGGGCCGCGCGGCTCGGGCCGGTGGCACCGAGGTCGGGGGCGGGCAGGGCCTTGACGTCGAGCTTGCCGTTGACGGTCAGCGGCAGGGTGTCCACGGTGACGAGCGCGGAGGGCACCATGTAGTCCGGCAGTCCGGCCTTCAGGTGGTCGCGCAGCCGCTGGGTCAGCTCCTCGCCCCGGTCCGCGCCTTCCTCGGGCACGACGTAGCCGACGAGGCGCTTGGTTCCGGCGCTCTCGGTCACGACGACCGCGGCGTGCGCGATGTCCGGGTGCGCGGACAGGGCGGTGGAGATCTCGCCCAGTTCGACGCGGTAACCGCGGATCTTGACCTGGTCGTCGGTGCGGCCGAGGAAGTCGAGCAGGCCGTCGGGGCGCTGCCGCACGAGGTCGCCGGTGCGGTACATGCGCTCTCCGGGCGCCCCGAACGGGTCGGCGACGAACCGCTCCGAGGTCAGGGCGGCCCGGTCGTGGTAGCCGCGGGCCAGGCCGGTGCCGGCGATGTACAGCTCGCCGGGGCAGCCCGGCGGGACCGGGCGCAGCATCGTGTCGAGGACGTAGGCGCGGGTGTTGCGGATCGGCACGCCGACGGTGGAGGTCGCGCTGTCGGCGGTGGAGCCGCCGAGCGTGTTGATGGTGTATTCGGTGGGGCCGTACAGGTTGTAGCCGTAGGTGCCCTCGGTGCGGCGCAGCTTCGTCCACACCGTGTCGGGGACGGCCTCGCCGCCGAGCAGGACCAGCGCGGGCCGGTGCTTGCCGGCCGTCTCGTCCTGGTCGAGGAGGCCCTCTTCGATGAGGAGCTGGGCGTAGGTGGGCGTCACGTTGACGACGTCGACGCGGTGCGCGTCGCAGTAGGCGACGAGCGCCTCGGCGTCGCGGCGCAGCTGCTCGTCGCAGACGTGCACCTCGTGGCCCTCGACGAGCCAGAGCAGCTCTTCCCAGGACATGTCGAAGGCGAAGGAGACGGTGTGCGCGATGCGCAGCCGCCGTCCGCCCGCCGAGGCGATGGCCGGGTCGAAAATCTCCTTCTGGTGGTTGAGCTGCATGTTCGTCAGCCCGCGGTAGGGGGTGACGACGCCCTTCGGGCGGCCCGTGGAGCCGGACGTGTAGATGACGTACGCGGGGTGCTCCAGGCGGCCCGGCACGCCGTGCGCGAAGGCGGGCCGCTCGGCGTCGGTGATCTCACCGCCGGGCAGGGCGGCCAGCTCGGCGGCCACGGTCTCGTCGTCCAGGAGCAGTTCGGGGGCGACGGGGCCTTCGGTGCCGCGCAGGGTCGGGGCGACGGCGGCCGTGGAGAGCAGGCACAGGGGCCCGGTGTCCTCGACCATCAGGCGCAGCCGGTCGGCGGGGTGGTCGAGGTCGAGCGGCAGGTACGCGGCTCCGGTGCGCAGGACGGCGAAGAGCGCGGCGACCATCTCGATGGAGCGCGGCAGCGCGAGCGCGACGACCTTCTCCGGTCCGGCGCCGCGGGCGAGCAGCAGCCGGGCGAGCCGGTTGGTGTGCGCGTCGAGTTCGGCGTACGTGAGGGAGCGCTCGCCGAAGACGAGGGCGACCGCGTCGGGGGTGCGGGCGACCTGGGCGGCGAGCAGGTCGGCGACGGTCTCGTCGGGCACCGGCTCGCGGCTGTCCGCCCAGTCGCGGTCCAGCGAGGAGCGCTCGCCGGGCAGCAGCAGGTCGACGCCGACGGTCCGGGCGGAGCCGGGGGTGCCGCTTTCGAGGGCCGCCGCCAGCCGGTCGAGCACGGCGGTGAAGCGGGTGAGGATCGTCTGCGCCTCGGCCGCGTCGAACAGGTCGGGCCGGGCCGCCAGGGTGACCCGGGTCCGGGCGCCGGGCGTGACGATCAGCGTGAGCGGGAAGTGCGTGCCGTCGACGTTGGTGACGCCGGTGATGCCGTGCCGCTGCCGCAGGGCCGCCGCGCGGTCCTCGCCGTCGGCCGAGCGCAGCACGAACAGGGTGTCGAAGAGCTTCCGGTGGCCGGTCTCCTGCTGGAGGGTGCCGAGCCCCACGTACTCGTACGGCATGACGGCGGCGCGCTCGGACTGCATGCGGCGCAGCAGGTCGAGCAGGGGCTCGTCCGGGGAGAAGGCGACGCGGGCGGGGACGGTGTTGAGGAACATGCCGATGATGCCGGCGACGTTCGGCACGTCGGCGGGCCGTCCGGAGACGGCGGTGCCGAAGGTGACGTCGGCACGGCCGGTCATCGCGGAGAGCACCAGGCCCCAGGCGGCGTTCAGCACGGTGTTGAGGGTGAGCCCGTGGCGGCGGGCGAGGGCGCGCAGCTTCTCGCTCGTCTCCGGGGTCAGCACGGCGTCGAAGTCCGCCGGGATGACCGGTCCGGCGTCGCGGCCCGAGGGCGCGAGCAGGGTCGGCTCGTCGAACCCGGTCAGGGCCGTGCGCCAGGCGTCGAGGGCGGCCGTGGTGTCCTGCTCGTCCAGCCAGCCCAGGTAGTCGCGGTACGAGCCGGGGGCGGGCAGGCCGGTGGCGTCGCCGGAGCGCTCGTACAGCGTGAAGAGCTCCTCCAGGAACAGCCACGCCGACCAGCCGTCCCAGACGATGAGGTGGTGCGTGACGACGAGCCGGTCCCGGCCGTCGCCGAGGCGGATCAGGAGCAGGCGGCACAGCGGGGCCGCGGACAGGTCGAAGCGCTGACGGCGGTCGGCCGCGAGCAGCTCCTCGGTACGGGTGCGCTGTTCGTCGGCGGGCAGTGCGGACAGGTCCACCTCGGTGAGGGGGATCTCGGCGCCGTCCACGATGAACTGGACCGGGCTCGGCAGGCCGTCGCTGGTGAACCCGGCGCGCAGGCTGACGTTGCGCTCCAGGAGCGTGCGGCAGGCGGCGCGCAGCCGGTCGGCATCGACGCGCCGGTCGAGGTCCAGGGTCTCCTGCGAGAGGTAGACGTCGAGGGCGTCGCCCGCGTCGTAGGTGGCGTGGAAGTACATGCCTTCCTGGAGCGGGGAGAGCGGCCAGATGTCCGTGACCGGATGTCCGGCGACGGCTTCGACGCGGGCCGTCTCCTCGGGTGACAGCTCAAGTCCGCCCAGGGGGCCCGGGGTCGCGGCCGGGGCCTGCTGGGGCGCGGCGGCGGAGGTCAGCTGGTCGAGGAGCGCCCGCAGGGCGGGGTCGACGGCCGCTCCGGACTGGTCCTGCTGGGCCAGCATGGCCTGGAGCGCGGCGGCGGCCTGTCCGGCGTCGGTGGCGGAGACGGTGACGTTGTCGCTGGGCACGGGTGCTGCCTCGGGGGTGGGGGCCGGGGCCGCTTCGGCGGCGGCGGTGGCGAGCGCGGCGGGAGTGCGGTGCTCGAAGACGTCGCGGGGGCTGAGCGTCAGCCCCCGCTCACGGGCGCGGGTGGCGACGGCGATGGAGGTGAGGCTGTCGCCGCCGAGGACGAAGAAGTCGTCGTCGGCGCCGATGCCCTCCAGGCCGAGCACGGCGGTGAAGATGTCGCACAGGGCGCGCTCGCGCTCGTCGCGGGGCGCGCGGCCACCGGCCCGCGCCGTCACGTCGGGCGCGGGCAGGGCGTTCTGGTCGAGCTTGCCGCTGGGCGTCAACGGCAGCTCGGCCAGGGCCAGCACGGCGCCTGGCACCATGGCCGCTGGCAGCGCGTCGGCGAGCGCGGCGTGCAGGGCGTCGGTGTCGGGGACGGTGGTGCCGGGGGCCGGGACCACGTAGCCGACGAGGGCGCCGTCGCGGACGACCACGGCGGCGCGGGCGACGCCCGGCAGGCCCGCCAGGGCCGCCTCGATCTCGCCGAGTTCGACGCGGTTGCCGCGGATCTTGACCTGGCGGTCGGTGCGGCCGAGGTACTCCACGGCGCCGTCGGCGCGGCGGCGCACCAGGTCGCCCGTGCGGTACATGCGCTCACCGGGCGCGCCGAACGGATCGGCGACGAACCGGTCGGCGGTCAGTCCTGGCCGGTCGTGGTAGCCGCGTGCCAGCTGCACACCGGCGAGGTACAGCTCACCGGGCACGCCGTCGGGCACCGGACGCAGGAAGGGGTCGAGGACGTGCAGCCGGGTGTTCCAGACGGGACGGCCGATGGGGACGGCGAGTCCGGCGGCGCCCTCGTAGGGGAAGTACGTCACGTCGACGGCGGCCTCGGTGGGCCCGTAGAGGTTGTGCAGCGGCACGGGTGCCTGGCCGGAGCGGGACGTCAGCTCGCTCCAGCGGCGGGCGTCCGCGCCGGTGAGCGCCTCGCCGCTACAGAAGACGCGCCGCAGGCTCGCCGCCCAGTCACGCCGGTCGGCGGTGGCCTCCATGACCTGGGTGAACGCGGCCAGCATCGACGGCACGAAGTGCAGGGTCGTGATCCGCCGGGCCCGGATCAGGTCGGCGAGGTAGGCGGGGTCGCGGTGGCCCTCGGGGCGGGCGAGGACGACGGTGGCGCCCTCGATCAGGGCCCAGAAGAACTCCCACACCGACACGTCGAAGCTGGCGGGGGTCTTCTGGAGCACCCGGTCGTCGGCGGTGAGGCCGTACTCCCCCTGCATCCAGGCGAGCCGGTTGACGATGGCGCGGTGGGTGACGGCGACGCCCTTGGGGCGGCCGGTGGAGCCGGAGGTGTAGATGAGGTAGGCGGGGTGGTCGGGCTCCGCCTGCTGGACCCGCGGCGCTTCTGCGCCACCAGCGCTCTGCTCCGCCTCGTCGACGACCAGGGGTTCCAGACCCGGTACGGCGGGCAGCCGGCCGGCCGCCTCCGCCGTGGTGACGACGGTGCGCGCGCCCGAGTCGCCGAGCATGAACGCCACGCGGTCCGCGGGATAGTCGAGGTCGACGGGCAGGTAGGCGGCGCCCGCCTTGAGGACGCCGAGGAGGGCGACCATCAGCTCCGCCGAGCGGGGCACGGCGACCGCGACGTACTGCTCGGGACCGGCGCCGCGTGCCCGCAGCCGCCGGGCGAGGGCTTCGGCGCGCCCGTCCAGTTGCTCGTAGGTGAGGGTGGTGTCCTCGAAGACGACGGCCGGGGCCTGCGGGGTGCGGGCGACCTGCGCGGCGAAGAGCGAGGCGAGCGTGGCGTCCGGGACCGGCCGCGCGGTGGCGTTCAGCTCGGCGAGCCGCTCGTGCTCCGGGCCGGAGAGCAGGCCGGTGCGGGCGACCGTGCGGCCGGGCTCGGTGACCAGAGTGCGCAGCAGCGCCGCGAACCGGCCCGCGAGCACGTCCACGGTGGCCCGGTCGAGGCGGCCCGCGTCGTGCTTGAACCGCAGCAGCAGGCTCTCCCCCGGCTCGACGACGAGCGCGAGGGGGTAGTGCACGGCGTCGTACACCTCGGCGGCCGTGATGCGCGGGGCGTCCGGCTCGCCGGCGGCGGACACGTCACCGGTCGGGTAGTTCTCGAAGACCACGAGCGTGTCGAAGAGTTCGCCGCCGCCCGCGGTCTTCTGGATGTCGGCGAGACCGATGTGCTGGTGGTCCAGGAGCGCCGAGTGCTCGTCCTGGACCCGCCGCAGCAGGTCCGTGAGGGACTCGTCGGGGCGCAGCTCCACGCGGGCGGGCACGGTGTTGATGAACAGGCCGACGGCGGAGTCCAGGCCCGCCACCTCGGTGGTGCGGCCGGACACGGTGGTGCCGAAGACGACGTCCCGCCGACCGGTGAGGGCGCCGAGGAGCAGGCCCCAGACGCCGTGGACGACGGTGCTGAGGGTGAGGCCGTGCGTGCGGGCGTAGGCGGTCAGTTCGGCGGTGAGGTGCTCGGGGAGGCGGGTGTCGACGTGGGCGGTCCTGGCCTGCCCGGTCGCGTCGTCGGCCGCAAGGCCGTCGGAGGTCACGAGGTCCGGCAGCCGGGTCGGCTCGTCGAGGCCCGCCAGGGCCTGGCGCCAGGCGTCGCGTGCCGCGTCCTGGTCCCGGGCCGCCAGCCACGCCAGGTACGCGTGCGGGGCGACCGGCTCGGGCAGTTCCTCGCCCCGGCAGGCGGCGGTCAGTTCGCGCAGCAGGACGGAGACGGACCAGCCGTCGGCGACGATGTGGTGCAAGGTGAGCAGGAGCCGGTGGCGTGCGCCGTCCCGGATCAGGGTGGCGCGCAGCAGCGGCGGCCGGGCGAGGTCGAAGCCCTCGGCCCGGTCGGCTTCGAGCAGGGCGTCGAGGCCGGTGCCGGTGAGGTCGGCCTCCCGCCACGGCAGCGTGACGTGGTCGGCGAGGCGCTGGACGACCTGGCCGCCGGGCAGCTGCCGGAACGCGGCGCGCAGCAGCGGGTGCCGGTCGATGAGCAGTTGCAGCGCCTGGCGCAGCCGGTCCGGATCGACGGGTCCGGCCAGGTCGAGGAGTTCCTGGACGACGTAGAGGTCCTGGGCCCCGGCGTCGAACTCGGCGTGGAAGAAGAAGCCTTCCTGGAGCGGGGAGACGGGCAGGGCGTCGGCGTCCAGCTCGACCTGCGGCACCGACGCGGCCGACGCAGAGGACACCGCTTCCCCGGTCCGGGCGAGCGCCGCCACCGTACGCAGCCGGAACACGTCCCGCGGGCTGATCCGCAGACCGGCCTCGCGGGCACGGTTCACCAGCTGGACGGCGACGATGCTGTCGCCGCCCAGTTCGAAGAAGCTGTCGTGGACGCCGACCGACGGCAGGCCGAGCACGTCCGCGAAGAGCGCGGCGAGCGTGGTCTCGGCCTCGGTGGCGGGCGCGTCGGCGCCGCTCACGGCCGTCCAGTGGGGCTCGGGCAGGGCGCGTCGGTCGAGTTTGCCGTTGGGCGTCAGCGGCAGCGGGCCGTCGAGGACGACGACGGCGGACGGCACCATGTAGTCCGGCAGGGCCTCGGCGACCCGGGCGCGGGCGGCGGTCACGGCGGCCTCGGTCTCGTCGGCCGTGCGGCCGTCACCGACGAGGTAGGCGACGAGCCGCTTGACGCCCCGGTGGTCGTCGCGGACGAGGACGGCCGCCTGCGCGATGCCGGGGCAGGCCATGAACGCGCTCTCGGTCTCGCCCGGTTCGATGCGGTGGCCGCGGATCTTGACCTGGCCGTCGGAGCGGCCGAGGAATTCGAGGTTGCCGTCGGCGGCCCAGCGGACCCGGTCCCCGGTGCGGTACATCCGGGTGCCTGGCGCGCCGTACGGGTCGGCGACGAAACGTTCCGACGTGAGCGCGGGGCGTCCCAGGTAGCCGCGGGCGAGGCCGCGTCCGGCGACGTACAGCTCGCCCTCGACGCCCACGGGGACGGGGCGCAGCGCCGCGTCGAGGACGTAGGCGCGGGTGTTCGGGTCGGGTTCGCCGATGGGGGTCGCGCCGGGGCGGTCGGGCTCGGCGCGCCACAGGGTGGAGTTGACGCTCGCCTCGGTGAGGCCGTAGGCGACGACGACCTGGACGCGCCCGGACCAGCGGGCGATGAGTTCGCTCGGCACCGCTTCGGTGCCGACCACCAGGACGGCGCCCTCGGGCAGTTCGCACTCCTGCGGCAGCGCGGAGACCAGGGAGGGCGGCAGGATCATGTGGGTGGCGCGGTGCCGGGCGATGTAGTCGGTCAGGGCGGGGCCCGCGACGCGGCGCTCGGCGGGGACGACGATGACGCGTCCGCCCACGCACAGCGACATGATGAGGTCCCACACCGTCACGTCGAAGCCGACGGAGGCGAACTGCACGACGCGGCTCGTCGCGTCGATGCCGATGCGGTCGGTGGCCGTGGCGATGAGGCTGCCGACGCCGTCGTGGGGGACGACGACGCCCTTGGGGCGGCCGGTGGAGCCGGAGGTGTAGATGACGTACGCGGCCTGGTCGAGCGCGACCGGCACCCCGAGCGCGGTGCCGGGCAGGGCGGCGCGGGCCTTGGCGGTGGCGGGGTCGTCGAGCAGGACGGGGGTGACGTCCGGCGACTGCGGGAGCTGGGCCGCGAGTTCCCGCACGGTGAGCACGGTGCGCGCCCCGGCGTCGGAGAGCATGTAGGCGATGCGGTCCTGGGGGTGGTCCGCGTCGAGCGGCAGATAGGCCGCGCCGGCCTTCATCACCGCGAGCAGGGCGACCACGAGCTGCGGGGAGCGCGGCAGGGCGACGGCGACGACGTCCTCCGAGCCGACGCCCCGGGTCACGAGGAGGCGGGCGAGCCGGTTGGCCTCGGCGTCGAGTTCCGCGTACGTCAGCTCCTCGTCCTCGCAGACGAGCGCCACGGCGTCGGGTGCGCGGCGCACCTGTGCCTCGAAGGCGGCGGGCCAGGACAGGTCGGTGACCTCGCGCGGGGCGACGCCGAACTCTTCGAGCAGGCGGGCGCGTTCGTCGCTCGTGGTGAGTTCGAGGTGGCCGAGGGGGCGGTCGAGGTGCTCGGCGAAGGCGCGGAGGAGGGCGAGGAACCGGTGCTCGTGGGAGCGGAGCGTCTCCTCGTCGCAGACGTCGGCGTCCGCGTCGAGGTGGAGGTGGATGCCGCTGCCGTCGCTCGCCTCGCCGAAGCTGATGCCGAGGTCGCTGACCGGGCCGAGCCACACCGGCAGGAGTTCGGCGGCGTGGTCGGCGAAGCGCAGGTCGTCGCCGCGGGGCAGGATGTTGACGGTGGGGCCGACGAGTTCGGTCACGCCGTCGACGAGGCCGAGGTCCCTGGCCAGGTCCTCGGCGCGGTAGCGCCCGTGCGCGAGGGCGTCGGCTACGGCCTGGCGCACCTCGGCCACGAGGGCGGTGCCCGTCGTGCCGGGGCGGACGGCGACGCGCAGCGGGACGATGTTGGAGACCATGCCGGGGACGTCCGCCGAGACGGCGTCGCCGCGGGCGGCGATCGGCAGGCCGATGACGAGGTCCTGCTCGCCGGTGACGCGGTGCAGGTAGGCGGCGACGGACGCGATGAGGAGGCGGGACGTGCGCACGCCCGCGTCGCGGGCGGCGGTGTGCAGCGACTCGACGTCCGCCGCGGGCAGTTCGACGGTGCGCCGCAGGCGGCGCGCCATGAGCGAGGGGGCGCGCTCGACGAGACGTACGGGCTCGGGCCGGTCGGCCATCCGGGCGCGCCACCAGGCGCGGTCCTCGGCGTGCTGCTGGGAGGCGCGGTAGGCCTCGTCGGCGGCGACGAGGCGGGCCGGGGCCCAGTCCTTGGGCGCGGGGGCCTGCTCGCCGAGGGTGTAGAGCTCACCGGCGCGGCGGGTGACGAGGGCGACGCCCATGCCGTCGATGAGGATGTGGTGGTAGCGCTGGTACCACCAGACGCGGTCGTCCGCGAGGCGCAGCAGTGCCTGGGCGAAGAGCTGCCCGTGGGCGAGGTCGGCCGGGCGGTCGCGGTCGGCGGCGATCCACGCGGCGGCGGCGTCCTCGGGGGCGGCCGCGTCGCGCAGGTCGACGACGGGCACGTCCACGGAGACGGCCTCGGCCCGCTGGAGGGCCCGGCCGTTCTCGCCGATGACGCTCACGTGGAGGCACCCGGCCTCCTCGACGGCCTGCCGGACGGCGCCGCCGAGACGGCCGAGGTCGATGTCGCCGCGCAGGTCCAGGGCGAAGACGATGTTGTAGGCGGAGCTGTCCGGCTCGATCTGCTGGGCAAGCCAGATGCCGGATTGCCCGCCGGTCACGGGTATCCCGGAAGCGGATGTCCGGTCCGACTCGACGTCAAACATCGTACGAAATGGCCTTTCCCTGGTGGTACGTCGGTGAAGGTGGTGTCGCGCCCGAAGCGAGCCCGTACGCGGAGCGCGAAGGGACCAGGAGCCGCGTCGTCGACGGCGCGCCGTCCGGCGCGCCGTCGAGTGGTCGACTCTCCTGGTCCCTCGTCAGCCGGCCCCGCCGCGGCGGAGGGGTGTTACTTGATGTCCGCCAGCATCGGTTCGATCTCGTCGATCGCGTACGGGATGGAGAGGACCGTGTTGAAGGAGAACGCGGCACCGACGTCCGGGTCCTGGTACGGCACGAACAGGTCGCGCTTGTCCTTGTGGACCTTCAGCTTCTTGTAGAGCGGCTCGGCCTTGATCCGGTCGTTCGCCTCCGTGCTGGAGGTCACCCACACCAGCCGGTCGACGTCCAGGACGTTGAGCTTCTCGGCGCTGAGGTCGGCGACGTTCGCGCCCGGCTTGGCCAGCTTGTCGATCTCGGGCTTGAGCTTGAAGCCGAGCTCGGAGAAGAAGATCGACTTGGGGTCCGTCTTGGTGAACGCCGAGTACTTGCCGGCCTCGAAGCTGTCGGCCACGGAGAGCGTCTTCTTCGCGAACTCGGGGTGCTTGTCGCGGACGGCCTTGAAGCGGGCGTCGATGCCGGAGATCAGCTTCTTGGTCTCGGCCTCCTTGCCGAGCGCCTTGCCGATCTGCCGGGTCATGACCTGCCAGGACGCGCCGTAGTCGGGCGAGCCCTTGGGCTGGGCGACGACCTTGGTGAACTTGGAGAGGGTGTCGTACTGCTCCTTCTTCATCCCCGAGTACTGGGCGATGACGAGGTCCGGCTTCAGCGCGGCGATCTTCTCCATGTTGTACTCGTCGCGCTCACCGACGATCGTGGGCTTCGTCGAGCCCCACTTGTCCTTCGCCCACGGCCACTTGCCGTACGGCTTCTCCTTGAACCAGTCGACCGCGCCGACCGGCTTCACGCCGAGCGCGAGCACCGCGTCCTGGTCCGACAGGCCGAGGGTGACGACCTTCTTCGGCTCCGACTCGATCGTGGTGGTGCCGTACTTGTGCTCGACCTTCACGGGGAAGGCGCCGGACTTGGTGCCGCTCTCGCCCGAGGTCTTCGTCTCGGACTTCCCGTCGCCGCCCCCACAGGCGGCCAGGGTGAGCGCGGCGACCGCTGCGACGGCCACGCGGGGGACGTTTCTGACGAGCCGCGTCAGCGCGGGGCGTGTTCCAGTGGACACGGTGGTTCCTTTCACGGGGTTTTTCACGATGTGCGTGCCGACACCCGCGACGCGACGCCGTACGACGGCGCTGCGGCGGGCAAGGCGTGTGGGGGATGGTCCGGACGCGGAGCCCCGGGGGAATCGGGGCGAGCGGAGATCTAGCGCCCGGAACCGACGCCGTCGGCGACCGGCCGGGTCTCGTCCAGAGCGGACTCTTCGTCCAGCGCGGACTTCAGGCTCCGGCCGACGATCGAGTCGAGGATCTCCCCGACGCGGATCGCGGTGTTGGAGAGCAGCGACGAGGTGATGCCGTGGGTGTGCTCGGTACCGCCCTGGAGGTAGATGCCGCAGCGCACTTCGGGGTCGGTGGTGAGGCGGTAGTCGCGCTCGACGCGCACCCGGCCCCGCTCGTCGCGGTGGCAGTGGTTCCCGACCTCACCGAGGACGCCGAGCGGTTCGGCGGGGCTGTAGCCCGTGGCGAGCACGACGACGTCGGCGTCGAGGTCGCTCTCCTCGCCGGTGACGAGCGACTTGATGGTGGCGCGGACCTTGCCGTCGCCCTCCTTGACGCCGGTCAGCCGCGAGACGTTGATGAACCGCAGCCGCTCGGTGCCGAGGACCTTCTCCTGGTACGCCTGGCGGTACAGGTCGTCGATGAGGTCGATGTCCACCACGGAGTAGTTGGTGTTGCCGTGGTAGTCCATCAGCTGCCGCTTGATGTCGTCGGGGGCGGTGAAGTACTCGTCGACCGCCTGGGGGTCGAAGATGCGGTTGGCGAAGCTGCTGTCGTCGGCGGGGCTGTAGCCGTACCGGGAGAAGACGGCGCAGATCTCTGCCTTCGGGAAGCGGCGGTGCAGGTACGCCACGTTCTCGGCGGCGCTCTGGCCGGCGCCGACCACGATGAAGCGCGTGGGGTCGGTGCCCTCCAGGCCGTCCACCTTGGCCAGCAGGTCGGAGTTGTGCCAGACGCGGTCGGTGCGCTCGACTCCCGCCGGGACGACGGGGCGAAGTCCCGTGCCGATGACGAGGTTCCGGGCGCGGTGGACCACCGTCTCCGCGCCGGAGCGGGCCGTCACGTCGACGTACTCCACCACTCCGTCGCGCACGACGGGTTCGACGGATATGACCTCGTGGCCGTAGGAGACCATGTCGTCGACCTTCGCCGCGGCCCACTCCAGGTAGTCGTGGAACTCCACGCGCAGCGGGAAGAGGTTCTTGTGGTTGACGAAGTCGATCAGGCGGCCCTTGCTCTGGAGGTAGCGCAGGAAGGTGTACTCGCTCGACGGGTTGCGGAGCGTCACCAGGTCCTTGAGGAAGGAGACCTGCATCGTCGCGTCGTCGATGAGCATGCCGCGGTGCCAGCCGAAGTTGGGCTGGCGCTCGAAGAAGTGAGCGGTGACGGTCTCCTGCCTGCCGACCCGTGCGTTGTGCTCGCTGAGCGCAAGCGCCATGGCCACATTGGACGGCCCGAAGCCGATGCCAATGAGGTCGTGAATCAGAGGTGCGTCGCCAGGAAGAACCTGAGACATGTCACTCCCATCGTGCGGGACAGCCGCCTGTCAGGCGTGGATGAAATCAACAGAACCGGGCACACCGAAGGCGGCGACCAGCGGAACTTAGGTAAAGCTAACCTGATCCGGCCAGCCTGTCGACCCGACAAATCGGGCAGAGCGGCAGTCGGGGCCACCGAACTCACCACAGAAGGGCACTTGTTGCACCGTTAGGTAAGGCTTGCTTTACTAGGCGCGGTTCATTTTGCTCTTCGAGGAGGAAACACATGCGGGTCGTCATGTTCGGCTACCAGACCTGGGGGCACCGGACCCTGCGAGCTCTCCTGGACTCCGAGCACGACGTCGTGATGGTGGTGACCCACCCCAAGAGCGAGCACGCGTACGAGAAGATCTGGAGCGATTCGGTCGCCGACCTCGCCGAGGAGCACGGCGTCCCGGTGGTCATCCGCAACCGCCCCGACGACGAGGAGCTGTTCGACCGCCTCAAGGAGGCCGACCCGGACATCATCGTCGCCAACAACTGGCGTACGTGGATCCCGCCGCGCATCTACACGCTGCCGCGGCACGGCACGCTGAACATCCACGACTCGCTGCTGCCCAAGTACGCGGGCTTCTCCCCGCTGATCTGGGCCCTCATCAACGGCGAGAGCGAGGTCGGCGTCACGGGCCACATGATGGACGAGGAGCTCGACGCGGGCGACATCGTGATGCAGCGCGCGGTGAAGGTCGAGCCGACGGACACGGCCACCGACCTGTTCCACAAGACGGTCGACCTCATCGCCCCGGTGACGATCGGCGCCCTGGACCTGATCGCCTCGGGGCAGACCGAGTTCACCAAGCAGGACCGGTCGCAGGCGAGCTTCTTCCACAAGCGGGCCGAGGAAGACATCCGCATCAACTGGGACTGGCCCGCCGAGGACCTGGAGCGCCTCGTCCGCGCGCAGTCCGCCCCGTACCCGAGCGCCTTCACCTTCCACAAGGGCAAGCGCCTCGAAGTCGTGACCGCCGTCGTCTCCGAGAACCGCTACGGCGGCACCCCGGGCCGCATCTTCTACCGCGAGGGGGACGGCGTGGTGATCGTCGCCGGCGCCGACGCCCGCACCGGCCGCAACCACGGCCTCGCCATCACCCGCGTCCGCACCGAGGACGGCCGCGAGCTGCCCGCGACGGAGTACTTCACGTCCATGGGCGGCTACCTCACCGGCCGTCCCTGATACGGCGGGTTCCGCCACCGCGCAATTCCTGCTCCGTTCAGCGAAGTTGAACGTACGCGTCACCTGCTGATGGTGGGGGCATGACAACTCTGTCGTGCCCCCACCGTGACGCAGGAGACCGCAGTGAAGCCGAGCAGAGTGATCCGCAGAACGTCCGTGTCCGCTGCCTGTGCCCTCGCCCTGGTGGTCGCCACCGCGGGCGCGGCCCTCGCAGACCCGCCTCCGGCCCTGCCCGCGAACGCCGACGCCACCGAGCAGACGTTCCAGCCCGCGTACGACTATGACGGCGACGGCTGCTACCCGACCCCCGCCATCGCCCCCGACGGCACGGTGAACGGCGGCCTCAAGCCGGGCGGCGCGGTCAACGGCCAGTGCCGCGACGCGAGCGACCTGGCGAACACCAACGGCTACGCCCGCGCCAAGTGCGACAACGGTTGGTGCGCCGTCCTCTACGGCCTCTACTTCGAGAAGGACCAGGCCGTGCCCGGCAGCGGACTCGGCGGTCACCGGCACGACTGGGAGCACGTGGTGGTGTGGGTCAAGGACGGCCGCGCCGAGTACGTCGCCACGTCCGCCCACGGCCGTTTCGACATCCACCGGCGCGACCGGATCCGCTGGGACGGCACCCACCCGAAGATCGTCTACCACAAGGACGGCATCGGCACGCACTGCTTCCGCCCCGCGAACGCGGCCGACGAGCCGCCCGAGAACCACCGCGGCGCCTGGCAGTTCCCCTCCCTCGTCGGCTGGCACGGCTATCCGGCGGGCGTGCGGGAGAAGTTGAGCGCCCACGACTTCGGCAGCGCCACCTTCGGCCTGAAGGACGCGAGCTTCCCCGGCCACCTGGCCGCGGCCCTGCCACCCGGCGTGCCCTTCGACGTCAACGCCTGACCGGGGAGACCCTCACCCGACGGCCTCGTCCCTCCGCCGTCGCCACTCCCCCAGCGCGTGGACCCTGTGGTCGTGCTCGAAGCCGGGGCCGAGGGGGCCCACACGCTCGTACGCCTCCTCGGTACGCGGGTCGTCGCGCCGGGCCAGTCCCCAGGCGGCCTCAAGGCGTACGAGCTGGTCGTCCTCGGCCAGCAGCGTGAACAAGGCGTCGGCGACGGCGGGCGCCTGGTCACGGGAAGCGGCGAGGGTCACGACTGCCCCGTGGCGCGCGCTGACGACTGGACTCTCCACGAGCCGGAGCAGGGCGGCGGTGGCCTCGGCCCGGAGTTCGCCGCCGCCCGGCGCGACGGAGGACGCACTGAGCCGTACCTCCGCGTCCGGGTCACGGAGGAGGGCGAGCAGCGCGTCCTTGGCCGCCGGTGAGCGCGGGCTCCCCTCGGCGTCGTCGGAGAGGGGATCGGAGAAGAGAAGCGAGGGCACCTGGCGGCGTACGCGGGGGTCCGGGTGGGCGGCGTGGCGGAGTCCGACGGTCTCCTGCCCGGGGTGTTCGTACTCGGCGAGCACGCCGAGGATTTCGGCGAGCGTCTCGGCGTCCGTCTCCTCGGTGGCCCAGGCCACGAGGAGTTCGCCCTCCCTCTTCCGCCGGCCGTGGTGCCCGGAGTGCACCAGCGACCGCATCCGCAGGTAGTCCGTCACGAACCGGCGGTGCGAGGGATCGGGGTGGTGGCGGTGGGCGACCACGGCCGACCAGGTCTCGTCGCTCCGGCGCTGCACGAGGATCCAGCGCGCCGTCGTCCAGTCGACGTGGTCCTCGTCCCGCTGCCGGACGGCACGGGCGACCAGTTCGTCGACGGGCGTCAGGACGTGGAAGGCCCATTCGAGCCAGGTGAGGACGGCGCCGTGCCCGGCCCGTACGACGCGTCCGCCGAGCGAGACCTCCTCGACCCAGTCGTACGCGTCCTCCCGCACCCGGGCCGTGACGGCGGGGCCCCTCGCGCCGGTCCGGCGCCGCAGCCCTTCGACCGCTCCTGTCCCGTACCAGTCCCGGGCCAGGGCGAGCAGCCGCTCGCGGGCGGTTTGCGGCAGCCGCTCCCGCGCGTCCGTGCCCAGCAGGTCGACGAGGACCACGGGTGAGCCGCCGTCAACCGCCCGCCACAGAGGCGTCGTCCCGTCCGGCAGCACCCGGTCGGGATCGGCTCCGCCGTACACCAGCGCTTCGGTGACCGCCTCGTCGTAGGCGGCCACCGCGACGCACAGCCCGGACAGCCCGTCCACCTCCGTGTCCGGGTCCGCGCCGGCGTCCAGCAGCGCCCGCACCGCGTCGGCGTCCCCCGCCCGCACCGCCGCCATGAGCCGCACACCGAGTCCGTCCCCACCCATCCCTGCCCCCTTGACGCGAGTGCCACTGTACGGGCGGCCCGTAAAGGGCATAAAGGACCGACGAGCTACCGGGCGGCACGTACCCCCAGGACGTACGTCGCCGTCACGGCGACAGCGCGGTCCCCGTCACGGGAGAGATCCGCGAGGGCACGCGCCGCCGTGGCACCCGGGATCTCGGCGAGCGCCTCTGCCAGTCGCCGCCGACGCGCGGACGAGCCGGGGGTGTTCTAGACGCGAATGCCACGCAAGGGCAGCCCACAAGGGGACGGCACGCTACCGGGCGGCACGTACCCCCAGGACGTACGTCGCCGTCACGGCGACAGCGCGGTCCCCGTCACGGGAGAGATCCGCGAGGACACGCGCCGCCGTGGCACCCGGGATCTCGGCGAGCGCCTCCGCCAGCCGCCGCCGACGCGCGGACGAGCCGGGGGTGTTCTCCCCGAGGCGGCCGACGAGGCCGGTGGCGATCTCGTCCGCTAGTGCGGGGCCGCTGCCCGCCAGCGCGCTCAGCGCGTCGGCGGCGTCGACGTCGTTCGTCATCTCGACGACCATGTCGATGAGCGTGGGGACCGCCTCGGCCACGCCACGCGCCCCGAGCGCCGTCGCCGCGTGCCTGCGGACCACGGCGTCGGAGTGCGCGAGGGCGTCCCGCAGCAGTGCGGTCGCCTCGTCGCCCGGAAGCTCGGCGATGGCCTGGACGGCACGTTCGCGCACCTCGGCCGCCGGAGCGCCGAGGGCCTCGGCCAGCAGGGGTGATCCCTCGTCGCCCGACTGCGCCAGCGCCCAGCGAAGGGCACCGGCGACGTTCGGGTCCGTCTCGCTCAGGGCCGCCTCGACCAGCGCTTCCACCGGCACCGGGACTTCTCCGGCCGCGGACAGGGCCGCGCGCTGGCGTTGCTCGGGGCTCCTCGACGCCAGTGCCTGAAGGAGGGCGACGGTCAGCAGGACGTCCTCCCAGCCGTCCGGTTCCGCGGCACCGATCCGGCGGAGCCGGGTGAGCAACTCCGTCTCGGCCGCGATGCGTTCACGCGTGCGGCGGATGAGGTCGTCGACGAGCCCCGTGGGCGTGAAGCCCGGGTCGTCGAGCGCGCGCCCGACGTCACGCAGCGAGAGCCCCAGCGACCTGAGGCTCTCGATGTGGAAGATCCGCCGGATGTCCTCGTCGCGGTACTCCCGGTAGCCGCCGCCGGTACGGCCCGTCGGCCGCACCAGACCGAGCGTCTCGTAGTGCCTGAGCATCCGGGCGCTGACCCCGGACCGCCGTGCCACCTCACCGATCAACACTGCCTGTCCCCCACTCCTCCGTGCCCGCGCCGCCGAGGGCGACGACACGTTTCGCCTCCTCGATCACGCACGCGAATCCGGCGTCCGGGTCGCGCGCCAGCCGTTCCGTGGCGAGCGCGTGCGCGCGTACGTCCGGGTCGGGATCCGTCGTCGCGGCCCGCAGAACCGGTGCGATCACGTCCCCGAGCGCGATCAGCGCCCGGCTGAGGCTCAGGTGCGTGTCACGGTCACCGCGCCCGAACTGTGTCGACAGTACTGCCGCCAGCCCGCGTTCCTCGCCTTCGGGCACGAGCACGACCGCCGCCCGCCACGCGCTCCGCGCCACCTCGGCGTCGGCATCGGCGAGCAGCGCCCTGGTGATCGCCGGCCACGCCGCGCGATCCCCGATCTTGGACAGGGTGTGCAGCGCCTGACTGCGCGCCTGCGGACAGTCCGAACGGACCTCGCGGACGAGACGCGGTACCGTCAGCGCCGCCGGGTGGCGGGTGAGCGCCCACGTGAGCGTCTCCCGCACGGAGAAATCGGGCTCGACCGCGCACCGTTCGATGAGCTTGTCGACGCACTGCGGGTCGGGGCTCGCGCCGACGGCGAGCGCCGCGCGCAGCCGCACGGACGAGCGGCTGTCCTCCAGGCCTGGCAGCGGCCCTCGGGGAGCGCGCTGCGTCTGTGTGTCCGGTCTCGGCTGGGTCATCGGGACCACCTCCTCGCCCCGCAGTGAAGACGTTGTCACCGTGTCAAGGTCAAACGGGGCAACCGCCGGGCATGCTGAGGTGCACACAGCGGCGGCCGAAGCAGCCCGCCGGAGCGGTCGCCCCGCAGTACTCGCCCCCGTGCCCCCGGAGAGTGACCTTGCGCAGTCTGACCTTCGTCATCGGTACGGGCCGCAGCGGCTCCACCGCGCTGTCCCGCGTCCTCAACGCCCACCCCGGCATCCTCAGCCTCAACGAGTACATGGCATCGGTCGGTGACGCGGCTTTCCCCGCGGGCGAGTTGACGGGCGCGGAGTTCTGGGAGGCCCTCTTCCGGCCCACCCCCTACTTCACGAACATGATCCGCAGCGGGGTGCCGATGCCGGAGTTCCTCTACACGCGCCGCCCGGGGCGGTACGCGGCGGAGACCACCGGCATCCCCGCGCTCTCCCTCATGGTGCTGCCCCACCTCACCGACGACCCCGACGGCCTCCTCGACGAGATCCGCGCGGCGGTCGTCGACTGGCCCGGCCGTGCCGCCGCCGGGCACCATGAAGCGCTCTTCGAGCTGCTCTGCGCACGGTTCGGGCACACCGCCGTCGTGGAGCGTTCCGGCTACTCGACGGGGTGGGCGCCGGGGCTGCGGGCCACCTTCCCGTACGCCAGGTTCGTGCACCTCTACCGGGACGGACCGGACTGCGCCCTGTCGATGAGCCGCCACCCGGGCTACCGCACGATCACCTTGATGCGCGAGATCAAGGAGCGGACGGGCGTCGAGGACTTCGGCGAGCTGACGGCCGAGCACGTACGCTCCCTGCCGCCGGACCTGGCCCCGCTGCTCGAAGCGCGCTTCGACCCCTCCCTCGTGCGTGACCGGGTCTTCCCTCTGCGGCGGTTCGGCGCCCTGTGGTCCGAACTCGTCACGGAGGGCGCGCGTTTCCTCGCCGGCCTGCCCGCCGCGCAGGGCATGACACTGGCCTACGAAGACCTCCTCGACGCCCCCCGGAAGGAACTGACCAGCCTCGCCGCGTTCACCGGCGTCGCCCCGTGTCCGCGGTGGCTGGACGGCGCGTGCGCCTTGCTGGACGACAGCCGCCGCGGCTCCGCCCGCAGGCAGCTGGCGCCCGCCGAACTCGACGACTTGCTGAAGAGCTGCGCTCCGGGCACCCAAGCCCTGGAGGAGAACCGGAGTTGACGGCACGGCGGGCCGGCACATGCGGCGTGTCGGGCGCCCCCGCGCCTCACTCCCCGGCGGGGATCCTGCCGCGTACATCCTCGAAGAGATTCCGCATCGCCATGCGGAAGATCTCGGCCTGGTGGCCGCCGAGGAATGAGGTGTGGCCGAACACCTCCAGGACCACCAGGCCGTGCATGTGCCCCCACGCGCTCATGAGCAGGGCGGTGGCCGGTGGCGGGAGGTCGCCCAGACCGCCCGGTGGCAGCTGGGCCAGGTGTGCCCGGAGCGGTGCGGAGAGGGTGGGGGTGTCGGCGGCGGCCAGCTGCGCCGCAGTGAACCCGTCGAACATCTCGCGTTCGAAGACCGCGCTCATCCGCCGCATCGCCTGGGTGGTCGGGCCCTCGACGGGCGCCGTGTAGTACCGCAGCGGCGTTCCGTACAGGAGCTGGAACCGCTCGGGATGGGTGAGGGCCCAGTGGCGATACCCCTCGGCCGCGGCCACCAGACGCGGCAGGGCCGGGTCGCCCGGCGCGGCGTCCACGGCGGTCCGCACGGCGTCCGCCAAGTCGTCGTATCCCTTGGTGACGAGTGCCGTCACGAGGTCGTCCCGGCTCGGGAAGTAGTGGTAGAGCGCCTGCACGGTCATGCCGAGGCTCCGGGCGACCGCGCGCAGGGACAGGGCGGCGGCGCCGTGCTCGGCGATGTGGGCCTCGGCGGCGTCCAGGATCTCCCGGGTGGCGGCGGCCCGACGCCGCTGGCGCAGGGTGGGCGGGGCGGCTGCGGCTCGGTCTGCGGGCATGTGACGACCGTACGACGACAGCTCCCGCGTTCCATCGCGAAGTTGCGGGCTGTGAGGAAAATCTAACACTGCCAAATCTTCCGACGCCTCGCTAGCGTCGTCAGCGGCGACGAGGGGCTCACCCCGCACCGCTCACCCCTCGTGCCGCTCACCCCTGAATCAACTCCCGCCGCAGCGTGCCGTTTTCACGCCCCCGGCCGCATGAACGAACGCACCGCGAGAACGCAAAGGAGATCGTGCGTGTTTGAACGCATAGCCGAACTGGCGATCCGCCGGTCCCGGCTGGTACTCGCCCTCACCGTCGTGGCGGTGGCCCTCATGGGCGTCCTGGGCGCCGGTGCCTTCGGGAAGCTGCTGGGCGGCGGTTTCGACAATCCGGCCTCCCAGTCCTCCCGGGCCAGGAACATCATCGACGAGAAGTTCGGCGGGGAGACGAACCTGGTGCTGCTGGTCCGCACCGCCGAGGGCCGCGTCGACGACCCGGCCGCCGAGCGGCACGGGCGGGCCCTGGTGTCCGGCCTCAGGAAGGAGCCGGACCTCGACAACGTCGTCTCGTACTGGGACACGAAAGGCCCCGACCTCCGCTCCAGGGACGGCCGCGAGGCCCTGGTGCTCGCCCGGGTGAAGGGCGACGACACGGAGCGGCAGGAGAACGCCAAGGGCATCATCGACGACCACGCGGGACCGTACGAGGGCGCGCTCACGGTCAAGGCCGGCGGCAGCACCGGCGTGAGCCACGAGATGGGGCCGCAGACCGGGAAGGACCTCGTCCTGGCGGAGAGCATCGCCGTGCCGCTGATCCTCCTGCTGCTCCTGGTCGTCTTCGGCACCGTGGTCTCCGCGCTGCTGCCGCTGGCCATCGCGCTCATCGCCGTCGTGGGCGTCTTCGCCCAGCTCTTCCTGCTCGGCGGTGTCACCGACGTCTCCGTCTTCGCGATCAATCTGACGACGGCACTCGGCCTCGGACTCGGCGTCGACTACGGCCTGTTGATGA
This sequence comes from Streptomyces sp. G44, assembly GCF_016905445.1. GTDB lineage: Bacteria > Actinomycetota > Actinomycetes > Streptomycetales > Streptomycetaceae > Streptomyces. Next base: position 46,021 of record NZ_JAFEXF010000024.1, read on the forward strand.
TCAGCCGGTTCCGGGAGGAGCTCGCGTCCGGGGCGAGCGTGGAGGACGCCGTCCGCAGGACGATGAGCACCGCCGGCCGTACGGTCGCGTTCTCCGCGGCGACCGTGGCGGCCGCGCTCGCCGCGCTCATGGTGTTCCCGCAGTACTTCCTCCGCTCGTTCGGCTACTCCGGGGTCGGCGTCGTCGTCCTCGCCGCCCTGGCCACCTTGTTCGTGATGCCGGCCCTGCTCAACGTCCTCGGGCACCGGGTCGACAGCGGGCGGATGCCATGGGCGAGGCGCAAGCGCTCCGGGCCGGGGGCGGTCGGGTGGGGCCGGCTCGCCCGTATCGTCATGCGGCGGCCCGCGCTCACCGCGCTGCCGGTCCTCGCGGTGCTGCTGGCGGCGGCGAGCCCGCTCCTCGGCATCAGCTTCGGCACGGCGGACGAACGCGTACTGCCCGAGGGCTCGGAGAGCCGCCAGGTCTCGGTGTCGCTGCGGGAGAATTTCCACGGCAACGACGCAGCGGCCCTCCGTGTCGTCATCGACGAGCCGCTGGCCAAGGCCCCGCTGCGGGCGTACGCGGCCGAGCTGTCGCGGCTCGACGGTGTCGCCCGCGTCGAGACCAGCGCGGGGGTCTACTCCGGCGGGCGGACCGAGGCGACCGGGCCCGGCAACGCGACGCTCGGCCGCGCCACCGCGCAGCAGCTCAACGTGGTGAGCTCCCTGACACCGAAGTCGGACGCGGCCGGGGACCTGGTCGAGGAGGTCAGGACGGCCGCGCCGCCTGCCGGGACGCACCCGCTGGTGGGCGGGGCCGACGCCGAACTGGTCGACTCCAACGACTCCATCGGCGGCAAGCTCCCGCTCGTCCTTGGCCTGATCGCCGTCACCACCTTCCTCCTCCTCTTCCTCTTCACCGGCAGCGTCGTGCAGCCGCTGCGTGCGCTGCTGCTCAACATGATCAGCCTGGGGGCGACGCTCGGCGTCATGACCTGGATCTTCCAGGACGGCAACCTCTCCTCGCTGCTCGGCTTCACGCCGCAGCCGATGGAGACGTCGATGACGGTGCTCATGTTCTGCGTCGCCTTCGGCCTCTCCATGGACTACGAGGTGTTCGTCACCAGCCGGATCAAGGAACTCCACGAACTGGGCGAGGACAGCGCATCCGCCGTGGCCAACGGCCTCGGGCACACCGGACGCGTCGTCAGCGCGGCGGCCTTCCTGCTCGCGGTGAGCTTCTTCGCCTTCGGCACGGCCGAGATCAGTTTCCTGCAACTGTTCGGTCTGGGCAGCGGGCTCGCCGTCCTCATCGACGCCCTCGTGGTGCGTGGCGTCCTGCTGCCCGCCGCGATGCGCCTGCTGGGCCGCTCGGCGTGGTACGCACCGGGCTTCCTGCGGAAGTTCCACGCGCGGTTCGGCCTCAGCGAGGGAGCCCCCGATCCGTCGGCCGCTCCGGAACCGGCGGCGCCGCCCCCTCCGTTCGCGCGGAGCTCGACGAGGGGCTGACCTCCGCGAGCCCTCCAGTCGTGGGCCCGTCTCTCCGTCCCCCGGGAGGCGGGCCCACACCACGCCACGCGAGCTCCGCCGACCTGCCGCGGTCAGTCCTTGTCGACGTGTTCCCGCAGGATCTTGCGGTTGGTCGCGTCGATGTCGAAGGTCGTCTTGTTCCAGTCGTCGGTCGTCACGACGTCGACGGACCACTTCGGCGCGCCCCCGTTGGAGTCCGCGTCCTCCAGTTCGATGGACGTGACGGTCCCCTTGGTCTTGCCGGTGGCGGTCTCCGCGGCCTGTTGCGCGGTCACGGTGGCCTTGCCCAGCCGGTCCGCCAGCTCACGCTTGTCGTCCGTGTCCTGGTCCTTCTTGGCCCGCGCCCCGTCCGCCTTGCCGCTGACCGCGTCGACACGCACCGTATGGGCGGCGCCGTCGGCCGTCGCCACCTCGGTCTCCCATGTGGGCTTGTCCGCGGGGCCCTTCAGTTCGATGGAGACCGGCTTCGACTTCGGCACCGCCGCCACCGCGGTGCCCAGCGCGTCCTCGTGGCCGACCTTGGCCTTCGGGACGAGGGCCTTGCGTTCGGACTGGTCCTCGGTGAGGCCGCCCGCCGACGTGGTGGCCGTCGCGGTGGGTACGGGGGCGGCCTCGGCCGTGCCCGTCTTCGCGGCGCCGTCGTTGTCGTTGTCGTCAGCGCAGCCGGTGAGCAGGGCTCCCGCCGCGACCGCGGCACAGAGCAGACCGGTGCCTCGCGAGGCCGACAGCCGCCTCTGCCTGGAGGTGGCGTCATTCCTTTTTGTGATCATAAATGCAACTTAGGTGATAGGTCCGACCGTCGCCTCACCCGGTGCGCCACCGGAGGGAACGACCTCACGTCCGGTCACCCTCGTGGCCGCCGGCGTCGATGACGTCGCGCTTGCCGGTGTTCTCCTTCTGGTCGAGCTGGACGACGTCGGGGTGGTGCAGGTCGAAGGCCGGGGATTCGGAGCGGACCTTCGGCAGGGTGACGAAGTTGTGCCGGGGCGGCGGGCAGGAGGTGGCCCACTCCAGGGAACGGCCGAACCCCCAGGGGTCGTCGACCTTGACGCGCTCGCCGTACTTGGCGGTCTTCCAGACGTTGTAGAGGAACGGCAGCGTGGACAGGCCGAGGAGGAAGGCCCCGATGGAGGAGACGGTGTTGAGGGCGGTGAAGCCGTCGGCGTCCAGGTAGTCGGCGTAGCGGCGGGGCATGCCCTCGGCGCCGAGCCAGTGCTGGACGAGGAAGGTGGTGTGGAAGCCCACGAACAGGGTCCAGAAGTGGATCTTCTCCAGCCGCATGTCGAGCAGGGTGCCCGTCATCTTCGGCCACCAGAAGCTGAAGCCGCCGAACATCGCGAACACGATCGTGCCGAAGAGCACGTAGTGGAAGTGCGCGACGACGAAGTAGGTGTCGGTGACGTGCCAGTCCAGGGGCGGGGAACCGAGGATCACCCCGGTCAGGCCCCCGAAGAGGAACGTGACCAGGAAGCCGACCGCCCACAGCATCGGCGGCTCGAAGGACAGCGAGCCCTTCCACAGGGTGCCGATCCAGTTGAAGAACTTCACGCCGGTCGGGACCGCGATCAGATAGGTCAGGAAGGAGAAGAACGGCAGCAGCACCCCGCCGGTGGCGAACATGTGGTGCGCCCACACGGTGACCGAGAGGCCGGTGATCGCGATGGTGGCGCCGACCAGCCCGATGTATCCGAAGATCGGCTTGCGGGAGAACACCGGCAGGATCTCGGTGATCACACCGAAGAACGGCAGCGCCAGGATGTACACCTCGGGGTGGCCGAAGAACCAGAACAGGTGCTGCCACAGGAGGGCCCCGCCGTTCTCGGGGCTGAAGACCTGGGCGCCGAAGCGCCGGTCGGCCTCCAGGACGAGCAGCGCCGCCGCCAGGACGGGGAAGGCGAACAGCACCAGGACCGAGGTGAGCAGCACGTTCCAGGTGAAGATCGGCATGCGGAACATGGTCATGCCGGGGGCGCGCATGCAGATGATGGTCGTGGTGAAGTTGACCGCGCCGAGGATGGTGCCGAAGCCGGAGAGCGCCAGGCCCATGATCCACAGGTCGCCGCCGATGTACGGGGTGCGCTCGCCGCCGCTCAGCGGGGTGTACGCGGTCCAGCCGAAGTCGGCGGCTCCCTGGGGCGTGAGGAAGCTGCCGAGCACGATCAGCCCGCCGAAGAGGAACAGCCAGTAGGAGAGCATGTTCAGGCGGGGGAAGGCGACGTCGGGGGAACCGATCTGGAGCGGCATGATCGCGTTGGCGAAGCCGGCGAACGTCGGGGTGGCGAAGAGCAGCAGCATGATCGTGCCGTGCATGGTGAACGACTGGTTGTACTGCTCGGCCGAGAGCAACTGCATGCCAGGGCGGGCCAGTTCCGCCCGGATGGCCATGGCCAGCGCCCCGCCGATCAGGAAGAACGCGAACGACGTGATCAGGTACAGATGGCCGATCTTCTTGTGATCGGTCGTGGTGATCCAGGAGACGACCACCCGGCCCTTGCCGCGACGTCCTTCGGTCGGTACCAGCGTGACCGGATCCGCTTGAGCAGTCATCAGTTCCCTCACATCCGTGGCGAACGCCGTGATCCGGACCAAACTCCCGTATGTGCGGGGCGTTGGCACGCTGACGCGCTGTGCGGTGCCGAGTCGGGCCCGGATCGCCGCCCGGACGACCGTGCCGCGCCACCGCGGCGGCCCCCCTGCGCCACGGGCACGCGCCCGTGCTCAGAGCAGCAGGACCAGGGCGTAGACGAGGAAGAACGCGGCGATCAGCACCGCGAGGCCGAGGATCAGGGCCAGGGGCCCCTTGGACCACCCCTTCGGCGGGTTGTGGGCGGGCCCGGTTCCCGACATGCCGCCCTCCGAGGGCGGGGTCTCACCCGGTGGCACACCGCCGCCGGGCTCAAGTCCTGAGGTGTCGCGCGGGTCCGGATCGGGGTCCGGGTGGGGGGAAGAAGTCATGTGATCCACGTTCCCATCTCGCGCGCCGTGGGCTGGAGCGACGCCCGGACGGCGCACACAGGGCGCGCAGGTACACCCCGGACGGGCCAGCCGCCGCCGTCTCGACGCCACCCCGGTCTCCGTACGGGCCCCCGCGCCCCCTGCGCACGGCCCCTCGGCGCGACCTAGCCCAACCAGGTCACATCTCCGGCGAACCCGCCGCCGCCCGGTGCGTCCGCACGGCCGGTGCGGGCCGGGCGCACGATGTTGGTCCTTGGTGTGCCGTGCGGTGGTCGCGTTCGGCGCCGGACGGATACGACAGCCAGGGAGGCCGCGATGCCGGAACTGTTCATCGACGGGGAGTGGACCGGTGCCGCCGGGGGCGCGCGGCGGGACGTGATCAACCCGTTCGACGCGTCCGTCGTGCAGGACGTGGACGACGCGGACGAGACCGACGTCGACCTCGCCGTACGGGCCGCCCGGCGGGCCTTCGACCGCGGCGAGTGGTCGTCGGCGCCCACCCGGCAGCGTGCCGACGTACTGCTCGACGTGGCGCGCTTCCTCCTGCGTGACCAGGAGGAGATCGCCCACGTCGAGACCCTCGACACCGGCAAGACGCTCGCCGAGGCGCGGATCGACGTGGAGGACGTCTCGAACGCGTTCCGCTACTTCGCGGAGATCGCCGACAAGGACGGCGGCCGGGTCGTGGACGTCGGCCCCGACGTGCTCAGCCGGATCACCTACCACCCCATCGGGGTGTGCGCTCTCATCGCGCCGTGGAACTACCCGCTGCTTCAGGCCTCGTGGAAGGTCGCCCCCGCGCTCGCCGCGGGCAACACCTTCGTGCTCAAGCCCAGCGAGACGACGCCGCTCTCCACCATCCACATGATGCGGCTGATCGCCGAGGCGGGGGTCCCTGCGGGAGTCGCGAACCTCGTGCTCGGCCCCGGCGCCACCGTCGGCGCGGCCATGTCCGCCCACCCCGACGTGGACCTGGTCTCCTTCACCGGTGGCCTGGCCACCGGGCGCCGCATCATGGAGGCGTGCGCGCCGGGCGTGAAGAACCTCGCCCTCGAACTGGGCGGCAAGAACCCCAACGTGGTCTTCGCGGACTGTGACTTCGAGGCCGCGGTCGACCACGCGCTCGAAGCGTCGTTCCTCCACTCGGGCCAGGTGTGCTCGGCCGGTTCACGGCTCATCGTGGAGGACGGTCTGCACGACCGGTTCGTGGCACGGCTCGCCGAGCGCGCCCGGGCCATCCGGCTCGGCAGCGGTCTCGACCCGGCGACCGAGAGCGGGCCGCTCAGTTCGGCGCAGCACCGCGAGAAGGTCGAGGGCTACCTGGACATCGCCCGTGCCGAGGGCGCCCGGCTGGTCTGCGGCGGCCGCCGCCCGGACGACGCCGAGCTGTCCCGCGGCTTCTTCCTGCTGCCCACCATCTACGCGGACTGCGACCGCGACATGCGGATCGTGCGGGAGGAGGTCTTCGGGCCGGTCGTCACCGTGGAGCGCTTCCGGACCGAGGAGGAGGCCGTGGAACTGGCCAACGACACCCGTTACGGTCTCGCCGGCGGCGTCTGGACGAACGACGCGAGCCGCGCCCAGCGGGTCGCGGGCCTGCTGCGGCACGGCACGGTCTGGATCAACGACTTCCACCCCTACGTGCCCCAGGCCGAGTGGGGCGGCTTCGGCCGCTCCGGCTTCGGCAGGGAGCTCGGGCCCACCGGCCTGCGCGAATACCAGGAGGCCAAGCACATCTACCAGAACCTGCGGCCGGGCGTCTCCGGCTGGTTCAAGGGCTGAGCGGGCGGGGCGGAAGGGAAGGCGACGGCATGGACGACGAGACGACGACCTACGACTACCTCATCATCGGCGGCGGTACGGCCGGCTGCGTGCTGGCCGCCCGGCTGAGCGAGGACCCGGCCTGCCGTGTGTGCGTGGTGGAGGGCGGGCCCAGCGACGTCGGCGACGAGCGCATCCTGAAGCTGCGCAACTGGATCAATCTGCTCGGCTCCGAGTTCGACTACGGCTACACCACCGAGGAGCAGCCGCGCGGCAATTCGCACATCCTGCACTCCCGGGCCCGCGTACTGGGCGGCTGTTCCTCGCACAACACCCTGATCAGCTTCCTGCCGTTCCCGCAGGACCTCGACGAGTGGGTGGAGCGTGGCTGCGAGGGCTGGGGGCCGGAGACGATCCTGCCGTACCGCGCCCGGCTGCGGAACACGATCGTGCCCGTGGGCGCCGCCGATCGCAACGCGATCGCCCAGGACTTCGTCACGGCTGCCGCCACCCGCCTCGGCGTCCCGGTCATCGACGACTTCAACGCCCGGCCCTTCACCGACGGCACCGGCTTCTTCTCCCTCGCCTACGACCCGCGGACCAACACGCGGTCGTCGGCCTCGGTCGCCTACCTGCACCCCGTGCTCGACCGCCCGAACCTGACGCTGCGTCTGGAGACGTGGGCCCACCGGCTCCTGCCCGACAGCGAGGGCCGGTTCACCCGCGTCCAGGTACGCAACCCCGACGGCTCCGCGTCGACGCTGGAGGCCGAGGCGGAGGTCCTGCTGTGCGCGGGGGCGATCGACACGCCGCGGCTGCTCCTGCTCTCCGGCATCGGACCGGCCGACCAGCTGCGCGATCTGGGCATCGAGGTGCGTGCCGACCTGCCCGGGGTCGGCGAGAACCTCCTCGACCACCCCGAGTCGGTGATGGTGTGGGAGACCCGTGGCCCGCTGCCGCCCAACTCGGCCATGGACTCCGACGCCGGGCTCTTCCTGCGGCGCGACTCCGCGGGCGGCCCGCGCCCCGACCTGATGTTCCACTTCTACCAGGTGCCGTTCACGGTCAACACGGAGCGGCTCGGTTACCCCGTGCCCGAGCACGGCGTCTGCATGACCCCGAACGTGCCGCGCGCCCGTTCGGTCGGCCGGATGTGGCTGCGCGGCCCGGACCCGGCCGTGCCACCCGCCCTGGACTTCCGCTACTTCACCGATCCGGACGGCCACGACGAACGGACGATCGTCGAGGGCCTGCGGATCGCCCGCGAGGTCGCCGCCGCCCAGCCGCTCAGCGACTGGCTGCTGCGCGAGGTGGCGCCGGGCCCGGACGTGCGGTCGGACGCGGACCTCTCCGAGTACGGGCGCCGCGCCGCCCACACCGTCTACCACCCGGCGGGGACCTGCCGGATGGGCGCCGAGGACGACCCGATGGCGGTGCTCGATCCGCAACTGCGGCTGCGCGGACACGACGGGCTGCGCGTCGTGGACGCGTCGATCTTCCCCACCATGCCGACCATCAACCCCATGGTCACCGTGCTGCTCGCCGCCGAGCGCGCGGCGGACCTCATCACCGGCGGCCCGCCCCCGCAGCCGACGGACACCGAGACGGCCGGGGGCGTCCGATGACGGCGCCCGCGACGCCGGGCGGCGCCGCGGGCGCCGAGCACGGGGAAGAGGCGTCGGAGTTCCGCAAGGACATGGGACCGTGGGCGAATTTCGCCCTCGGGTTCACCTACCTCTCCCCCGTGGTCAGCACGTACACGCTCTTCGGCACGGCCCTCGCCGACGGCGGTCCGCCCATGATCTGGGCCTTCGTCATGGCGGGCTGCGGGCAGTTCCTCGTCGCGCTGGTCTTCGGCGAGGTCGTCGCCCAGTACCCGGTCGCGGGCGGGGTCTACCCGTGGGCACGACGGCTGTGGGGCAAGCGCTGGGCCTGGATGACCGGGTGGATCTACATGTGGGCGCTGCTCATCACGATCACCAGCGTCGCGTACGGAGCCGGGCCCTACATCGCCATCCTGCTCGGCTTCCGCGCCACCGTGCACACCACCGTGCTGTGCACGATCGGGCTGATCCTCGTCGCCGTGCTCATCAACTACGCCGGTACGAAGTCGCTTTCGTGGGCGGCGCTGATCGGTTTCGGCGCGGAGCTGGTCGGCGCCGTCGTCGTCGGCGTCATCCTCCTGGTCACGCACCGCTTCCACGGGCTCGGCGTGCTCTTCGACGACTACGGCGCCGCCGGTGACGGTTCCTACCTGCCCGTCTTCCTCGGGGCGGCGATCATCGGCTTCTACCAGTACTACGGCTTCGAGGCCTGCGGCGACGTCGCCGAGGAGGTGAAGAACCCCGGCAAGGTGATCCCCAAGGCGATGCGCCGCACGATCTACGTGGGCGGGGCGGCGGCGACGTTCACCTGTCTGACACTGCTGCTCGCCGTCGTCGACTACCAGGCGGTGATCTCGGGGAAGGACGCCGACCCGGCCGTCCGGATCCTGTTCGACGCCCTGGGCGAGGCCGGCGCGCGGGTGGTGATGGCCGTCGTACTCATCTCCTTCCTGTCCTGCACGATCAGCCTCCAGGCCGCGGCCGGCCGGCTGATCTACTCGTACGCACGCGACGAGATGATCATCGGCCACCGGTTCCTGCGGAAGTTCTCGCCGACGCGTGCCGTGCCCGAGTACGCGCTGCTGGTCGCCGCGGTGATCCCGGCGCTGATCGCCGTCGGCTCCCTGATCTCGACGGACGCCCTGACCAAGATCGTGTCCTTCGCGATCCTCGGCATCTACGCCGCTTTCCAGATGGTGGTCCTGGCCGCGCTGCGCGCCCGCGTCAAGGGCTGGAAGCCGAGCGGCGAGTACCGGCTGGGCCGGTGGGGCCTGCTCGTCAACATCGGGGCGCTCGTCTACGGGATCTTCGCCATCGTCACCATCGCCTGGCCCCGGACGCCGGAGGCCGCCTGGTACGACAACTGGATCGTGCTGCTCGGCGGCGGCGTCGTGGTGGCCGTGGGGCTCCTGTACATGTTCACCACGCACCACTACGGACGCGGCGACGCCCCGTCGGCGAACGCGATCCCCGACTGAGTGCGGTTCCCCGGCGTCGAGCAGTATGGCGGGCCCGTCCTACGACCCCTGCGGTGTCGACGGCCGGCTCGGCACCAACGGCTCACAGGGGTCAGGAACAGGGTCCCCCGGTGGCGCGCCGCCCAGCGTCAGGTGCCAGAGCCCGGCCACATGGTTGACCTGCGCGCTCTTCGAGATCTGGTGGTGAGCGGCGTCGTGGCCGGGAAAGGCGCTGCTTAGCCGGGTGCCTTCCCCAGCAGCCCACTGTCGCGGACCTCGCGCAGCGAAGCGGCGAACCCGCTCGGGTCCGCGGTGCGGGACCGGTCGGCCCCGCACACCGGCCGGGGGCGGTGTCAGTTGATGACTTTGCCCAGGATCGGCAGCGCGGGGGCCGCGGAGTCGTCCCGGACGTGGGACTTCTGCCGGATCTCGTTGCACTGGAAGGCGCGTGCCTGGTCCAGCACCTCGATGGTGATGACGGCGTCGATGTCCTGCACGGTCGGACACACGTCGCGGATGACCTCGATGTTCTGCGACTTGTGGCCGTGGACCTCTTCGTCGGCCAGGGCCGGGGTGACCGCCAGTCCGGTGGCGGCCAAGGTGAGCACCGACCCGGCCAGCACCTTCTTGTTCGTCGAGTTCATGTCGCGCAGCGCTCCTGTCCGGTGAGACACGGCACCCCGTCCGGGTGCCGACGCCGGACCCAACCGGCTCACCGCGGCAAAGGTTGCGCGAGGCGTGGGGCATTCACCCGGTCGCCGTCACCGGCCGCACTCCCGCACACGGCCACGAGGCACCGCCGTCGCCGTCCAGGGTGTCGGAAGTCGCACGTGGTGCCGGGTGGGCGGGCCCGGCAGGCCGGTGTGGGCTGCTCAGGTGGACGCCCGTGCCCGGAGGGTGAGTTGACGACCCGTACGCGTGTGGCGTCGTCGGCGCCGGCGATCCCTGCGCAGCGGGGCGGCGCGAGCGTCGGCGTCGCAGCGCGGCTCCAGACACAGCTCAGCCCCGCGGCCACCGGAAGCGGATGGACGCGGGGCCGACGCCGTAGCGCCTCAGTGCTGCCGTGCGCGGGGGGCGCCGGCTACGACTGCTCCGGACTCACTTGCCGTTCGGCTGCTTCGGCTCCGACGGCGAGAGGAGCAGCGCCAGCAGGAGTTGACCCTGCGCCTCGGGCGCGTATACCGGGCCGCGTTCGCTCCGCGCGGCCGACGGGGTTCAGTTCGTGACCAGGCCCGCGCGCAGCTTGGCGACGATCCGGCTGATGAGGCGGGAGACGTGCATCTGGGAGCAGCCGAGGACCTCGCCGATCTGGCTCTGGGTCTGCTCCTCCACGAAGCGCAGGTGGATGATCTGGCGCTCGCGGTCGTCGAGTTCGGCGATCAGCGG
>NZ_JAFEXF010000250.1 GCF_016905445.1 Streptomyces sp. G44
GGGGGGGGGCCGGGGGTCCCGGGGCAGGGGGGGGCCGCTCCCCTGGGTGGGGGCGGGGGGGGCGGACGGGACGCGGGGGCGGGGGCCGGGGGCCGACGGGGGATTGCCGGCCCCGGGGCGCGGAAGGGAGTGGGGGGGCGGGGCGCCCCCGGGGCCGGGGGTCGGCGGGGGCGTCACATTGCTGTGGGCCTGGGCGCCGCCGGCCCGGGGGGCGCGGGGGTGGGGGGGGACGCCCGCCGTGACCCCGCCCAGGGCGATGGCCGCGAGGGACACCGCGCCGGCCGCGGCGAACGCGAAGCGCCGCCCGCGCCAGAGTGAGCGGTCGCCGTCGTGCCGCGTGACGTCGTGGATGCGGAAGCCGCGCCCCTCGCCGGGCAGCACCGCGGCGTGGACGCCGGAGGGGTCGTACCCCACGAAGGACTCGGTGCTCACGCCGAAGAACCCGGTCCGCGGCAGTCCGGCGGAACCGGTGGACCCGGTGGCGAAGCCGTCCCCGTCGCCGGGGCGTCCGGGGCCGTCGGGCGGCTCGGTGCCGCCCGGCGGCAGGCCCGGAAGGCCTTGCAGACGGGCGAGGAAGCTCTCGGAGGGCGGCGGCGGTGCCGCCTGCGCGAAGACGCTCTTCAGACGGCGCTGGGCGTCGGCCTCGGTCTTGCACATCGGGCACGTCGCCAGATGCGCGAGGACGCGCTCGCGCGCGTCATGGCCCAACTCCCCGTCCACCAGGGCGGCGAGTCGGTCCCCCAGATGCTGCTCGGCCTCGGCCAGCTGCCGCTCGGCAGGATTCGACCGTGATCCACTCACGCGGTCGCGCCCCCTCCTCCCAGCGCCAGAGCTCCCGTGACCGCGAGCGAACGACGCTCGGCGCGGGCCTCGGGAGAACGGTGCTGGAGGGCCTTGCGCAGCTGCGAGCGGCCCCGGTGGATGCGGCTGCGGACCGTGCCGAGCTTCACGCCGAGGGTGGCGGCGATCTCCTCGTACGAAAGGCCCTCGATGTCGCAGAGGACCACGGCGGCGCGGAACTCGGGCGCGAGGGTGTCGAGCGCCTGCTGGACGTCCGCGTCGAAGTGCGTGTCGTTGAACACCTGCTGGGGCGACGGCTCGCGGCTCGGCAGGCGCTCCGCCGCGTCGTCCCCGAGGGCGTCGAACCGGATGCGCTGCTTGCGGCGCACCATGTCCAGGAAGAGGTTCGTGGTGATGCGGTGCAGCCAGCCCTCGAACGTGCCGGGGGTGTAGGTCGAGAGGGACCGGAAGACACGGACGAAGACTTCTTGGGTGAGGTCCTCGGCGTCGTGCTGATTGCCGGTCAGGCGATACGCCAGGCGGTATACGCGGCCGCTGTGCGTGCTGACGATCTCCTCCCAGGTGGGCGGAGTCCACGCCTGCGATTCCGCGTCAGCGGCAAAGGTCGCGGTCTGAGCGGAGTCGTTGGCACGGATGCGGTCAGCAGTGTCGGTCACGGATTTCGGCTCACCCGCCCATCCGAGAAAACGCCGGAGCGCTCCTCCCCGATCTGCGGACGCAGCCGCACCTCCCCTGTCGGCTCTGGTGGTGTCCAGTGGAGCCCCTACCATAACCACCTCGCCCGTTAGCTCCGGATAAGCGTTTTTACGTGAATTTGGTACGGGCTTCTCCGCGGCTGTCCTGCCGCTTCGGCGCGCCCGCTTCCGGTCTTGCTCCATCCCTGCCCCCCGCCGGCCCCCGCTGTCGTCCCACTCCCTCTAAACGCGCGGTCCCATCTGCGGGTTCCCGGCCCCAACGGATACAGTCACGGCCAGGCAACCACGGGGACAGGAGAGGGCCATTACCGGCAACCGGCAGACGAGCTGGGCGTTCGCCGACGCCTTTGTCGCCGAGGACGAGGCGGTGCGCTGGGCCCGGGACCGGGCCCGGGAGGCAGGGCTGCCCTCGGTGTCGCCCGGCACCGGCGCCGCGCTGCGGATGCTCGCCGCCACGGTTGACGCGAAAGCGGTGGCCGAGATCGGTACCGGCACGGGCGTGTCGGGGATCCACCTGCTGCACGGCATGCGGCCCGACGGCGTGCTGACCACGGTCGACCCGGAGCCGGACCGCCAGCAGTTCGCCCGTGAGGCCTTCCGCGCCGCCGGGTTCGCGGGCAACCGCGCGCGCTTCATTCCGGGGCGGGCCCTGGACGTCCTGCCGCGCCTCGCCGACGGCGGCTACGACCTCGTGTTCTGCGACGGCGACCGCGTGGAGTCCCTGGAGTACCTCGCTGAATCGTTGCGGCTGCTGCGGCCGGGCGGTCTGGTGTGTTTCGAGGGTGCCTTCGCGGACGGCAGGACCGTGGATTCCGGGCCGCAGCCGGTCGAGGTGCTGCATCTGCGGGAGCTGTTGCGCACGGTGCGGGAGAGTTCGGAGCTGGTGACTTCGCTGCTGCCGGTGGGGGACGGGTTGCTCTGCGCCGTCAAGCGGTAGCGCTGCGCTGGCCTGGGCGGTTCTCTGTGCTGCCTGGTCGGGGGCGCCGGGGGTGGCTTCTGTGGTCTGTCGGGTGCGGGTGGGTTGTGGCTGGTCGCGCAGTTCCCCGCGCCCCTTCAAGAACCGCGGCCGTGCTCAGGTGCGGGCTGTTTGTGACTGAGCGCGCAGTTCCTCGCGCCCCTTCAAGAACCACGCGCGTATTCAGGTGCGGGTGGGTCGTGGCTGGTCGCGCAGTTCCCCGCGCCCCTGGTCGGGCGCGGCGCCGTGCTCAGGCGCGGGATGTGGGTGGCCGGGCGCGCAGTTCCTCGCGCCCCTTCAAGAACCACGCGCGTATTCAGGTGCGGGTGGGTCGTGGCTGGTCGCGCAGTTCCTCGCGCCCCTTGTGGGGCGCGGCGGCGTGCTCAGGTGCGGGCAGTGGGTGGCTGAGCGCGTAGTTCCTCGTGTCCCTTTTGGGGGTCTTCGGTCCCGGGACGTAGCACTGCCCCGGATCGGGGTGCGGATCCGGGGCAGTGAGAAAGTGTTGGCGCTTGCGCGTCAGCCGACGACCTTCTTCAGAGCGTCGCCGAGTGCGTCGGCCTCGTCCGGAGTCAGTTCGACGACAAGTCGTCCGCCGCCTTCGAGCGGAACGCGCATGACGATGCCCCGCCCCTCCTTGGTCACCTCGAGCGGGCCGTCGCCCGTCCGCGGCTTCATGGCCGCCATGCTCGTTCCCCTTCCTGAAACCAGCTCATCGCAGCCGACAACCCAGGTGTCACCGGCATCGAACACATTGCTTCCAGGTCATTATCCCGCATGGCGGGACCCGATGACCAACATCGGTCTGCATCGCTTGCGCAACGCGCGCCCGCAAAACCACCCAATTCGCCGATGTGGCTGCGATACTTCGCCGCCCCATACGCCTCACAGACCCGAAATTCTTTGACGCAGGTCACATATCCGGCCTCATGCCGAACCTCGATGATCTCCGTCATGCTGAAGTCCACGTATGGGACCGACGGAGGGGAACACCATGGCCGACAGCGTGCTCTACGAGGTGAGCGACGGACTCGCGACGATCACGATCAACCGTCCCGAGGCGATGAACGCCATGAACGCGGAGGCCAAGGTCGCCCTGCGGGAAGCCGTGCGGTCGGCCGCCGAGGACACCGCCGTGCGTGCCGTCCTGCTCACCGCGACCGGGCGCGCCTTCTGCGTCGGGCAGGACCTCAAGGAGCACATCGGCTCCCTCGCGGCGGACCGCGAGGCGGGCACCGGGCAGACCATGAGCACGGTCAAGGAGCACTACAACCCCATCGTGCGGGCGCTGACGGGCATGCCGAAGCCGGTCGTGGCCGGGGTGAACGGCGTCGCCGCCGGCGCGGGGTTCGGCTTCGCGCTCGCCGCCGACCACCGCGTGGTCGCGGACACCGCCGCGTTCAACACCTCCTTCGCCGGGGTCGCCCTGACCGCCGACTCGGGCGTCTCCTGGACGCTGCCGCGTGTGGTCGGCCCCGGCCGCGCCGCCGACCTGCTGCTCTTCCCGCGCAACATCAGCGCCCAGGAGGCGTACGACCTGGGCATCGCCAACAAGGTCGTCCCCGCGGCCGAGCTGGCCGCCGAGGCCGCGAAGGTGGCCCGTGCCCTGGCCGAGGGCCCGACGCTCGCCTACGCGGCGCTCAAGGAGTCCCTCGCCTACGCGGCGGGCCACTCCCTGGACGAGGCGCTGGAAAAGGAGGACGAACTCCAGACCAGGGCGGGCGCGTCGGAGGACCACACGATCGCCGTCCAGGCCTTCATCGCCAAGCAGAAGCCGACGTATCTGGGCCGCTAGGAAACGGGGCGCCGCATCGGGGGGCGGGCCGTGCGCGGCGCCTCGCGGGCCACGCAGTCCGCGAGGTGGTCGTTGACCAGGCCGCAGGCCTGCATCAGGGCGTACGCCGTGGTGGGGCCGACGAAGCGGATGCCGCGCTTCTTGAGGGCCTTGGACAGGGCGGTGGACTCCGGCGTGATCGCGGGCACGTCGGAGAGCGCCTTCGGGGCGGGGCGCGAGGCGGGGTCCGGTTCCGGCGCGAACGACCAGATCAGGGCGTCCAGTTCGCCCTCGGGCCAGTCGGCGAGCACGCGCGCGTTGGCGAGGGTCGCGTCGATCTTGGCGCGGTTGCGGATGATCCCCGGGTCGGCGAGGAGCCGCGCGCGGTCCTCGTCGGTGAACCGCGCGACCGCGGCGATCTCGAAGCCGGCGAAGGCCGCGCGGAAGCCCTCGCGGCGGCGCAGGATCGTGATCCAGGAGAGGCCGGACTGGAAGGCCTCCAGGCAGAGCCGTTCGTAGAGCGCGTCGTCGCCGTGGACCGGACGGCCCCATTCCTCGTCGTGGTACGCGACGTAGTCCTCGGTGGACAGACCCCAGGGGCAGCGCGGCGCGCCGTCCGGGCCCGGGATCGCGCCGCTTCCGGTCTCGGTGCTCACTGGTCGTCGTCACCCTTCCGGTCCCGGCGGGCATCCCCGGTCGCGTCCTGGGCCCGGGTGCCGCCCTCCGCCCCGTCGCCGGCTGCCGTCTCGCGCGGGCGCGGGTCGTACCCCTCGAAGAGGGCGGGGCCCGCGACCGCCGTGGCCTGGGCGCCTGCCAGGGCGGCCTCCAGCTCGGCGATGCGGGCGTCCCGCTCGGCCAGCTCGGCGCCGACGCGGCCGAGCACGTCGTCCACCTCGCCCATGTGGTAGCCGCGCAGGGCCGTCGGGAAGCGGACCGCGTCCATGTCGGCCCGGCGCAGCGGCCGGTCGGCGGGCAGCGGGTCGGTGAACCGCTCGGGCGCGGCTTCGGGCAGGGCGGCGCTCTCGCCGCCGCCGACCACGGCGAGGGTCACCGCACCGACCACCACCACGAGGGCGATGACCAGGAACAAGAACAAGACCATGTCGTCAGGCCCCTACGCTCGACTCCCGTGCTGAAACTGTCCGGGTCCGATCGTGCCATGCGGCTGTGACAGTTAAGGTCGCAGGCGGCCGAACGCGACGAGGACCCAGGAGGGCCACAGGGGATGCTCAGGCTTGGCAGGCGCGAGTTCGACGCGCACGAGCCGGTGATCATGGCGATCGTGAACCGGACCCCGGACTCCTTCTACGACCAGGGGGCCACGTTCCGCGACGAGCCCGCGCTCGCCCGGGTGGAGCGGGCGGTGGCCGAGGGGGCCGCCGTCATCGACATCGGCGGGGTCAAGGCGGGCCCCGGCGAGGAGGTGACGGCCGAGGAGGAGGCGCGCCGGACGGTCGGTTTCGTCGCCGAGGTGCGCAAGCGGTTCCCCGAGGTGGTGATCAGCGTCGACACGTGGCGGCACGAGGTCGGCGAGGCGGTCTGCGAGGCGGGCGCCGACCTGCTCAACGACGCCTGGGGCGGTGTCGACCCCAAGCTCGCGGAGGTCGCCGCGCGGTACGGGGTGGGCCTGGTGTGCACGCACGCGGGCGGCGCCGAGCCGCGCACGAGGCCGCACCGCGTCACGTACGACGACGTGATGGCCGACATCCTGCGCGTGACGGTCGGCCTGGCCGAACGCGCGGTCGAGCTGGGGGTGCCGCGTGAGGCGGTCCTCATCGACCCGGGGCACGACTTCGGCAAGAACACCCGGCACAGCCTCGAAGCGACCCGCAGGCTCGGCGAGATGGTGGAGACGGGCTGGCCCGTGCTGGTCTCCCTGTCCAACAAGGACTTCGTGGGCGAGACCCTGGACAAGCCCGTCAAGGAGCGCGTGCTCGGCACGCTGGCGACGACGGCGGTGTCGGCGTGGCTGGGCGCGCAGGTCTACCGCGTGCACGAGGTCGCGGAGACCAGGCAGGTGCTCGACATGGTCGCCACGATCGCGGGCCACCGGCCCCCGGCAGTGGCCCGCCGGGGACTCGTCTGAGCCGTCCCGCCCGCCGCCGGCGCCGACCGCCGAGGGCGCTACTTGCCGACCTCCTTCGTCACCAGGGAGATCGCCTCCTCCACGTCGTCCGTGACGTGGAAGAGGAGCAGGTCGGCCTCCGAGGCCTTGCCCTGGGCGATGACCGTGTTCTTCAGCCAGTCGATCAGGCCGTTCCAGTACTGCGAGCCGAACAGGACGATCGGGAAGCGCGTGACCTTGCGGGTCTGTACGAGGGTCAGCGCTTCGAACAGCTCGTCCAGTGTGCCGAGGCCGCCGGGCAACACCACGAACCCCTGTGCGTACTTCACGAACATCGTCTTGCGGACGAAGAAGTAGCGGAAGTTCACGCCGATGTCGACATAGGGGTTCAGGCCCTGCTCGAAGGGGAGCTCGATGCCGAGGCCGACCGAGGTGCCCTTCGCCTCGACCGCGCCCTGGTTGGCGGCCTGCATGGCGCCGGGGCCGCCGCCCGTGATGACGGCGAAGCCGGCCTCCACGAGCGCCTTGCCGATCGCGACCCCCGCGTCGTACTCCGGTGAGCCCACGGGGGTGCGGGCCGAGCCGAACACGCTGATCGCGGGCGGGAGTTCGGCGAGGGTGCCGAAGCCCTCGATGAACTCCGACTGGATGCGCAGGACCCGCCAGGGGTCGGTGTGCACCCACTCGGAGGGTCCCGCGGAGTCGAGGAGACGCTGATCGGTGGTGCCTGCCTGGACCTTGTCGCGGCGGCGCAGCACCGGGCCGAGCCGCTGCTCCTCGGGACGCTTCCTGGCAGCGGGGGCACCACTGTCCGTGCCGGCATCGGGGTTGGTCATCGACTGCCTCCTCCATGCGTGCGTGACCACAGCCTAGATCCACGCGGGTGACGCCCGAGGGACGTCGGGACGACCGGCCCCGAAGCCGCCGCGCAGCCGCCTACGCCGTCAGCCAGGCCCGCAGCCGCTCCTCCGCCTCCGGGATCAGCGAGGCCTTCACGCGCTCGTCGATCTTGTGGGCGAGCAGCGGGTCACCGGGGCTGAAGTTCACCGCGGGCACCCCGAGCGCGCTGAAGCGGGACACGTCCGTCCAGCCGAACTTGGGGCGCGCCTCGCCGCCGACGGCCGCCATGAACGCGGCGGCCGCCGGGTGGGTGAGGCCGGGGCGGGCCGGGCCGGTGTGGTCGTCCACGATGAACTCGTCGACCCCGCAGTCCGCGAAGTAGTCCCGTACGAAGGCGACGGCCTCCTCCTCGGTGCGGTCCGGCGCGTAGCGGAAGTTGACGGTGACGGTGCACTCGTCGGGGATGACGTTGGTGGCGACGCCGCCCTCGATGCGGACGGCGTTGAGGCCCTCGTGGAACTCCAGGCCCTCGACGACCGGCTTGCGCGGTTCGTACGCGGCGAGCTTCGCCAGGATCGGGCCGGCCGCGTGGACGGCGTTGGCGCCCATCCACGCGCGCGCGGAGTGCGCCCGTACGCCCTTGGTCCTCAGCAGGACCCGCAGGGTGCCCTGGCAGCCGCCCTCGACCTGGCCGTCGGTGGGCTCCAGGAGGACCGCGAAGTCGCCCGCCAGCCAGTCGGGGTGGGCCTCGGCGACGTGCCCGAGGCCGTTGAGGTGGGCGGCCACTTCTTCGTTGTCGTAGAAGACGAAGGTGAGGTCGCGGTTGGGCTCGGTCACCGTCTGGGCGATGCGCAGCTGGACGGCGACGCCCGACTTCATGTCGCAGGTGCCGCAGCCCCACAGGACGCCGTCCTCGTCGAGCCGGGACGGCACATTGGGAGGGTTGTCGGCGATCGGCACCGTGTCGATGTGCCCGGCGAGGACGACCCGCTCGGCGCGGCCGAGGTCCGTGCGGGCCACCACGTTGTTGCCGTACCGGTCGACGGTGAGGTGCGAAAGGCCGCGCAGGGCCGTCTCGATGGCGTCGGCGAGGTCCTTCTCCGAGCCGCTCGGGGAGGGGAAGTCGACGAGCCGGGCCGTCAGCTCGGCGGCGTCCAGCGTGAGGTCAAGCGGGGTGTGAGGCATGCGGAAAACCCTAGCGTCGGCCGGACTCCCCGGGGCGCGTCGGCCTGTCGGCGGACTCCAGTACCTTGGACGCGTGCCCGAGCCCCCCGCCCTCCTCCTCCGGCGCGGCCGCCTCCGCCGTCTCACGGCCGCGGTCGTCGTGCTGCTCGCCGTGGCGGGCTATGTGGCGGTCCAGTACGTCTACGGGGGCAAGCCCGCACCGCGATGCCGGGTGGTGTCGGCGAACGACGACGGCGCCTCGTACGAGTTCACGGCGGAGCAGGCGCGGAACGCCGCGACGGTGGCCGCCGTCGGCACCTCGCGCGGCATGCCCGAGCGCGCCGTGACCATCGCGCTGGCGACCGCCCTCCAGGAGTCGGGGCTGCGCAACATCCGGCACGGCGACCGGGATTCGCTCGGCCTCTTCCAGCAGCGCCCCACGCAGGGCTGGGGCAGCGAGCGCCAGATCATGGACCCGGCGTACTCGGCGGGCCGCTTCTACGAGCACCTCGCCGAGGTCCCCGGCTATTCGAGGCTGCCGCTGACGGTCGCCGCGCAGCGCGTGCAGCGCAGCGGCTTCCCGCAGGCCTACGCCAAGCACGAGCCGGACGCCGTGCTGCTCGCCGCCGCGCTCACCGGCCGCGTGCCCGCCACATTCTCCTTCGGGGG
>NZ_JAFEXF010000251.1 GCF_016905445.1 Streptomyces sp. G44
GGGGGGGGGGGGGGGGGGGGGCGGGGGGGGGGCCGCGCCGGGGGGGCCCCCCCCGGCCCCCCCCGCCCCCCCCGCGCCCCGGCAGACCCCCCCGCCGGGGCCCCCGGGGGGCGCCGGCGGGGGGGGGGCCACCCGCCCCGCCAGGGGGCTGGTCCCCCGCCGCCCGGCCTCGCCCGCCAGCAGCTCCGCCAGGCGGCGGCCCTCGGTCGTACCCCCCAGAATCAGTACGTGCACGGAGTTCGGTTCCCCTCATGAGTAAGACAAGCGGCCCGCACGAGGCGCAGGGCGGACGCGGCGCCCAACTCAAGCACACCGGTCTGCGGCCCGGCTGGACGACCGGCGCCTGCGCGACCGCCGCCACCACGGCCGCGTACACCGCGCTGCTGACCGGCGACTTCCCCGACCCGGTGACGATCACGCTGCCCAAGGGCCAGACACCCGCCTTCGCGCTCGCCGCCGAGGAGCGGACCGGCACGTACGCCATGGCGGGCATCGTCAAGGACGCGGGCGACGACCCCGACGTCACGCACGGCGCGCTGGTCCGCGCCACGGTGCGGCGGCTGCCGCCCGGCTCCGGCGTCGTCTTCAAGGCGGGCCCCGGCGTCGGCACGGTCCCCCGCCCCGGCCTGCCCCTCGACGTCGGCGAACCCGCGATCAACCCGGTGCCGCGTCAGCTGATGCGGGACCACGTGGCGCGGGTGGCGGCGGCGCACGGCGGCACGGGGGACGTGGAGATCACCGTCTCCGTCGACCACGGTGAGGAAATCGCCCGCTCCACCTGGAACCCCCGCCTCGGCATCCTCGGCGGCCTCTCCATCCTCGGCACCACCGGCATCGTCGTGCCCTACTCCTGCTCGGCGTGGATCGACTCGATCCGGCGCGGCGTGGACGTGGCGCGGGCGGCCGGGCGCACGCATGTCGCCGGGTGCACCGGCTCGACCTCCGAGAAGACCGTCGTCGCCGAGTACGGCCTGCCCGAGGACGCGCTCCTGGACATGGGGGACTTCGCGGGCGCGGTCCTGAAGTACGTACGCCGCCACCCCGTGGACCGCCTCACGATCTGCGGCGGCTTCGCCAAGCTGTCGAAGCTGGCGGCGGGCCACCTCGACCTCCACTCGGCCCGCTCCCAGGTCGACAAGGGCTTCCTCGCGGAGCTGGCGCGCGCGGGCGGGGCGGACGAGGCTCTGGCGGTGCGGGTGGCCGCCGCCAACACCGGCCTGGAGGCCCTGCGCCTGTGCGAGGCGGCGGACGTACCGCTGGGCGACCTGGTGGCGGTCGCGGCGCGCGACGAGGCCCTGGCGGTACTGCGGGGCGCCCCGGTCGCGGTGGACGTCATCTGCATCGACCGGGCGGGCACGGTGGTGGGGCGAAGTACCGCGACTCCGTGAGGGGCGC
Source organism: Streptomyces sp. G44 (assembly GCF_016905445.1). Classification (GTDB taxonomy): domain Bacteria; phylum Actinomycetota; class Actinomycetes; order Streptomycetales; family Streptomycetaceae; genus Streptomyces. The sequence goes on from NZ_JAFEXF010000251.1 coordinate 1,396, forward strand.
CCCTCAAGGGGCGCGGGGAACCACGCGACAAGCCACGGCCAACCCGCACTCAAGGACTCAGCACACGTGCCGTTCCCTGTCCGCCGAGTACAGATGGCTGTCCCGGAACTGCGAGGCCCCCAACGTCCGCCCCACCATGATCACGGCGGTCCGCACGATCCCCGCCTCCTTCACCTGCCCGGCGATGTCCGCCAGCGTGCCCCGCAGGACCACCTCGTCGGGCCGGCTGGCGAGAGCCACCACGGCGGCGGGGCAGTCCGCCCCGTAATGCGGCAGCAGCTCCTCGACCACCCGGTCGACATACCCGGCGGCCAGGTGCAGCACCAGCAGCGCCCCGCTGCGGCCGAGCGTGGCCAGATCCTCGCCGGGCGGCATCGCCGTGGCACGCTGCGCGATCCGCGTGAGGATCACCGTCTGCCCGACGGTCGGCACCGTTAGCTCCCGCTTCAGCGCGGCGGCGGCGGCCGCGAACGCCGGTACGCCGGGGACGACTTCGTACGGGACGCCCGCCGCGTCGAGCCGCCGCATCTGCTCGGCGACGGCGCTGAACACGGACGGGTCGCCCGAGTGCAGCCGCGCCACGTCGAGCCCCGCCTCGTGCGCGCGCACCAACTCGGCGGTGATCTCGTCCAGGTTGAGCCGCGCGGTGTCCACGAGCCGCGCGCCGTCCGGGCATTCGGCGAGGAGTTCGCGCGGGACGAGGCTGCCCGCGTACAGGCAGACCTGGCAGGCGGCGAGCGTCCGGGCGCCGCGCACCGTGATCAGGTCGGCGGCGCCGGGCCCGGCGCCGATGAAGTACACGGTCATCGTTCTTGATCTCCTCGATCGCCTTGTCCGGCGGGCTTGGTGACGGACCATTGGGTGACCGGCATGGCCTGCCGCCACCCGGTGAAGCCGCCGACGGGGACGGCTTGCGCGACCGCGAGCCGCACCAGCTCACCGCCGTGCCGTCGGTACCACTCGGTGAGCAGCGCCTCCGACTCCAGCGTGACGGTGTTGGCGACGAGCCGCCCGCCGGCCGGCAGCGCCGCCCAGCAGGCGTCGAGCAGACCGGAAGCCGTGAGGCCGCCGCCGATGAACACGGCGTCGGGGGCGGGGAGTCCGGCGAGCGCGGCGGGCGCGGCGCCGGTGACGACGCGCAGGCCGGGGACGCCGAGGCGGTCCGCGTTGCGGACGATCCGTGCGGCCCGCACGGTGTTCTTCTCGACGGTGACGGCGCGGCACGTGGGGTGCGTGCGCATCCACTCCACCGCGATCGACCCGGAGCCGCCGCCGACGTCCCACAGCAGCTCACCGGGCACGGGCGCCAGCACGGCGAGGGTGGCGGCCCGCACATGCCGCTTCGTGAGCTGCCCGTCGCTCTCGTACGCCGCGTCGGGCAGCCCCGGCGCCGCGCCGAGCCGCGGGGCGCCGGGGGCGCGGCGGCACTCGACCGCGACGACGTTCAGGGGATCGCCGGGCGCGTGCGGCCAGTCGTCGGCGACACCTTCGTACGCACCCTCGTGCGCGGAGCCCAGCTGTTCCAGTACGCGCATCCGGCTCGGCCCGAAGCCCCGGTCCCGCAGCAGTGCGGCGACCTCACCCGGCGTCGCGGCGCCCGCGCTGAGCACGAGCAGGCGGCGCCCGTCGTGCAGCGCGGCGGCCAGGCGCGCCGCCGGGCGGCCGACGAGCGTGATCACCTCGGTGTCCTCGACGGGCCAGCCGAGGCGGGCGCACGCGAGGGAGACGGAGGAGGGATGGGGGAGTACGCGCAGCCCGCCGGCGCCCAGCTCCTCCGTGAGGGCGCGGCCGATCCCGTAGAACATGGGGTCACCGCTGGCGAGGACGGCGACGCGGCGCCCCGCGTGAGCGGCGAGCAGCCCGCGCACGGCGGGCCGCAACGGCGAGGGCCAGGCCACGCGCTCGCCGGGGCAGGCGTCGGCGGGCAGCAGGCCGAGCTGACGCGGGCCGCCGACGATGACCTCGGCGTCCGCCAGGGCGGCGCGGGAGGCGGCCGGGAGCCCGGCCCAGCCGTCGGCCCCGATCCCGACGACGGTCACGGCCGGTATGCCTGCGGGGGAGGCCGGGGGTGCGGGGGTCACTGCTGGTACCTCGGGGTTCGGGAGGGGGCTGCGCCCTGGCACTCTACTGGTGACCGGGCATCCCCCGGTCCGCGCCCGCCGGTCGGAGCCCCCGTGAGTCGTCCGGGCGCCCTCCTCCGGGACCGGCTTCAGGGGGCCATCCGTGTCGCTGTTGGGCTGATCGGGTGACTTGGCGTAAGAATTGGCCGGTGCAGACTACGAGTGCGAGCCAGGACGGGGTGGACAAGTGAGCAGCAGTCAGCGCCACGACGTCACCGACGAACAGTGGGAAGGGCTCGCCCAGGTCGTACCGCTGCGCAGCCGCAACGAATGGCCTTCGTGGCCCGGACACCGCGCGCTGCCCGAAGCGGAGACCGAGACGCGCAGGCGTTTCGTGGTGATGCGGGTCAACGTCTTCTCGGACGCCCGCGAGGTCGCCGAGACGGTCATGTCGCAGATCCCGGTCCTCCTCGACCTGACGGGCGCCGAGACGGACGTCGCCAAGCGGGTCCTCGACTTCAGCAGCGGTGTGGTGATGGGCCTCGGCTGCGGCATGCACCGCGTCGACAAGAACGTCTTCCTCCTCGCCCCGCCCGGCACGGAGGTCCAGGGGCTCGTGGAGGCGGTGGCACAGCCGTGAGTGCGTGACTGTGCGTACGTGGCGGCCATGGGCGGTATCGGCTGTATCCCCTCGGAGAGCCGGTTCGGGGGAGCTTCCGGGTGAATCCCCCGATCGTAGGAAGGTCGGCTTGGCGGAACGGTTCGCCCCGTGCGATGCCGCTTAGCTTCCGGGCATGACGGTGTTCTCCCCGGTGCCGGCCGCCCGGCCGCCGGCAGACCAGGACCGGCCGCAGGTCACCGAGCTGCGGCTGTCCGCCTTCGCCGGGCACCGCGGCGCGGTCCTGCCCTTCGGCCCGCTCACGCTGCTCGCGGGACCCAGCGGCAGCGGCAAGACGAGCGCACTGCGCGCGTACGAGGCGCTCGCGCGGCTCGGCGCCGGTGCCGAACTCGTCGACGTCTTCGACGACCCCGTGGCGTGCGTCCCCGAACGGGCCCGCGCCGACGGCCAGCGGCGCCGCGGGTTCCGCATCGGCTGCACGGTCGAGGGACCCGCCGGGACCGTCCGGCTCGACCTCGCCGTCCAGGCCGAACCGGAACTGCGCGTCGTGGGCGAGCGGTTGTCCCGCGGCGGCCTCGTCCTCCTGGAGACGGCGCTGCGCGACCCCGGGCGGCGCATGGTCCAGGCCGCCTGGCACACCGCGGGCACGGCGCCCGTGACCCGCGCCCCCATGCCGGACGACCGGCTCGGCACGGCGCTCGTGCCGCTGCGCGTGGCGGGCAAGACCGACGGGCAGCGCCTGGTGCTCGCGGCGGCCGAACAGGTCGTGGTCGCGCTCCGCTCGGCGTTCGCCTGCGACCCGCGGCCCAGCCGGATGCGCGCCCCGGTCCCGGCGGGACTGATCGGCGCGGGCCGCCTCCAGGGGGGCTGCGACAACCTCGCGGAGGTGCTGTGGCGCACCCGCACCGAGTGCGCGACCCGCCACGCGCTGCTCGTCTCGGCGGTGCGCGAGGGCTGCGCGGGCCCGGCCGCCGACGTGGTCGCCGAGGAGGCGGAGGACGGATCGGTGCAGGCCTTCATCGACCGCGGGGACGGCGTGCGGACGCCTCTCGCGCGGCTCGGGGACGGCGAATTGCGGTTCCTCGCGCTGGCCCTCGTCCTGCTCACCGGCCCCGGCGTCCTCGCCGTCGACCCGGTGGCGGAGGTACCGGAGGTGTACCAGACCCTCACCGTCCTCGCCGACGACCTCGACCGCCGGCTGGACGCACGGCAGGTGCGCGCCCTCGGCGACCTGGCGGCGCGGACCTGCGCCCGCGGCCACATCCGCCTGGTCGGGGCGGTGCGCGACGCCGCCGGGGCGGCCGACGCCGCCGACGCCTCGGTGGTAGACCTGGGGCGTGACCGAACGACTTGATGTGGCGGGACTGCAACGCAGGCTGGCCCGGTTCGCGGCGGCCCGCGACTGGGAGCAGTACCACACCCCGAAGAACCTGGCCGCCGCACTGAGCGTGGAGGCGTCCGAACTCGTCGAGATCTTCCAGTGGTTGACGCCCGAGCAGTCGCAACAGGTGATGCGGGATCCGGACACCGCGCACCGGGTGACGGACGAGGTGGCCGATGTCCTCGCGTATCTCCTCCAGTTCTGCGAGGTCCTGGGCATCGACGCGCTGGCCTCGCTCGCGGCGAAGATCGAGCGGAACGAAGAGCGTTTTCCGGCTCCTGAGGGCCCGTAGCACCCCCTGTTCGACACTTTCGTCACTCTCCGGAGTGGATGGCTTGTCGGTTTCCGATTGCTTGTCCACAGAATTCCGACCTCCCCTGGCTTTTCGCCCGGATGAGTATCACTCTGGGTAGTGGACAGGCGAGTTCGGGCGGACGTGCGGTGTGGGCGCGCGGGATGGATGGGGGGCTGCGCATGGAAGCGATGCGGCTCATCGAGGCGAACCGGCGTGCGCTGGCGCGGAGCGACGATCCGATCGGCATCGTGGTGGAGGTGTGGCAGTCGCAGGCGCTGGCGCAGGCGATCGGCAGCCGCCTCGCGGTCACGGGCCCTCCCGAGTTACGGGGCGAGGCGCTGGGGCTGAGCGAAGTGGGCGGCAGAGCCTGCGGCCTGCTCGACGCCCCGCACCTCGGTACGGAGGACATCAGAGCCGCGCGGCTCACCGAGACCGGCGACGCCCACGCGGTCCTGGTCGCCCTCGACCGGCTTCTGGGCGAGGTCGGCATCGCGCTCGTCGGCGTCGCGATGGGCGCCGCCGACGAGGGGGTGTACTGGCAGTGCATGGAGGCGATAGACGCCGCCGACGAGTCGAGGGACCGGGTCCTCGAAATGCTGCGCAGGCTCGCGGTGCGGGAGCGGGGCCTGCCGGAGCCCGACTCGGCGGCCGGTCCCTCATGAGCCGCCGGGGCGGTGCACCTGCCGGGGGGGCGGGGGCCGACGCACCTCTCGGTGCCGACGACGTCCGTGCCGGAACCGCACACCTGGCGGCGCGGGCAGGGAGCGAGCGTGCGCAGCCCTCTGCTGGGGGACGGCTTCCTACGCCACCGTGGGCTCCTCGGCCCCCGCCCCACCGGCGGCGGAGGGCACCCGACGCGACAGGCACCCCGGCGGCGACCGTCGGCGCGGGTGCCGGGCGGCCCGGCTCCGCCACGGCGGTGCTCACCAGTGGGCCGGCTCACCGGGGCGGCCCCCGTACCGGCCCCGGTGCCGACGGTTTTTCACCCGACCGGGGCGGCCGTGAACCGGCGGAACCGGCGGGGCCGACACGCTTTCGACCGTGCAGGATGGAGACATGGATCTTCGAATCTTCACCGAGCCCCAGCAAGGGGCGACCTACGACACCCTGCTCACCGTCGCCAAGGCCGCGGAGGATCTCGGCTTTGACGCCTTCTTCCGCTCCGACCACTACCTGCGCATGGGTTCCGTCGACGGGCTGCCGGGTCCCACGGACGCGTGGATCACCCTGGCCGGACTCGCCCGGGAGACCCGGCGGATCAGGCTGGGCACGCTCATGACGGCCGGCACCTTCCGGCTGCCCGGCGTCCTCGCGATCCAGGTGGCACAGGTCGATCAGATGTCCGGCGGCCGGGTCGAACTGGGCCTGGGGGCAGGCTGGTTCGAGGAGGAGCACAAGGCGTACGGCATCCCCTTCCCGAAGGAGAAGTTCGCCCGCCTCGAGGAGCAGCTGGAGATCATCACCGGCCTGTGGGCCACGGAGACCGGCCAGACCTTCGACTTCGACGGCAAGCACTACCGGCTCACCGACTCCCCGGCCCTGCCCAAGCCCACGCAGGCCAAGGTGCCCGTGCTCATCGGCGGCCACGGCGCGTCGCGCACCCCCCGCCTGGCCGCGCGGTACGCCGACGAGTTCAACATCCCCTTCGCCTCGATCGAGGACAGCGAGCGCCAGTTCGGCCGGGTCCGCGCGGCGGCCGAGGAGGCCGGGCGCAAGGGCGGCGACCTGGTGTACTCCAGCGCGCTGGTGGCCTGCGTCGGCAAGGACGACGCGGAGGTCGCCCGGCGTGCGGCGGTCATCGGGCGCGAGGTGGACGAACTCAAGGCCAACGGCCTGGCGGGGTCCCCGGCCGAGGTCGTCGACAAGATCGGGCGGTACGAGGCGATCGGCGCGAGCCGGATCTACCTCCAGTGCCTGGACCTCGCCGACCTGGACCACCTGGAGCTGATCTCCTCGCAGGTGCAGTCGCAGCTGTCCTAGACCACATGGCGGCCGCCGGCCGTGGCCCCAGCATGGGCCTCCAGCCGTGGCCGCCGGGCGCACCCCCTCCGGTGCCCGGCGGCCACTCCCACGGCCGGTCGCGGTCCCTACTGCCTCGCCGAGCGGCCGAAGAACTCCAGTTCGGCGATGGCCACCTGGCGGTTGTCGGCCGCGCCGTACGCGGAGCGCAGGATCAGCCGGGCGTTGACCGCGTCCCGTACGCGCACGTCGATCCTCTGGACGCCGCCGTCGTTGATCCGGCGGTGCATCGTGTGCTCCTTGCCCGCGGAGTCGCTGACCACCAGGTCGAACTCCATGGGCCTGGCCTGCTGGGCGGCCTGCGCGGTGCGGGAGGAGGTGCCGGGGGTGATGAGCAGGTTCAGCAGGTCGGTGGGCTGGCCGAAGTCGGCCTGGATCCACTGGCCCGCCGAGTCGCCCGCGTACCCCGTGCCCCACCAGGTGTTGGAGTAGCCGTCGAAGGCGAGCTTCGCCGGCTGCTTGGGGGCGGCGTGCGAGGCGCTGTGACCGGTGGGGTGCACGGGCACCCGCTTGGCGAAGTGGTCCTGCACGGCGCGCGCGGCCGGGGGCCCGCCGAAGATGCCGCCCATCACCAGGCCGACGACCACCGCGGCGCCCACGGCACGGGCGATCCACCGGGTGCGGTCCCGGCGCAGGCGGGGCCGCTGACCGGCGTACGGGCCTTCGGCGGCCGGGGCGGCGGAGTCCTTCAGGGGGGTGGTGCAGCTACGGCAGAAGTGGCGGCGGACGGCGTTGGGCGTCCCGCAGGCGCGGCACGGCGCGCCGGACTCCGGTTCGACCGGCACGGCGGGCTGCCGGACGCGCGGACGTGCCGCCTCGGGCCTGCCGGGCAGCACACCGCCCGGTGTCTCCGTGGGCGTGCCCGGCTCGGAGGCCTCCGGCACGGGGACGAGCAGCGAGCGGATGGCGGTGTCGGACATACCGGACCCGGAAGCCGAGCCGCGCGGAGGTGTCCCACCGGAGGACGGGCTGCCGGAGGTCGCGTTGTCCGCGGAGGCACTGCCCGCAGCCCCACTGCCCGAGGACGTGCCGGACGCGGGTGCGCCGTCCGCGGGTGAGCCACCCGAAGCCGACGCACTCGATGCCGATCCGCCCGGCACGCCGCCACCCGGCGCGCCGCTGCCCGCCGCCGAGCCGCCACCGGGCGCACCGCCGGGCGCACCGCCCGGTCCGCCGTCGGTGGGGCGC
>NZ_JAFEXF010000252.1 GCF_016905445.1 Streptomyces sp. G44
CCGCCCGGCACGGCCTGCGGGCCGCTCCGCACACCACCGCCGACGCCGACCGCGCGCACCTGCGGCACGCCGCCCTCACCCTGCTCGTCCACACGGACGACGACGCCCTGCACGGCGCCGCGCTCGCGCTGCTCGTCCGCGATCCGCGGACCCGCTCCCGCTACCTGCCCCGGGCTCTGCGGCGCTTCACCGCCGGGGACCCGGCGCTGCCCGCGAGCGCGCCGGCCGAGGCCCTGGGCACCCACCCCGAGCTGGTGCTCGCCGCCTTCGCCGACCGCCTGCACCGGCCGGACCCGGCCGGTGAGGTGCTGCGCTGCCTCGCCGAGGCGACCACGCCCGACCTCGCGCACCGCGTCGCCACCCTGGTACGCGACGCCCTGGAGGCCCGCCCGGAGGCCGCCGGGCCCGCGGCCGCGTACATCGACCGGCGGCTCGAACAGGGACCCCAGGCACGCACCGTCCTCTTCCCCCTGGTCACCAGACTGCTGCACAGCCGCCCCCCGGAGGTCAGAGCGGCCCTCGCGCCCGTACTCGCCGCCCCGGGCACCGCCGTCTCCCGGCCCCTGCGGAGCGACCTGCTCGACGTACTGCTCGGCCAGGAGCGCGACCCCGCCGTCCTGGAGAGCGTCCTGCGGTCCGTGGCCCGCGGCGCCGCCGGCACCGGCGAGCTCCCGACCCGGGAACGCGTCCACCGCACCGCCCTGCTCCTCGGCCGCACCCCGGAGGGCGCCTCCCGCTTCAACCGGTGCGTGGTCGAACTGGCCCGCTCCGACCCCGGCTTCGCCGCCCTCCTGACCGGCTGGCTGCGCGACGCCCCGCAGGAGTGGGCCACCCTGGTCGGCCCGAGCGCCGCGCGGACGCTGGCGGACCTCGCCGCGGGCGGCGCGCCGGTGCCCGCCTAGCCCGGAGTGACCCCCGCCACCCTCCCCGGGGAGACACCGATGCGGGGCGGCGCCCCTCGGCATGGCAGTCTTAGACCTGCGCGATCGGCAATGGGAACGTACAGACGTAACGGACGTACACGGGTTCGGCGAGGAGCAAAGAAGTGCAGCGCTGGCGTGGCTTGGAGGACATCCCCCAGGACTGGGGGCGCAGCGTCGTCACCATCGGTTCCTACGACGGCGTGCACCGCGGTCACCAGCTGATCATCGGCCGCGCGGTGGAGCGCGCCCGGGAGCTCGGCGTGCCCGCCGTGGTCGTCACCTTCGACCCGCACCCCAGCGAGGTCGTGCGCCCCGGCAGCCACCCGCCGCTGCTCGCCCCGCACCACCGGCGCGCCGAGCTGATGGCCGACCTCGGTGTGGACGCGGTGCTGATCCTGCCCTTCACCACCGAGTTCTCGAAGCTGTCGCCCGCCGACTTCGTCGTGAAGGTCCTCGTGGACAAGCTGCACGCGCGCGTGGTCGTCGAGGGCCCCAACTTCCGCTTCGGCCACAAGGCCGCGGGCAACGTCGACCTCCTCGCCGAGCTCGGTCGTACGTACGACTACGAGGTCGACGTCGTCGACCTGTACGTGACCGGCGAGGCCGGTGGCGGCCGGCCCTTCTCCTCGACGCTGACCCGGAGCCTGGTGGCCGAGGGCGACATGACGGGCGCCGCGGAGATCCTCGGCCGCCCGCACCGCGTCGAGGGCGTCGTCGTGCGCGGCGCCCAGCGCGGCCGCGAGCTGGGCTTCCCCACCGCCAACGTGGAGACGCTGCCGCACACCGCCATCCCCGCCGACGGCGTCTACGCGGGCTGGCTGCACGTCGAGGGCGAGGCGATGCCGGCGGCGATCTCCGTCGGCACGAACCCGCAGTTCGACGGCACGGAGCGGACCGTCGAGGCGTACGCGATCGACCGGGTCGGTCTGGATCTGTACGGACTGCATGTGGCGGTGGACTTCCTGGCCTTCGTGCGGGGGCAGGCGAAGTTCGACTCCATCGAGGCGCTGCTGGTCGCCATCGCGGATGACGTGAAGCGGTGCCGGGCGCTGATCGAGGCCGCCTAGTCGCCGTAGGTGGTGCGGGTGCTCGCGCGGCTGCGAGTGCGTCGTGGTCGCGCGCGCAGTTCCCCGCGCCCCTTACGGGGCTCGCCCGGACGCCCCTGAAGGGGCGCGGGGAACTGCGCGACACGCCCCCACCGGTCGGCAGCCGCCCACGAAGCGGCCCCGGCACCCCCTAAGGCGCCCCCTCCGCCACCCGCTCCCGAGCCCAATGGCAAGCCACCTGCGTCTCGCCCCCGCCCGAGAGAACCGCCAGATCCTCCCCGCGGCACCGGTCCGCCACCCCCGCCCGCTCCGCCTCGCCCGAGGCCAGCACCTGGCACCGGGCATGGAACCGGCAGCCGCCCGGGATGCGGGACGGATCCGGCGGCTCGCCCGTGAGGACCACCGGGTCCCCGGACGCCTCCGGCAGCACCGACAAGAGGGCCCGCGTGTACGGGTGCTGAGGTGCCGTCAGCACTTCCTCCACCGTTCCCGTCTCGACGACGCGGCCCAGATACATCACCGCCACCCGGTCCGCGATGTTCCACGCGAGACCCAGATCGTGCGTCACCACCAGCGCGGAGAGCCCGAGTTCGTCACGCAGGCGCAGCAGCAGCGCGAGGATCTCGCCGCGTACCGACGCGTCCAGGGAGGCCACCGGCTCGTCGGCGACGATGAGTTCGGGCTCAAGCACCAGCGCGCCCGCGATGACGACCCGCTGGCGCTGGCCGCCCGACAGCTCGTGCGGGTAGCGCAGGAAGAAGCGTTCCGGAGGGCGCAGCCCGGCCCGTGACAGCGCCCCGGCGACCGCGGCCCGCTCGTCGCCCGCGTACCCGTGGATGCGCAGCCCCTCGGCCACGGCCTCGTACACCGTGTGCCGGGGGTTGAGCGAACCGCTCGGGTCCTGGAGGACCAGCTGGACGCGCTTGCGGTACGCCTTGAGGGAGCGCGCCGAGTACTCCAGCGGCCGTCCGGCGAACGTCACCGTGCCGGAGGTCGGCGCCACCAGGCCGAGCAGCGAACGGGCCAGGGTCGTCTTGCCGCAGCCCGACTCGCCGACCAGCGCGACGATCTCTCCGCCCTTGATGTCCAGGTCGACGCCGTCCACCGCCCGCGCGGTGGGCGCGCCCCGGCGGCCGGGGAAGGCGACGTGCAGATCGGCGGCGGACAGCAGCGGGCCGCCGCCCGGCTCGGGGGTGGTCATGTGCGGCTCCTTGTCGGACCTGCTCCGGGTCACGGCGTGCGCTCCGCGGTCGCGGGCGCCGACGTGGGCTGCGCCGGGAGCGGCGCGCCCGCGTGGACGCAGGCCGCGCGGTGGTGCGGGCCCGCCTCCCGCAGGACCTGGTCCTCCGTCGTACAGGAGTCCAGCGCGACCGTGCAGCGCGGATGGAACGTGCAGCCCGTGGGGAGTGCCGACGGGTCGGGCGGGTCGCCGGGCAGGCCGCGCGGCGCGAACCGGGACGCCGGGTCGCCGATGCGCGGGAAGGCCGCGGAGAGGGCCTTGCCATAGGGGTGCCGGGCGTTCTCGTAGACCTGGGTGGCCGGGCCCTCCTCGACGACGCGGCCCGCGTACATCACCGCCAGCCGGTCGCAGGTGTCGGAGAGCACCGCCAGGTCGTGGCTGATCATCATCAGGCCGAGGTCCTGCTCGGAGACCAGTTGTTCGATGAGGCGCAGGATCTGGGCCTGGATCATCACGTCCAGCGCGGTGGTCGGCTCGTCCGCGATGATCAGGCGGGGATCGCAGGCCAGCGCCATGGCGATCATGACGCGCTGGCGCTGGCCGCCGGACAGCTCGTGCGGATAGGCGTCCGCGCGGGCGGCGGGCAGACCCACATGTTCGAGCAGCTCGCCGACCTTCTTCCTGGCACCCGCCTGCGTCGCCTTCTTGTGCAGCAGGATCGGCTCCGCGATCTGGTCGCCGATGCGGTGCACGGCGTTCAGCGAGTGCATCGCGCCCTGGAAGACGATCGAGGCGCCCGCCCAGCGCACCGCGCGCACCCGGCCCCACTTCATGGCCAGCACGTCCTCGCCGTCGAGCACGATCTCGCCGGACACCTTCGTGCCCGCGGGCAGCAGCCGCAGCAGGGCCAGCGCCAGCGTGGACTTGCCGCAGCCGGACTCGCCCGCGACGCCCAGCTTCTGGCCCGCGTCGACGGCGAGGTGCACGCCCCGGACGGCGGCGGCGCCGTTGGCGTACGTCACTTCGAGGTCGCGCACGTCGAGGAGCCGGTGCGCCTCGCCCCGGTGCCCCTCGGACCGGTGCCCTTCGGTTGTCACTACGTCGTTCAACGGGTGGCCCCCAGCCTGGGGTTGAGCACGGATTCCACGGCACGCCCGCACAGCGTGAACGCGAGCGCGACGACCGCGATGGCGAGGCCGGGCGGGGCGAGGTACCACCAGTGGCCCGCGCTGACCGCGCCCGCCTCGCGCGCGTCCTGGAGCAGGCCGCCCCACGACACGCTCGTCGGGTCGCCGAGGCCCAGGAAGGCGAGCGTGGCCTCGGTGAGGATCGCGTTGGAGATGACGAGGGTGGTCTGCGCGAGGACCAGCGGCATGACGTTCGGCAGGACGTGCCGGGCCATGACGTGACCGTGGCCGCCGCCGAGCGCCCGCGCCCGTTCGATGTACGGCCGCGACTCGACGGCGAGGGTCTGCGCCCGGACCAGCCGCGCCGTGGTCGGCCAGGTCGTGACGCCGATCGCCAGGATGATCGTCCAGATCGTGCCGGACATCACCGCGGCCAGCGCGATGGCCAGCACCAGCGTCGGCATCACCAGGAACCAGTCGGTGATCCGCATGATGACGGTGGCGTACCAGCCCTTGAAGTGCCCGGCCGTGATGCCCACCAGGGTGCCGATGGCGACGGACAGGACGGCGGCGAGCAGCCCCACGGAGAGCGAGATGCGCGCGCCCCACACCAGCAGGCCCAGCAGATCCCGCCCGAACTGATCGGTGCCGAGCGGGTACGCGGCGCTCGGTGACTCCATCGGCTTGCCCGGCGCCTCGGTCACGCTCTGCGCGTCCGCCCCGGCGAGCAGCGGGGCGAAGACGGCGGCGAGCGCGATCAGGACGAGCACGGCGAGGCCGAAGAGCCCGGCCCGGTGCGTGCGGTACTCCCGCCAGAACCGGGCCATGGAGTGCCGCCTGCGCGCCCACGCGAGTGAGCGCGCGCTGCCGCCCGGCGCGGCGGGTGCGGCGGGCGCGGCCGATGCGGGGTCGGGAGTCGGTGTGGACGGGGGAGTCGGCGTGGACGGGGGAGGCGGTGCGGAATCGGTCGTCATCGGCCCACCCGGGGATCGAGCAGCGGATAGATCACGTCGGCCAGCGTGTTCATCAGGATCACCGCGACGGAGAAGACGAAGAACAGCCCCTGCACCAGCGGCAGGTCCGGCACGCTCAGCGCCTGGTAGAAGAGCCCGCCGAGCCCCGGCCAGGAGAAGACGGTCTCGACGAGGATCGCGCCCGCCACCACCGTGCCGAGATTGACGAACATCAGGGTGACGGTCGGCAGCATCGCGTTCGGCACGGCGTGCCGACGGCGTACGAGATCGTCGCGGAGCCCCTTGGCCCGCGCCGTCGTCAGGTAGTCGCCGCCCATCTCGTCGAGGAGCGAGGACCGCATGACGAGCAGTGTCTGCGCGTACCCGACGGCGACCAGCGTGAGCACGGGAAGCACCATGTGGTGCGCGACATCGAGGACGTACGCGAACCCTGTCTCACCGCCCGACTCCAGGCCGCCCGTGGGGAACATCCCGGGAATCGGCCCGATCCCCACCGAGAAGGTGATGATCAGCAGCAGCCCGAGCCAGAACGACGGCACGGAGTACAGGGTGAGCGCGAACCCGGTGTTGAGGCGGTCGCCCAGCCCGCCGTTGCGCCACGCCGTGCGCGTGCCCAGCCAGATGCCGATCACCGTGTAGAGGACGTACGCCGTTCCGGTGAGGAGCAGCGTCGCGGGCAGCGCCTCCGTGATCTTCTCCATCACCGGGGCGTGGAACTGGTACGACGTGCCGAAGTCGCCGCTCAGCACCTTGCCGGTGTAGTCCCAGAACTGGGCCATCACGGGCTTGTCGAGACCGAACTCCTCGCGCATCGCCGCGAGCTGCTCGGCCGAGACGCGCTGACCGCCCGTCATCTGCTTGACGGGGTCGCCGGGGATGAGCCGGAAGAGGAAGAAGCTGGTGACGAGCACGGCGAACAGCGACACGATCGCACCGCCGAGCTTGCCCGCCACATAGAGGAGATAGGCGCGGGTGTCGCGGGCCCGTGGCCCGCGGGCCGACGCCGGCCCGGCCTTCGCCGGATCGCCGTCGGCCCCGGAGCCCGGCGGGCCCTCGGTGTCGAGCAGAGCGGGGTTGCTGTCAGCGGTCATGCGTTACTCGCGGTCCTCTGCGGTCGAACGGCGGCGCAGGGCGAACAGGACTCCGCCGCCCACGAGCACCACCGCGGCAGCGGCGATACCGATGATGACACCGGTGGAGCCGCCCTCCTCGGAAGAACTCTTCCCATCCGCGGGAACGGCCGACCACCAGCTCCAATATCCGTCCTGACCGTAGATGTTCCCGGCGGCCGTCGGCATGGTGGTGATGGACTTGATCTGGTCGGTGCGGTACGCCTCGACGGCGTTCGGGTACGCGAGGACGTTCATGTATCCCGAGTCGTACAGCCACGACTGCATCTGCCTGACGATCTCGGCCCGTTTGGCGGGGTCATACTCGGCGAGCTGCTTGGCGTAGAGCTCGTCGTACTTCTTGTCGCAGATGAAGTTGTCGGTGGCGGCGCTCTCCTTGGCCTTCACCGGCAGCGCGGCGCAGGTGTGGATGCCGAGCACGAAGTCCGGGTCGGGGTTGACGGACCAGCCGTCGAACGCGAGATCGTATTCACCCGCGTACCAGGGCACGGAGACGTCGTCGAGGCACTCGACCTTCAGCCCGATCCCGAGATCCCCCCACCACTCCTTCAGGTACTTGCCGACCGCCTTGTCGTTCGGGTCGGTGGCATGGCAGAGAATGCGCAGGTCGAGCGGCTTGCCGTCCTTGCCGACGCGCTTGCCGTCACCGTTCTTCTCGTAGCCCGCCTCGTCGAGGAGCCGGGCCGCCTTCTTCGGGTCGTACGTCACCTCCTGGCCGGCGGAGGGCTTCCAGGCGTAGTCGGAGAAGCGCGGCGGGATGTAGCCCGCGCCCTCGACGGCGTTGCCCTGGAACACCTTGTCGACGATCGCCTCGCGGTCGACGGAGAGGAACAGCGCCTGGCGGACCCGCTTGTCCAGCAGGGCCGGATGGCCGTCACCGAACTTCTCGCCGCCCTTCGTCCGCGCGCCCGGGTTGGTGGCGATGGCGAAGAAGCGGCGGCCCGGCCCCTCGTTGACCTTGACGTTCTCCGCGCCCTTGAGCGAGTTCGCCTGCGCCGGGGTGAGCGCCGGCTGCCCGGCGACGAAGGACACCTCGCCCTTTCGGAGGGCGGAGACCGCCGCGTCCTGGTCCTTGTACGTCCGGAAGACCAGCTCGTCGAACTTGGGCGCGCCGCGCCAGAAGCCCTTGTTGGCCTTGAACCGCACGTACTGGTCGACCTTGTAGTCCGTCAGGATGAACGGGCCGTTGCCGACGACCGGGAAGTCCTTGTCGTTGTTGAACTTCGAGATGTCGTCGACCTTCTCCCAGACGTGCTTGGGGACGATCGGCACGTCGAGCGCGGCCATCGTGGCCTGCGGCTTCTTCAGCTCGATGACCAGCTTGGTGGGGCTCGGCGCGGTCACCTTCCTGAAGTTGGTGACGAAGTTGGAGTTCGCGGTGGCGGTGCCCTCCTTGGACATCACCTTGTTGAACGTCCACGCCGCGTCCTCGGCGGTGGCGGGCTTCCCGTCCGACCACTTGGAGTTCTCCCGGATCGTGTACGTCCAGGTCAGCTTGTCGGCGGACGGCTTCCAGTCGGTGGCGAAGCCGGGGATCGCACGGTTGTTCTTCGCGTCGTAGTTCGTCAGGTACTCGTACGTGAGGCGGTGCAGGCTGGTGCTGAGCAGCCGCTGGGCGAGGAAGGGGCTGAGCGAGTCGACGCTCTGCGCCACCGCGACGGTGAGGACCTTCTTGCCTCCGTCGTCCTTGGCCTCGGCTGCCTGGGCCTCGGCCTGGTGCGGGGCGGGGTTGAGGGGCGTGGCGAGACCGGCCGTCAGGGCGAGGGCGGCGGCGCCGGCGGCGAGGAGCGGCCCCGGGCGGCGTCGGCTCCGGCGGAGCCGGGCGGCGGGCGGTGCTGTGGTCGTTGCTGCTGGTCTGCCGTGCTGATCTTGTGTGTCCATGGGTCGGTGACCTCGCGTCATCGCTCGCACAGGGATGGCTGGTTGCACGCTGGTTGATCAAGGGACGTCAGCTGGTTGATGTGTGTGTCTACCAGCGCCGGTCTGGGCGAGTCAACGGCAGGTGAACCCCATGTGGCCTGCGGAAATAACGAATTGAGCGTGATTTCACCCGCATTGGTCAAGACCTCTGACGCATTGCTGGTGGGGGCGTGGTGGTGGGGGGAGGGGCAGGTGGGGGGGGGAGGCCAGGTGGGACCCGGTTGTGGGCAGGCGCTCGCACGGCGGAACGGGTGGGACCAGCCCTTGGGGCTGTGGGCAGGGAGAGGCGGGGCGGGGAAACCCGGGGGGGCGCCCCGCGGGGGGGGGGGGGGCCCCGGGGGTTTTTCGGGGCGTACCGCCGCGGCGGGCGGGGGGGGTGGGGGTGGTGGGGGGGGGGGGGGGGGGGGGCCCGCGGGGGGGGGGGGCCCGGGCGGCACCGGCGGGGGGCCCGGCCGCCCCCCCCCGG
>NZ_JAFEXF010000253.1 GCF_016905445.1 Streptomyces sp. G44
CGCCAGATCGCCGCCGCCGACGACCCCGAAGCCATGCGCGCCCGCATGGTCAAGGAGTACAAGGCCGAGCTGATGCACCCCTACTACGCCGCCGAACGCGGCCTGGTGGACGACGTCATCGACCCCGCCGAGACCCGCGAGGTGCTCATCAAGTCCCTCGCGATGCTCGCCAACAAGCACGCCGACCTGCCTTCGCGCAAGCACGGCAACCCCCCGCAGTAGCCCACAAGGAGAACGCTGCACATGACACCCCCCGACATCCGGGTCGAGAAGGGCCACGCCGAGCCCGAGGAAGTCGCGGCCATCACCGCCATCCTGCTGGCCCGCGCCGCCGCCCGGCCCACCGCCGCCCCGTCCCACCGCGGCCGCGACAAGGCCGGCTGGCGCCGCCTGGAACGCACCCCGGGCTTCCGAGCCCCGCACAGCTGGCAGGACTGACACCCCGGCACCACGAGGCCCCGCACTCCATCCGGAGAGCGGGGCCTTACGCACATGCCCCCGAAGGGGCGCGTCCGCGTACCGGCGGGGAAAGCGGAACCGCTAGCGGAGCCGCGCCATCAGCGCGTGCTCGACCAGCGTGATCAGCGCGCTCTTCGCGTCCGCGCGGTGCCGCGCGTCCGTCGTGATGATCGGCGTGTCCGGGCCGATCTGGAGGGCCTCGCGGACCTCGTCGGGCGTGTACGGCTGGTGGCCGTCGAAGCCGTTGAGGGCGATGACGAAGGGCAGTCCGCTGTTCTCGAAGTAGTCGACGGCGGGGAAGCAGTCGGCGAGCCGCCTCGTGTCGACCAGGACGACCGCGCCGATGGCGCCGCGGACGAGGTCGTCCCACATGAACCAGAAGCGGTCCTGACCGGGCGTACCGAAGAGGTACAGGATCAGGTCCTGGTCCAGGGTGATGCGGCCGAAGTCCATGGCCACCGTCGTGGTGGTCTTGTCCCCGGTGTGGGTGAGGTCGTCGATGCCCGCGGACGCGGACGTCATGACGGCCTCGGTGCGCAGCGGGTTGATCTCAGAGACCGCCCCGACGAACGTGGTCTTGCCCACGCCGAAGCCGCCCGCCACCACGATTTTCGCGCTGGTGGTGGAGCGGGCTGTTGCTCCGCCGCTAGAGCTTGCGAAGTCCACTGAGCACCCTTTCGAGCAGTGTCACGTCTGGCTGACCGCCGGCGGACTCGTCGCCGCCGGGCTGGTGGATGGCGACAAGTCCGGCCTCCGCCAGGTCGGCTACGAGGATTCGGGCGACGCCGAGGGGAATGGAGAGCAGTGCCGAGATCTCAGCGACTGACTTGATCTCGCGGCACAGATTGCAGATCCGCTGATGCTCGGGCAACTGGCCCTGCAACTGGTGCGGTTGTGCGGTGGTGTGCACCAGCGCCTCGATGGCGAGCTGGTAGCGCGGCCTGGTACGGCCGCCCGTCATGGCGTACGGCCGCACCAGCGGGTTGTGCACCGACCCGGCGGGCGCCGGTGCGGGGGCGCGCCGCTGGGGCTGCACGGGCTGGACGCGGGGCGCGTGCCCCGGTGTGTCCTGGTCGTACGGACGCGGACCCGGCTGCTGGGGCTGCGCGTACGGCTGCTGGCGGCGGTGGCTCGGCGCGGAGGGGAAGTTGTACCGGTTCGGGCCGCCGTCGTGCTGACCACCCTGGCCATGGCCGGGGGACCAGTTCGCCGATGACGAACCGTCTGGGTGTGTTGCCACGTTGCTTCCTCCTCCAACTGTGCCGGGCACCATCACTGTGGAGCCGCGTCCCGAAACCTTACGGGCACGGGACGCGAAATCGCACCGTCTGTCTGTTAGTTGAGAAGGCTCCCCTGGAGCTCCGCGCGCAGGTCCGGCGTGAGGACGGTGCCCGCACGATCAACAAGAAGTGCCATTTCGTACCCGACGAGGCCGATGTCCGCATCCGGGTGGGCGAGAACGGCGAGCGAGGAACCGTCGGAAATGGACATGATGAAGAGAAATCCTCGCTCCATCTCCACAACGGTCTGGGTCACGGAACCGCCCTCGAAGATCCGGGAGGCCCCGGCCGTGAGGGAGGTCAGACCCGAGGCGACGGCCGCGAGCTGGTCGGCCCGGTCGCGGGGGAAGCCTTCGGACATCGCCAGAAGGAGTCCGTCGGCGGAGACCACCACCGTGTGGGACACCCCTGGGGTGTTGTCCACGAAGTTGGTGATCAACCAGTTCAGGTTCTGCGCCGCCTGGCTCATCGGGCTCACACTAACGCTCCTGGTTGTAGGTGCTATCAGGGCTGAAGCCCTGGCCATTCGTGTCACTGCCTGAGTTGCGTCCCCGCTGGACGCCCCGGCGCAGGTTGCTCAGCCTGCCCCGCACGTCCTCGGGGTCGCGGGAGACCTGGGGGCCGCCCTGTGGGGTCTGTTCCGCGGTGCCCTCGACCAGGTTGGCCTTGGGCACCCGTCGCGGGAGCCCGGACGGGGTGACCCCGCCCGCCTTGGGCTCCTTGAGGCGCTCGGCCCGCTGCCAGCGCTCGTCGTTGGACGACCGCCAGTCGGATCCGTCCTGACCGCCCTGGCTCTCGCCCTGACCGTCCTGACCGCCCTGACCGGCCTGGCTCCCACCCAGGGCGGGAGCGCCGCCGTTCCCGTTCGGGGACGAGGAGCCCCGGCGGGGGAGACCCGCGTCGGTCATCTCGTGGACGACGGCCGGAGCCGGTCCCGGCCGGTCGAAGCCTACGCTCTCGGAGTCGGCAGCGGGGGCCGCCTGAGCGGATTCCGCTTCCTGCCCGTACTCGGCCTGGTAGCCGTCACCGCTGGGCCAGTCGTCCTGACGGGACCGCTCCGGATAGGAGATCTGGGGGTCCTGGTAGCCACCCTGGGCCGCGTCCGCGGCGGCCGCGTCGGGGTAGTACTGCCCGTCGTACGCGGGCGCCTGCTGCTGCTCGGTGCCGTAACCGCCCTCGGCGTACTGCGCTTCGGGGTACTGCCCGGTGGCGTACGGATCGGCGGCGTACTGCTCACCGGCGTACTGCTCGCCCGCGTACTGCTCGTTGCCGTACGCGTGCCCGCCCTGGTCGTACGAGGTCTGCTGCTGCTCGTCGTACGCCGGCGCCTGCTGCTGCTCGTAGGCGCCCTGCTGCGGCTGCTGCTGGGGCTGCTGCGGTTCGACCTCGTCGCGGAAGAGCGGGCGGTTGCCGCCCGGCTGCTGGGCCTGCGCCTCCAGGGCGGCCCGGCGCTCCTCGCGCATCAGCGAGCGGCCCACGGGGTCCAGCGCGGGCTGCCCGTCGGAGCCGTCGCCGTGGTAGCGGCTGTCGTCGAAGCCCAGCTCCGCGGCCGTGCGCAGCGGCTCGGCCTCCCGGACCTGCTGCTCCGGGATGATCGAGGAGACGGTGAACTCGGGGTCCTGCGCGTGCTGTTCGCCACCGCCACCGTGCGTGATGCCGTCCGGCAGCATGACCAGCGAGGTCGTGCCGGCCTGCTCACCCGAGGGGCGCAGCTGGACGCGGATGCCGTGCCGGTCGGCCAGCCGGCCGACCACGAACAGGCCCATGCGCTGCGAGATCGCGGCGTCCACGGTCGGCGGGTTGGCCAGCTTGTGGTTGATGTCCGCGAAGTCCTCGGCGGTGAGGCCGATGCCCTTGTCGTGGATCTCGACCATGACGCGGCCGTCGGGCAGCCGGGTCGCGGTGACACGGACCTTGGTCTGCGGGGAGGAGAACGTGGTGGCGTTCTCCAGGAGCTCGGCGAGCAGGTGCACGAGGTCGGTCACGGCCAGGCCGTGGATCTCGGCCTCCGGGACGCCCGACAGCTCGATGCGCTCGTACTGCTCCACCTCGGAGGAGGCGGCGCGCAGGACGTCGACCAGCGGGACCGGCTGGTCCCAGCGGCGGCCCGGCTCCTCGCCGGAGAGGACGAGGAGGTTCTCGCCGTTGCGGCGCATACGGGTCGCCAGGTGGTCCAGGCGGAAGAGGTTCTCCAGCTGGTCCGGGTCGGCCTCGTTGTTCTCCAGGTCGGTGATGAGGGTCAGCTGGCCCTCGATCAGCGACTGGTTGCGGCGCGAGAGGTTGGTGAAGATCGCGTTGATGTTGCCGCGGAGCAGCGCCTGCTCGGCGGCGAGCCGCACGGCCTCGCGGTGCACCTGGTCGAAGGCGCGGGCCACCTCGCCGATCTCGTCCGTGGACGTGATCGGGATGGGCTGCACGCGGGTGTCGACGCGGCCCGGGTCGGTGCGCGAGAGCTGGTCGACCAGCATCGGCAGGCGCTGCTCGGCGATGCCGAAGGCGGCGGTGCGCAGCCGGCGCATCGCGGTGGACATCTGGCGGGCCATCATCCCGGCCAGGATGAACGCGGCGAGCAGGGCGAGCACGACGATGGCGCCGGTGATGTAGGCGTTGCGCTGCGCGGTGGCGGCGATGTCGGACGCCTCGTCCACGGCCTTGTCCGCGAGGTCCGACTCGATGGTGCGGTAGGCGTCGAACTTGGCGCTGGTGGTGGCCCACCAGGCCTCGGGCGTGATGCCCTTGGCGGCCAGCGCGACGCGCGCGCTCGGCTGCGTGCTCTCCATGGTGGCGAGCGCCGCGACCATCTGCTCCTGGCTCGGCGCCGGCTTGGCCCGCTTCTCCGCGGCGGCCTTCAGGTCCTTCTTCGCCTGCTCCAGCTTGGCGACGTCCTGGGGGGTGCCACCGCCGGTGTACTCCTCGATGGCGATGCGCTCCAGGTAGGCGTACGAGGAGAGCGAGGTGCGCTGGAGCGTCAGCGAGCCGGTGCCGGGGCCCGGCTTGACCAGCAGGTGCGTGCCGAGGGACCGCTGGAGCGAGAGCGCGGCCTTGGAGAGCGAGATCGCGTAGACGGTGCGGCCGTAGCTCGTGATGTTGCCGGTGCCCAGACCGAGTTCGTTGGCGAACTCCATCAGGGGGTGCTGGATGGCGACGTAGCCCTCTTCGGTCTTCGCGCCGCTGAGCTTGGTGGTGTACGCGGCCTGACGCAGCGCGGCCAGCTTCGGCTCCACCTTGTGGAAGGCGTCGAGACGACGGTTGAGGCCTTCCTTGTCCGGCATGCCCTCCGTGGCGTCCTTGAAGACGGCGGCCGCCTTGTCGGTGGCCTTGCGCGCCTTGCGGACGGCCGGGTCGTTGCGCTTGCCGTTCAGCAGCGGGGCGGCGGAGACGTCGCGCTCTTCGATGAGGCGGTTGCCGTAGTCGAGGGAGGCCCGCACCAGGCGGGCCGTCTTCTCGGCGTCCTGGGCCTCGCTCCAGGTGTCGATGGAGCCCTTCACCTGGAAGCCGCCCATGACGAGACCGACGAGCACGGGTATGAGCAGGATCGCGTTCAGCCTGGTCGGTACGCGCCAGTTGCGGGGGGACAGTCGTCCGCCGGAGGGGGCCGGGGGTTCGTTGCCGGGGGCGGCGCTCACGTCTACGGGGGACGCCGCTGTGCGCGGCGGCGGGGTGAAGTTGCCCCGCGCGCCCCCGGTGGGGGGTGCCGCGGGGCTCGTCTTGCTTCGCCTCACTCGACCAACAACCTCTCGGCGGCGGCACTCACTCTCGTGCCGCTGTCGTCTCCAAGGCCCGTGCTACTGGGCAGTTCAGCGCATTCCAGCACGTCAGGTACTGCTCTTCCAAACAGTGGGAAGGGGGAGTTCCGAGTGGTGTAAGCCTCAGATAAATCGGTCAAAAAGAGCGAGCCCCGCCAAAAGGCGGGGCTCTTGTGCGCACAGCGGCACCAGGCGACCGCGACGCGTGGCGGTCCCCGGGCAATTCTCTGTCGAAACGTTATGAACACGGAGGGCGGCCGTGTCAAAAGACACAGGCCGCTCCGTGTGGCCTACGACAACTGCCGTATACACCTGCCTACTTGAGTCGTGCCATAAGTGCGTGTTCGACCAGGGTGATCAGGCCACTCTTTGCGTCTGCACGGTGCCGTGCGTCGGTGGTGATGATCGGTGTACCCGGGCCGATCTGGAGGGCCTCGCGGACCTCGTCGGGCGTGTACGGCTGGTGGCCGTCGAAGCCGTTGAGGGCGATGACGAAGGGCAGTCCGCTGTTCTCGAAGTAGTCGACGGCGGGGAAGCAGTCGGCGAGCCGCCTCGTGTCGACCAGGACGACCGCGCCGATGGCGCCGCGGACGAGGTCGTCCCACATGAACCAGAAGCGGTCCTGACCGGGCGTACCGAAGAGGTACAGGATCAGGTCCTGGTCCAGGGTGATGCGGCCGAAGTCCATGGCCACCGTCGTGGTGGTCTTGTCCCCGGTGTGGGTGAGGTCGTCGATGCCCGCGGACGCGGACGTCATGACGGCCTCGGTGCGCAGCGGGTTGATCTCGGAGACCGCCCCGACGAACGTGGTCTTGCCCACGCCGAAGCCGCCCGCCACCACGATCTTGGCGGAGGTGGTGGAACGGCCTGAGCCGGAGTCTGAGCCGCCCGAGCCGTTAGAGCTTGCGAAGTCCACTGAGCACCCTTTCGAGCAGTGTCACGTCAGGCTGGCCGCCGGCGGACTCGTCGCCGCCGGGCTGGTGGATGGCGACGAGCCCGGCCTCGGCCAGGTCCGCCACCAGGATCCGGGCCACACCGAGTGGCATCGACAAAAGGGCCGAGACCTCGGCCACCGACTTGACCTCACGGCACAGGTGGCAGATCCGCTGGTGCTCGGGGAGCAGCCCCATCAACTGGGACGGATCGGCCGACGTGCTCACCAGCGCCTCTATCGCGAGCTGATAGCGGGGCCGGGTCCGGCCGCCGGTCATCGCATACGGACGTACCAGCGGCTGGTCGCCCTCCATTCCGTACGAGGGATCGCCGTACGGGTTGTGAGAGGCGGTGGGCGGGGTCATGGGTCCTCCGGGCGGGACAGCAGGTCATCTGCGTGTGCCGTCTGACAGAGCCGGTGGGGGCAGTGTGGCGGCCGGACGGTTGGTCAGTACGTTCGGTCGGTGGGGCGGCCGAAGGGGCGAAGGCGTGCGGAGCCGGCTTCGGGCTAGTGGAGCAGGCTGCCCTGCAACTCGGCGCGGAGGTCCGGGGTGAGCACGGCGCCCGCCCGGTCCACGAGCAGCGCCATCTCGTACCCGACGAGGCCGATGTCGCACTCGGGGTGCGCCAGCACGGCCAGGGACGAACCGTCGGAGACCGACATGATGAAGAGGAACCCCCGCTCCATCTCCACCACGGTCTGCGTGACGGTGCCGCCCTCGAAGATCCGGGAGGCCCCGGCCGTGAGGGAGGTGAGCCCGGAGGCCACCGCGGCGAGCTGGTCGGCCCGGTCGCGGGGAAAGCCCTCGGACATGGCCAGAAGGAGGCCGTCGGCGGAGACCACGACCGTGTGGGACACCCCTGGGGTGTTGTCCACGAAGTTGGTGATCAACCAGTTCAGATTCTGTGCCGCCTGGCTCATCGGACTCAACTAACGCTCCTGCTGGTGAGTGGGGCGAGGGAAACTGCCGGTCTGGCCGGTACCGGCCTGGCGACCCTGCTGAATGCCCCGACGGAGATTCGTCAGCCGGCCGCGGACGTCATCTGGCGCACGCGAGACCTGCGGACCTGTGCTGCTGTCCTGCTGCTGCTGCGCCGTGCCCGCGACCAGGTTGGCCCTCGGGACGCGACGCGGCAGTCCGGATGTGGTGATGCCGCCCGCGGTGGGCTGGCGGACGCGCTCGGCCTGGCGGCCCAGCTCGTCGTTGGGCGAGGAACGCCAGGTGGCGGGGGCGCCTGTCCCGGCGTTTCCGTTCGCGGTGCCGTTCCCGTCGGCCGGAGCGGGCGCGCCCTGGCGCTGGGGCCGCGACGGCAGCGGACGCTGCTGGTCGGGACCCTGGGGCGCCTGCTGCTGCTCCTGCTGACGGTGCTGCTGCTCGGCCTGCGCCCGCTGGTGCTGCTGCTGCTGGAACCAGTTGGTCTCCAGCGTGTCGTACAGCGGCGTACGCCCGTCACCGGGACCGGCGGCGGGCAGCAGGTCCTCGGGCTGCGCCGCCGCGGGCAGCGCGTGCTCTCCCGTGACCTGCGGGTGCTGTCCCGTGGCCTGCGGCTGCTGCGGCTGCTGCTGGGGGACGCCCTGCTGGGCGCCGCCCAGGCCGCGGCGCGGGGCCGGCGGACGCGGCACGGAGCGGTCGGGCAGTTCCCGGCCGCCCTGCTGCGCGAAAGCGCCCGCCTGGTCCTGCTGCTGACCCGGCTGACCCGGCTGGTGCTGCTGCCGGCCCGGCCCGGCCTGCTGGCGGTTCTGCTGCGGGTCGCCCTGGCCGCCGAAGACGTCCGAGCGGACGAACTGGCCCGTGCCCTGGTCCTGCGGGGCCGGGGCGCCGGGCGCCGGCGCGTCGAAGTCCGGGCGGGGGAACTCCGCGGTGGAGCCGGGGCCCTGCCGGTCGTCGGGCGCCGCGGCGGGCTGCGCGAACTGGCCGGTGGACTGGTGCTCCTCGTGACCGCGCGGGGTGTCGAAGGGCTCCCGCGAGACCTGCGGCTGCGCGTTCTCGTCGCTCCAGCTGGGCACGCGCGGCTGCGGGTTGCCCCCGGGCAGCTCGGCGCGCGGTCCTCCGCGGGGTGGCAGCTGAGGCTTGCGCCCCTGGTCACCGGCGTCGGCCGGCGGGTTCATGGCGTTCGTACGCTGCTGGGGAACCGGAGGCTGCTGCGCACCGGCACCGCGCCCGCCCTGGGGCGCCTGCGGCTGCTGCGCCTGCGGCTGGCGGCCCCGGGGGGCGGGCGGCGGGCGCCGCTGGCCACCGGCGCTGGCTCTTATACACAACTGACGCGGCCGCCGATCCTACGCGGGGCGGTGTCGACGTGGGCCCGAGGCCG
>NZ_JAFEXF010000254.1 GCF_016905445.1 Streptomyces sp. G44
GGCCGACGGCGGCCGGGCGTCCACCCGGAAAGCCACCGGCCCCACCGCCACCGGCCCCGCAGATCCCGCAGCCGACCCCGCAGCCGCCAAGGAGGAGCTGGGCCCCGGATTCCTCCAGTCCCTGGCCCGCGGTCTCGCCGTGCTGCGCGCCCTCGGCGGGGCCCGCGGCGCGGGGCTGCCGCTCACCGCGCTCGCCGATGCCACCGGCCTGCCCAGGGCCACCGCCCGGCGCTGCCTGCGCACACTGGAGCTCGCGGGGTACGCGGCCCACGACGGCCGCCTGTTCCGCCCGCTCCCCCGCGTCCTGGAGCTCGGCCACGCCGCCCTGTCCGGGCTCGCCTTCGCCGAGCTGGCCGAGCCGCACCTGCGCGACCTCGCCGACCGGGTGCGCCAGTCGGCGTCGGCGACGGTCCTGGACGGCACGGACATCCGTTACGTCGCGCGGGCGGCCACCGTGCGCGTCATGAGCGTCCACATCACGGTCGGCACCCGCTTTCCCGCGTACGCCACCGCCATGGGCAGGGTGCTGCTCGCCGGGCTCCCCGAGGAGGAGCGCGAGCGCCTGCTGAAGTCCGCGCCGCCCCGCGCCCTGACCCCGCGCACCGTGACGGACCCCGGGGAGCTGGCCCGCGTCCTCGACCGGGCCGCCGCCGAGGGCCACGCCACCGTCGACCAGGAGCTGGAGGACGGGCTGCGCTCGGTGGCCGTGCCGGTCAGGGACGCGGCCGGGCGGGTGGTCGCCGCGGTGAACGTCGCGCAGCACGCGGGCACCGCCCCGCTCTCCCGGACCCGCGACGCCCTGCTGCCCGCCCTGCGCGCGACAGCGGCGGCGATCGAGACGGACCTGCACATCGCCGCCCGCTTCAACACGGTGCGCATGTCCTGAACACGCGGGGCAGTTCACGTCGCGTCACGCGCGTGCCGCGCACCCGCCGGGCGCCCCGCCGTCGCGGGATGGCGGAGGTGCCCGGAGCCGGACTCGAACCGGCACGCCCCCGAGGGGCAGCGAGGTTTAAGCTCGCCGTGTCTGCATTCCACCATCCGGGCAGGCCGTGGGCCCCACATCAAGGATTCGACCCTATCGGGAGGCGTCCCCCGAACAGCGGAGGGATGACCCGATGTTGTCTTATTTTATTGACGTCTGAGGGGGCATCAGCCGCGGGTAAGGCCCATTGGTACTTGCCGGAGGCCTTTCCACGGCTCCGGCCGCTCTCATGGGCCTCTGCGCGGAATGACGGAATTTAGCCTCCCGCCCGTTCCCGCCCCGGGTCCCGGATCTCAGGGGCGTCCCTCATCCCCAGGTATGACACGGCGCCCCCGGGTCCGACTGGAGAGGGCCCCGGGAACCGGAACAGCGGCTGACTCCAGGACGCCGATCGGCCGCGACGATGGAGTACGTCCCCACTCGTCGTCCCGACAGGAGCACCGTCCCGTGACCACCACCCCCTCCGCCACCCGCGCCACCGCCGTGGCCGCCCGCGCCACGGACCTGTCCAAGGTGTACGGACAGGGTGAGACCCAGGTGGTCGCCCTGGACCACGTCTCCGTCGACTTCGGGCAGGGCGAGTTCACCGCGATCATGGGTCCCTCCGGCTCCGGCAAGTCGACGCTGATGCACTGCGTCGCGGGCCTGGACAGCTTCAGCTCGGGGTCGGTCCGCCTCGGCGAGACCGAGCTGTCCACGCTCAAGGACAAGCAGCTCACCAAGCTCCGCCGCGACAAGATCGGCTTCATCTTCCAGGCGTTCAACCTGCTGCCGACGCTGACCGCGCTGGAGAACATCACGCTCCCCATGGACATCGCGGGCCGCAAGCCCGACAAGCGGTGGCTGGAGCAGGTCATCGAGATGGTCGGCCTCGCCGGACGGCTCAGCCACCGGCCCACGGAGCTCTCCGGCGGCCAGCAGCAGCGCGTGGCCGTGGCCCGCGCGCTCGCCTCGCAGCCCGAGATCATCTTCGGTGACGAGCCGACCGGCAACCTCGACTCGCGCTCGGGCGCGGAGGTCCTCGGCTTCCTCCGCAACTCCGTGCGGGACCTCGGCCAGACCGTCGTGATGGTCACCCACGACCCGGTGGCCGCGTCGTACGCGGACCGCGTGATCTTCCTCGCCGACGGGCGGATCGTGGACGAGATGCTCCGGCCCAGCGCCGAGGGCGTGCTCGACCGGATGAAGCACTTCGATGCCAAGGGGCGGACCAGCTAGGCGTCCGGTCGCCTCGTTCCTTGCCCGCCGGCCGCCCGTGGCCGGTCGCGCCCACGCGGCGGAGCCGCATATGACACAGCCCCGCGCCCCTTCGGGGCACTCCCCCTCACCTGGACTCACACCCATGTTCCGTACCGCCCTGCGCAACGTGCTCGCGCACAAGGCCAGGCTGTTGATGACCGTGCTCGCCGTCATGCTCGGCGTCGCCTTCGTCTCCGGCACCCTGGTCTTCACCGACACCTTCGGCAACGCCTACAAGAACAAGTCGGCGAAGAGCTTCGACCACGTCTCCGTCGCCATCACCTCCAGCAGCGGTTCCTCCGCCGACGAGAGCGGCCACGGCCCCAAGCAGAAGCCCGAACTCACCGACGCCCTCCTGAAGAAGGCCGCGGCGCTGCCCGGCGCCGACTCCGCGATCGGCGCCGTCTCCGGCTTCACCGCCCTCGCCGACAAGGACGGCAAGCTGGTCGGCGGCGAGTGGGGCACCACCGGCGCCAACTACTTCCCCGGCGAGGGCGGCAAGGACCCGCGCTACGACTTCACCGAGGGCGCCGCCCCGAAGTCCGCCGGCGAGATCGCCCTCGACTCCCGCACCGCCGGCCGCACCGGCTACCGGGTGGGCGACACCGTCCGCCTCTCCACCGACGGCCCGGTGCGCACCGCGAAGGTCAGCGGCGTCTTCGACACCGACGAGGGCAGCGTCGTCGCGGGCGGCAGCCTGGTCCTCTTCGACAACGCCACCGCGTTCAAGGCGCTCAACAAGAACCAGTACGACGAGATCGACGTGAAGGCGGCCCCGGGTGCCTCCGAGGCGGCCCTGGAGCGCTCCGTCGAGAAGATCCTGCCCAAGGACTCCTCGACGATGACGGGCGGTGAGCTGAAGGCCCAGCAGGACAGCATGATCGAGGAGCAGACCAGCTCCATGAGCCAGGTCCTGCTGATCTTCGCCGGTATCGCGCTCTTCGTCGGCATCTTCATCATCGCCAACACCTTCACGATGCTGGTCGCCCAGCGCACCAAGGAGCTCGCGCTCATGCGGGCCGTCGGCGCCTCCCGCCGCCAGGTGACGCGCTCCGTGCTGATCGAGGCCTTCCTGGTCGGCATGGTCGCCGCCGTGACCGGTTTCGCGCTCGGCATCGGTGTGGCCGTCGGCCTGGAGTCGCTGATGAACTCCGCCGGTGCCTCGCTGCCCGACGGACCGCTCGTCATCGCCCCGACCACGATCGTCGTGGCACTGCTCATCGGCGTCGTCGTGACCATGCTGGCCGCCTGGCTGCCGGGCCGCCGCGCCGCGAAGATCCCGCCGGTCGCCGCGATGAACAGCGTCCACGCGACGCCGACCACGCGCGGCCTGGTGGTCCGCAACACCATCGGCTCGGTCATCGTCGCCCTCGGCGCGGTGATGCTCTTCATGAAGGACAACTACGTGAAGTCGGGCGGCGCGGGCGTCATGCTCGTCGGCGTCATCGTCCTCACGCCGCTGCTGTCCCGCCCGTTCATCGCCGCCTCGGCCCCGCTCCTGAAGCCGTTCGGCGTCACCGGCAAGCTCTCGCGCCTCAACTCGGTGCGCAACCCGCGCCGTACGGCGTCCACGGCTGCGGCCCTGATGATCGGCCTGACCCTCATCACGGCGATGACGGTGGTCGCCACCTCCATGAGCAGCGCCATCAACAAGATGGCCGCCGGCGCCATGAAGGCCGACTACAGCGTCTCCATGGCGAACTTCCAGCCGCTGACCCCCGAGGTCCGCGAGAAGCTGGACAAGCTCCCGGACGTCGCGGCGACCACCCCGCTGCGCAGCACCTATGGGGAGGCCGACGGCGGCTTCGTCTCCATCTCCGGCGTCGATCCGAAGACCTTCGGCGAGCTGGTCGGCCTTGACTTCACCAGCGGCTCGGTGGACGGCCTGAAGCACGGCGGCGTACTCGTCGACACCGACACCGCCAAGGACAAGGGCCTCAAGGCCGGTGACACCTTCCCGCTGAAGTTCGACGACGACGGCGAGAAGGTCCGGCTGAAGGTCGCCGGTGTCTACGAGGGCAACGAGATGCTCAACGGCCTCTTCGCGCCGACCTCCGTCGTCGACCCGCACCTGACCAAGGTCGTCGACAAGCAGGTCCTGGTGAAGATGGAGGACGGCGCCTCCGACAAGGCCGAGGACGCCATCGTCAAGGCCCTCGGCGAGAACCCCGCCATCACCGTGCAGGACAAGGACGCCATCAGCAACGAGGTGGCGGGCGCCATCAACATGATGCTGAACATGCTCTACGGCCTGCTGGCCATGGCCGTCCTCATCGCGGTGCTCGGCGTCATCAACACCCTCGCGATGTCGGTGTTCGAGCGCAAGCACGAGATCGGCATGCTGCGGGCCATCGGCCTGGACCGCGCGAAGGTCAAGCAGATGGTGCGCCTGGAGGCGGTCATCATCTCCCTGTTCGGCGCGGTGCTGGGCATCGGCCTTGGCCTGTTCATGGGCTGGGTCGCGGGCGGCACCATTTCGAACAGCGTCTCCACGTACACCATGGAGATCCCGCTCGGCCGGATCGTGGTCTTCCTCGGGATCGCGGCCCTGGTCGGTGTCCTCGCGGCGATGTGGCCGGCCCGCAGCGCGGCGAAGCTGAACCCGCTGATGGCCATCAAGAGCGAGTAGCCGGCAGGTGTACGAGGAGAGGGGCCCCGGACGGATCACCGTCCGGGGCCCCTCTCACGTACGGACACCGGTGGCTACGCGCGCCACTCCCGGGCCCGCAGCGGCATCCCCGAGGCGCCGCTCTCCGGCGTCTTCACCGCGAGGACCTGGTTGACGCCGATGCGGTTGTGTTCGAAGGCGAGCGCGGAGGCGGCCATGTAGAGCCGCCAGACGCGGGCGCGGCCGGGCGAGGTGAGGCGCCGGGCCTCGGGCCACCGCGCCTCCAGGTTGGCGACCCAGCCGCGCAGGGTCAGGGCGTAGTGCTCGCGGATGGCCTCCACGTCACGCACCTCGAACCCGGCCCGCTCCAGGAGCCCCACGGTGGTCCCGACGGGCGCCAGCTCCCCGTCGGGGAAGACGTACGCGTCGATGAACCCGTCGACGGTGTACGCCGATTCGTCGGCCTGCGGCCGGCGCGCGATCTGGTGGTTGAGCAGCCGCCCGCCCGGCTTGAGCAGGGCGTACAGGTCGTGCGCGTACTCCAGGTAGCGGGCGGAGCCGACGTGTTCGGCCATGCCGATGGAGGAGATCGCGTCGTACGGTCCGTCGCGCACGTCCCGGTAGTCCTGGACGCGGATCTCGATCCGGTCGGTCAGGCCCTCCTCGGCGATGCGCTTCCTGGCGTACGCGGCCTGCTCCTGGGAGAGGGTGACGCCGACGACGGTGACGCCGTGCTCACGGGCCGCGTGGATCGCCATGGAGCCCCAGCCGCAGCCGACGTCCAGCAGGCGCATGCCGGGCCGCAGGGCGAGCTTGCGGGAGACGAGTTCGAGCTTGTCGCGCTGGGCGTCCTCCAGCGTGGAGTCCGGGGAGGCCCAGTAGGCGCAGGAGTAGACCATCGAGGGACCGAGGACCAGCTCGTAGAAGTCGTTGCCCACGTCGTAGTGGTGGCTGACGGCCCGCCGGTCGCTGCCCTTGGTGTGCAGGTGGAGGCGGCCGTGCCTGCGCATCTCCTCCGGCGGTGGCGCGGGCGGCAGGAACGGCGCGGAGAGGGCGACGAGCGAGCGGACGGCGGAGCGGAACCGCGGGTCGCGCAGCGCCTGCCGCAGGCCCGGCGCGTCCTCGTCGCGCTCCCAGATGAATCCGGCCATCCGGTCGAGCACCGCGTAGAGGTCCCCGTCCACGTCGAGGTCACCGGCCACCCAGGCGCGGGCCAGGCCCAGTTCGCCCGGCTTCCACAGGAGGTGGCGCAGGGCGCGGCGGCTGCGGACGACGAGGGCGGGGGCGCCCGGGGGCCCGGCCTCGGAACCGTCCCAGGCGCGGATCCTCACCGGCAGCGGGGCTCCCGTCAGCTGCTCGGCGAGATTCTTCAGCCGCAGTGCGGCGTTCTGCATGGCGCACACCTCCGTGAGGAAGGACCGCTGGACGGTCCGACACCACGTAAACACCGGAGGACCCCCCGCGCAGTCCCACCGGACGCCGAAGGGGGCCGCCCGCACCACGGATGGCGGACGGCCCCCTTCGGGGTGGATCAGTGACGCGGGGCCACCAGGTGACGCGAGGTCAGGAGGCCTTGGCCTTCTCCTCGTCCTTGGCCTTGGCCGCCGGGGCGGGCTCGGCCGCGGACTGCGGCTTCGGGGCCGGCTTGGCGGCCTCGTAGAACTCCTCGCGAGGCGCTTCCAGAGCACCGAGGGAGACGACCTCGCGCTTGAGGAACATGCCGAGCGTCCAGTCGGCGAAGACGCGGATCTTGCGGTTGAACGTCGGCATCGCCATGCCGTGGTACGCGCGGTGCATGTACCAGGCGAGACGGCCCTTGAGCTTGATCTTCATCTTGCCCATGACGATCATCGCGACGCCCTTGTGCAGGCCGAGACCGGCGACCGCACCCTTGTTGGCGTGGCTGTACTCCTTCTGCGGGAAGCCCCGCATGCCGGAGATCACGTTGTCGCCGAGGACCTTCGCCTGACGCAGCGCGTGCTGGGCGTTCGGCGGGCACCAGGCGTTCTCGTTGC
The DNA here is from genome assembly GCF_016905445.1 of Streptomyces sp. G44. Classification (GTDB taxonomy): domain Bacteria; phylum Actinomycetota; class Actinomycetes; order Streptomycetales; family Streptomycetaceae; genus Streptomyces. The sequence goes on from NZ_JAFEXF010000254.1 coordinate 6,848, forward strand.
CCGCCTTGCGGCCGACGAGGTCCGGCACCTGCGCGTTGTCGCCGGCGGCCCAGATGTAGTCCGTGCCCTGCACCTGGAGCGTGGTCTGCGTGTCCACGTGGCCGCGCGGGCCGAGCGGCAGACCGAAGCGGGCGAGCGCCGGGTTCGGCTTGACGCCGGCCGTCCACACGATGGTGTTGGAGTCGACCTCCAGGCCGTTCTTGAGGACGACGTGGCCGTCGACGCAGGAGTCCATCGACGTCGAGAGGTAGACCTCGACGCCGCGGCTCTCCAGGTGCTCCTTGCCGTACTGGCCGAGCTTCGGGCCGACCTCGGGGAGGATCTTGTCGGCGGCGTCGACGAGCACGAAGCGCATGTCCTCGCGCTTGACGCTCTTGTAGTACTTGGCCGCGTCGCGGGCCATGTCCTCGACCTCGCCGATGGTCTCCGCACCCGCGAAGCCACCGCCGACGAAGACGAAGGTCAGCGCCTTGCGGCGGACCTCCTCATCCGTCGTGGAGTCAGCCTTGTCCAGCTGCTCGAGGACGTGGTTGCGCAGGCCGATGGCCTCCTCGATGCCCTTCATGCCGATGCCCTGCTCGGCGAGGCCGGGGATCGGGAAGGTGCGGGAGACCGCGCCCATCGCGATGACGAGGTAGTCGAAGGGCAGCTCGTACGCCTCGCCCACCAGGGGGGCGATCGTGGCTACCTTGCGGTCCTGGTCGATGGTGGTGACCCGGCCGGTGAGAACCTCGGCCTTGGGCAGCACGCGTCGCAGCGGGACGACGACGTGCCGCGGCGAGATGCTGCCGGCGGCGGCTTCGGGCAGGAAGGGCTGGTAGGTCATGTACGACCGGGGGTCGACGACCGTGACGGTCGCCTCTCCGTAGCGCATCTTCTTGAGGATGCGCCGAGCTGCGTACAGGCCTACGTACCCACCGCCTACTACGAGGATCCTGGGACGCTCCGTGGTGCTCATGCCATCGAGTATCCACCCGCTCGGCGGGGGGTGCTCGTGCGCCCCTTCACAAGCTTGCCGGGGGCCTCTGCTACACTTCGCCGCCCACGTGACCGAGGTCATGGCGCCCCGGGGGAACCACCGCGCCTCGCGAGTCGTTGTCCACCCCTTGTGAGCTGCCGGTCCGGGCCCGCCGCCGGGGTGGACCACACTCCTCCGGCACGTGCCGGCCGCCCGCCCGGAGCGCCTGGGCCGACCGGCCGGGAACCCCGTGATGACCTTTTGGGCGGCTCGGCGGCCACGAACCTCGCCCGCAGGGGCCCAATTCCTTGTGAAGAACTTCACGAAGTTTTCCCGACAGGCCGTCGCCGGAGGCCGGATCGCCCTCTGACCGCCGGTCGGACGCCGGATGGCCGCCGATCAGATGCGGTCGCGGGTGATGCCCGGATGAATGGATGCCAGGGGGAGCCCATCCGTTCGCAAAGGAGCCTCATGCGCATCCGCACCGCACTCGTCATGGCGACGTTCGCCGCCGCGGCCACTCTCGGCAGCGCGGGCACGGCCGCCGCCGAGCACCACACGCCCGCGAACACGCCGGCCGGGATCGCCCAGCCCCGCGCCGCGGACCCGGACCCCCTGGGGGACAACCCCCTCGGCGACAACCTCCTGGGCGACGACGCGCCGGAGAACAACGCCCTCGAAGACGACGTGTTCGAGAACGAGACGCTCGGCAAGAACTCCCTGGGCAACGACCCCGCGCCCAAGAACAACAACAACCAGCTCCCGGTCCTCGGCGGCCTGCTCGGCGGCCTGCTCGGCGGCCTGCTCGGCGGCGCCGCGGCCTAGGCGGCGGGGCGGCGACACCCCTGGTGCGCCCGTGGCAGCCGCGGCGCGCCCCGGCCT
>NZ_JAFEXF010000255.1 GCF_016905445.1 Streptomyces sp. G44
AACTCCTCGCCCGCACCCGCGAAACCGACCTCGCCGCCTACTCCCACCAGGACATCCCCTTCGAACGACTCGTCGAAGCCATCAACCCCCCACGCTCCCTCGCCCGCCACCCCCTCTTCCAGGTGATCTTCGGCCTGGACGCCACGGGCGGCGGCGCGCCGGGCCTGCCCGGTCTGCACGTGACGCAGGAACCGGTCCCGTACGAGGTCAGCAGGTACGACCTGGGCTTCAACTTCACGGAGGAGTACGGAACCGAAGGCCGGCCGACCGGCATCGGTGGCCTGCTGCACTACAGCACCCACCTGTTCGACCGGGAGAGCGTCGAGGCGCTGGCGGCGCGGATGGTGCGCGTGCTGGAGGCGGCGGTCGCGGACCCGGACCAGCCGCTCGGCCGGATCGCGGTCCTCACCGGGCAGGAGCGCCGGCAGGTGCTGGGGGAGTGGAACGACACCGCCGTCGAGGTGACCGACGCGACTCTCCCCGCGCTCTTCCAGGCACAGGCCGCCCGGACCCCCGGCCGCCCGGCGGTCCTCGCCTCCGACGCGGACCTGAGCTACGGCGAACTCAACGAGCGGGCCAACCGCCTGGCCCACCACCTGATCGCGCGTGGGGTCGGCCCCGAGCAGTTCGTCGCCCTCGCCCTGCCGCGCACCGCGCAGACCATGGTGGCGCTGCTCGCCGTACTCAAGGCGGGAGCCGCCTATCTCCCCGTCGACCCCGCCTACCCGGCCGACCGGATCGCCCATCTGCTGCGGGACGCCGGTCCGGCGCTCGTCCTCACCGTCGAGGAGACCGCGGGGGTGCTCCCGGACGACTCCCGCACCCCGCGCCTGGTGCTGGACGCCCCGGAGGTCGCCGCCGCCGTGGCCGGCCGGCCCGCCACCGACCCGACCGACCGTGACCGCGGCGGCGTCCTGCGACCGGCGCACCCGGCGTACATCATCTACACGTCGGGCTCCACCGGCCGTCCCAAGGGCGTCGTCGTCACCCACGCCAACGTGGCCAACCTGGCCGCCTGGGCTCGTGACGAGTTCGGCGAACGGCCGCTGGCCCACGTCCTGTTCACCACCTCCCTCAACTTCGACGTCTCCGTGTTCGAGATGTTCGGTCCGCTGCTGGCCGGCGGTCGCATCGAAGTGCTGCGGGACCTGCTGGCCCTGGGCGACCGGCACACCGGCGACCGCTCCGGCGTCCTGGTGAGCGGGGTGCCGTCCGCGCTCGCCCGGATCGTGACCCGGAGCGACGTACGCACCACGGCGGACACCGTGGTGTTCTGCGGCGAGGCCCTGACCGCCCAGGCCGCCGCCGTGGTCAAGGACGAACTGCGGGCCGAGCGCGTCTACAACATCTACGGCCCGACCGAGGCGACGGTCTACGCGACCGTGTGGTCCACGGACGGCCCGGTCAGCCGGGCCCCGTCGATCGGACGCCCGCTGCACAACACGCGGACCTACGTCCTGGACGGCAACCTGCAACCGGTCCCGGCGGGCGTGGCCGGGGAGCTGTATCTGGCGGGCGCGGGGCTGGCCCGGGGATACTTCGGGCGGGCGGACCTGACGGCGGAGCGGTTCGTCGCCGACCCGTTCGGCCCGGCCGGCGGCCGCATGTACCGCACCGGGGACCTCGCCCGCTGGACCGGCGAAGGGCTCCTGGAGTACCTGGGCCGGGTCGACGACCAGGTGAAGATCCGCGGCTACCGCATCGAACTGGGCGAGATCGAAGCCGTACTGGGCCGCTTCCCGGGGCTGGCACAGGTGGCGGTGGTGGCCCGCGAGGACCGGCCGGGCGACAAGCGCCTGGTGGGCTACGTGGTCGCCGAGGCGGGGCGCCACGAGGTGGACACCGAGGCCCTGCGTGCCCACGCGGCCGGTCTGCTGCCCGCGTACATGGTGCCCTCCACCTTCGTGGTGCTGGAGCGGCTGCCGTCGACCGCCAACGGCAAGCTGAACCGGCAGGCGCTGCCAGCGCCCGCGTACGAGGGGCACACGGCCGGACGTGGCCCGCGGACCCCGCGCGAGGAGATCCTCTGCGGTCTGTTCGCGGAGACCCTGGGCCTGCCCGCGGTCGGGGTCGACGACAACTTCTTCGAGCTGGGCGGCCACTCCCTGCTGGCGGTCCAGCTGATCGGCCGCATCCGGGAGGTACTCGGCGAGGAGCCCGCCATCCGGGCGCTCTTCGCCGCGCCCACCGTCGCCACTCTCGCGGAGGAGTTGGGCAGTGCCTCGGGCGGGGACGCCTTCGACGTGCTCCTGCCCCTCAGGGACCACGGCGGGTCATCGGCCCTCTTCTGCGTCCACCCCGTGAGCGGCATCGGCTGGTGCTACTCGCCGCTGGCCGGCATCGCCTCCCCGGGGCAATCCGTCTACGCCCTCCAGGCACGGGGCCTGGACGGCGAGGACGCGCTCCCGGGTTCGATACGGGAGATGGCGGCCGACTACGTCCAGCAGATGCGTGCCGTGCAGGAATCGGGTCCGTACCACCTGATGGGCTGGTCCTTCGGCGGTGTCGTCGCCCATGAGATGGCCGTCCAGCTGAGGGCCCAGGGCGAGCGGGTGGAGACCCTCGCGCTGCTGGACGCCTACCCCGTCCTCGACGGAGCGGCGCTGCCCCCGGCCACGGACCACGAGGTGGTGGCGGGACTCGCCGAGTTCTTCGGGGTGCGGGCCGATGACGGTGCGGAGCCGCTCACCATGAGCGGGATCGTGGCGGCGCTGCACCGGGACCGGAGCCTGTTCGCCGGACTCGCCGATGAGCACCTCACGGAGATCGCCGCGATCTACCGGAACAACCACCGGATTCTGACCCGGCACGTTCCCGGCGCGTTCGACGGGGACGCCCGGTTCTACGAGGCGGCGCGCGCGAAGCCCGCCGACGCGGACGACGCGACCGTGTGGAACGCCTTCGTTTCGGGTCGCCTCGACGTCGCGCGCGTCGACCGCGGTCATGCGGAGATGGCGGGAACGGACTCGCTCTCCGAGATCTGGCAGGACATCGCCGGACAGATGACTCGGACAGACGCATGACTCGGACAGACGCATGACCTGGACAGACGCATGACCTGGACAGACGGACAACTCGGACAGACGGACAACTCGGATAGGTGGTGCCTCGCAGATGACGACCGAGCTCGCTGACGGTCTGCCCCCCGTCGCCCTCATGCCGCATCTCTTCCTGATGCTTTCCCTGGTCATGGTCTGCTGCCATGCCGCGGGCCGCCTCTGCCGACGGCTGGGGCAGCCTCCGGTGATGGGCGAGATCCTGACCGGCGTGGCCCTGGGCCCCTCGCTGCTGGCGGCCGTCTGGCCGTCGGGGCAGCGGTGGCTCTTTCCCGCGGACCTGCTCCCGGTGATGGACGCGCTGGCCCAGCTCGGCCTCGTCGTCTTCATGTTCCTGGTCGGACTGGAACTGAACGTGGGACAGGTCCGCAGGTCCGGCCGGGTCGCGGTGATGGTCAGCAACGTGAGCGTGCTGGTGCCCATGGCCGGCGGGGCCCTCCTCGCGGCCGTGATGTACGGGCGGTTCGCCGGCCCGGGTGTGGGGTTCCCGGCGTTCGCCCTCTTCCTCGCGCTGGCCATGAGCATCACCGCGTTCCCGGTGCTCGCCCGGATCCTCACCGACCGGAAGATGGCCGGTACCACCGTGGGAGGGCTCGCCCTCACGTGCGCGGCGGTCGACGACGTCACCGCCTGGTGCCTGCTGGCCCTGGCGACGGCGCTGGCCGGGCACACCTCCCTGACCGCGGCGCTGACCACTCTCGTCATGACCGCCCTGTTCGTCGCCGTGATGCTGTACGGAGTGCGTCCCCTGCTGGCGCGGCTGGCCGCGCGTCACGCGGAGCGGCCGGCCGGGGGAGCGACACCGCCCCTGCTCGTCCTGCTCACGGGCGCCCTGCTGTCGTCCTTCGCCACCGACTGGATCGGCATCCACGCGATCTTCGGCGCGTTCCTGTTCGGCACCGTCGTCCCGCGCGGCGCGCCCCAGGTGGCAGCCGCCGCGGACCAGGTGCGGGGCGTCACCGTGGTGCTGCTGCTGCCGCTGTTCTTCGCCTACTCCGGCATGCACACCGACTTCCGGCTCATCGGCGCGGAGCCCGCCCTGTGGGGCTGGTGCGCCCTCATCGTCGCCGTCGCGACCGTCACCAAGTGGGCGGGGAGCACCGGCGCGGCACGAGCGGCCGGGTTCGGCTGGCGGAACTCGCTCTCGCTCGGCGCGCTCATGAACTGCCGGGGCCTGACCGAGCTCGTGGTGCTCGGCATCGGCCTTCAGATGGGGATCATCACGCCCACCGTGTTCGCCATGCTGGTGGTGATGACGCTGGTCACCACGGGACTGACCGCGCCCGCGCTCAACCTGATCGACCGCCTGGCCGCCCGGCGGCGAACACCGGTGATCCGGGAGCCGCACAGCGCGCCTCCCGTGCAGCAGAGGGAGACCGTCGCGGGATGACCGCCGGGCGGAAGCCCGGACCGTACGCACCGCACGACGACACCCGCAGGAGCCTGCCGACGGGCAGCCGCAGCCGGAAAGGGCCGGACATGACACCCGAGATAGACCAGATCTTCGACTCCGTGAAGGACCGTTACGGAGCCGACTCCCTCACCCGCGTCGAGGAGATGGTGTACGCCCAGCGGCAGGAGCGCCATCCGCTCCAGAAGGACGCCAAGTGGATCATGCCCGGCATCTCGGCGACCCCCTGGCACGACCCCTACGGGCACCCCGAGGTCGAGCCGGTCGTCCGCGCCTTCGAAGCCGGACACGCCGCCATCAAGCAGGAGCTCACGGACGCGTGGTCCGGCCGCAAGAGCGCCTTCTCCGACTACGAGCACTACTTGAGCCGGCAGGAGAACTGGCAGGCGCTGTACCTCTTCCGGGACGGCGAGCCGGTCGAGTCCTCGGCGCCCCTGGTGCCCACCGCGTACGACGTCCTCACCCGCGAGGTCGTCGGGCAGGGCAAGCTCTGCCCCCTCCTGGAGAGCCACTTCTCGACGCTGCTCCCCGGCGCGTCGATCGCCCCGCACTGCGACCTGTGGAACTTCAGCATCAACCTGCACCTCGCGGTCGACATCCCCGAGGGGTGCGGCATCACGGTGGCCGGGGAGACCCGGCGCTGGCAGGAGGGCGAGTGCCTGCTCTTCGACTACTCCTTCGTCCATGAGGCGTGGAACAACGGGGACAGGCCGCGTACGTGCCTCCTCGTCGACCTGTGGCACCCGGAGACGACCGTCCCGGAGCGCGAAGCCCTGGTCGGCCTCATCACCGAGATCCGCGCGCTGATGGGCTGAGCGCACGGCGCGTTCCGGGCACGGGAGCGGGAAGGACGGCCTACACCCATCCTTCCCGGGCCGCGAGCACGCCCGCCTCGAAACGGCTGTGCGCCTGGAGGCGGGTCATCAGGTCGGCGGCCAGCCGGCGGACCGTGCGCAGCGAGACGGCGAGGTGGCGTGCGGCGACCTCATCCGTGCAGCCCTCGGCGAGCAGCCGCAGCAGCTCCCGCTCCTGCGGGCCGAGGCCGCGGTGGTCCTTGGGCAGCGGCACTCCCCAGGGGGAGGCGTTCTTCCACACCTCTTCGAAGAGCATCACCAGAGCGGCGACGGCACCGGGGCTGTGCAGGACCAGCGCGCCCTTGAGGGCGTTGCCCGGTTCCAGGGGGACGATCGCGGCCTTGCGGTCCACGATGATCATGCGCATGGGCAGGACGGGCACGGTGCGGGTCTCGCTGCCGAGCGAATTCAGCCACCGGACGTGGCCACTGGTCGTCGCGTCGTTGCGCAGGCTGTCCTGGTAGATCGAGCGGACGGATACACCGCGTTCCAGGGCGAGTTCGTCGAGACTCTTGGCCGCGGACATGTCCTCGGGACGCTGGGCGCCGCCGAGCACGAAGGACAGACACTCCTCCTTGGTGTTCGCCGCCAATTCCTCCAGACGTTCCCGGACCGCGTCGATGCCGTCGAGGCATTCCGCTACCTCGGGCAGGAAATCCTGGCGTGATTCCCCGTACTCGGCGGCCAGTGCGGCGATGGACTCCTTGGCCTCTTCCAGTTGCCTTTGACGGCGTGTCAGACTCGCGCTCCGGCGCGCGTACAAAGCACTCAGGCTCACCCCCGGATTGACCGGGCGAAGGGTGTCCGCGTCCGGCCCCGTCGGGCGCAGCAGGTGCAGGTGGGCCAGTTGGTCCAGCGCGGCGCGGACCGCCGTGTCGGTGAGTCCGGAGCGACGGCACAGATCCTCGATCCCCTGCTGGGGGGAGTCCAGGAGCGCGCGATAGACGACTTCAACAGCAGGTTCCAGGCCGAGTGCCTCCAGCATGCCTTCACCTCTCGTGGCTGGTGCGGATACAACGGGGACCAGGGGTGTGCGACGTCCTGTGATCCCGTGCGGTCGTAGCTGCCCAGCGCTAGGTGAGCTGACGGTGCCGGGGCGCGGAGACATCCGTGGATGTCCCGCTCGTATTCGTCCCCAAGATTGTCGGCAAGCCACATACGCCGTTTCGAACTCCCCCGAGTCATTCGAACGCCAACGTACCAGTCGGTGTCAGGGCGATAATAGGACGTGCCATCCGTGGAGGAAACGGTTTATGGCAAACCTTGGTACGCACCGGGTGTCCTGATTGCCAACACATGGTTTGGCGTTCGGTGGGCAGATGATCGGAGTGCGGGGCTCATGAAGTCCGCGTATGTACGGCCTGGCGCCCTTTGGTTTTTTTGGGGCGTTGGAGAGTTATGCCGGAATGCGGGGGCTTTATCCGCCGGTGGCGGAGTGACACGTCGCGGTCTGGCATGACACTGCCACGCGGGAAAAGCGACCGGTCAACGCCCCTGGAGGGGTGGCCGGGATTGGCGCCTTGGTGACAGCGCGGTTCCTGCCAGCGTCAAGACATGGCAGGTCGGGGCGCGGACGGCCAGTCTTTAGGCATCGCCCAGTCGGTCGGCCTCCACGGCGGCCGGTTGCATCGCGAAGCGATCACCCGACGCCTCTCTTCTGGAGTACCGCCATGTCTAGAGCAGTCTCTTTCGTCACTCTTGCCCTGGTATCCCTGGTTTCCCTGGTCGTGCTGGCCGTCGCCGGTGCCGGTGTCGGCCCGGGTGCCGCTTCCCACGTGAACGCCTCCGCCACGCCGCCCGTCGCCGAGACGACCGACGACTTCATCTGGGGCCCGTGAGCCGCCCGGCTCGCACACATCGGATCACGTGATTCCTCTTGCTCATGTGGTTCCCCTGCCCGGCTGTATATCCTCATGCAGAGTTCTTGCTGTCTGAATAAGCGGCTCTGGAGACGGGGTGCCGTGAGGGAACGGGAAGCATGAGTGACAGTCCTGCGGCACGGCTGCAAACGCTCTTCGAAGGGCATCGGCTCACCCCCACGCAGCGCCGCATCGCGCACTGCATGGTGCGGCGGGCGGCGGACGTCCCCTTCCTGTCCAGCGTCGAGCTGGCGGAACTGGCCGGGGTCAGTCAGCCCTCGGTCACCCGCTTCGCGGTGGCACTGGGCTTCGACGGCTACCCGGCACTGCGCAGACACCTGCGGGACGTCGTGCCCGCCGAGACGGCCGGCGGCGACTCCCTCAACGAATACCAGCAGGCGGTCGAGGCGGAGATCCAGAACCTCCGGCACCTCGCGGACGCCCTCGCGGACCCCGGGCCGGTGGAGCGGGCGGGCCGCCTTCTCGCCGCCTCCCGCCCCCTGCCCGTCCTGGGCCTGCGGGCCGCCGCCTCCCAGGCGTACGGCTTCTCCTACTTCGCCGCCAAGGTGCACCCCGACGTACGCCTCCTCCACGAGGGCGGCACGATGCTGACCGACCGCCTCGACGCGGCGGTCCGCGCGGGCGCCACGGCCCTCCTCTGCTTCGCGCTGCCGCGCCACCCCAGGGAGGTCGTCGACGCGCTGGCCCACGCGAAGGAGTCGGGCCTCACGGTGGTCACGGTGGCGGACTCCCCGTTCGCCCCGGTGGCGGCGCATTCCCACCACCTCCTCCCGGCCGCCGTCGGCACGGGGCTGGCCTTCGACACGGCCTGCGCGCCCATGCTGCTGGGCCGCGTCCTCCTGGAAGCCATGTGCGACGGCCTTCCGGACGCGCAGGCACGGCTTGAGGAGTTCGACGCGGGGGCGGTGGCGCGGGGGTTGTTCGTGGAGTGAGGGCCCTATCGGGTGAACGGTTTGCGGGCCGTGCCGGGGTGGGTGGGGCGTCTGGCCTCTGTTCTCACCCTCTCCTCAGATTCCGCCGCTATCCTCCTCCGCCGAAGCAGCGCAGACATGACGCGGGCAGAGGAGGCGACGGCGTGGGACGCGGTGGGCATGGGCTGGCGAGGGTGCCGGTGGTGGTGCGGGCCGGGGCCGCGCCCCTGTGGTGGCTCGGCGTGGTCGCCGCCGGTGTGGGCGCGGTGCCGGACGGGGTCACCGGGCGGCGCGTCGGGGTCTTCGCCGGGGCCGCGCTCCTCATCGTGACGGCCCTCGTCGTCGCGTGCTCCCGCATGAAGCGGTACGACGCCCTCGCCCGCGAGACCGCCCGCGCCGGCAAGCACGACGTGCTCCAGAGCCGTGCCGTGACCGTGCGCAACTGGCGGCGCGGGCACTGCTGGTGGCTCGCCGCCGCCTTCCTCGCCGCGCTCGCCAGTGCCTTCGCCGTCCCCGTGGCGGGCGGCGCCGTCCTCGCGGGCGCGGGCGCGGGCCTGTGGGCGAAGGC
>NZ_JAFEXF010000256.1 GCF_016905445.1 Streptomyces sp. G44
GCCAGGCCCTGCGCCAGACGCTCACGCGGCTGCCGGCCGCGCTGCGCGCCCGCCGCCCCCTCCCCCCGCACCTCGAACGAGCCGCCCGCACCCTGGACGGAGCACCGGCATGACCGACCCCCGCACCACCGTCGTCGTCATCACCCACAACCGCCGCGCCGAGCTGCTGCGCACCCTCGGCCGGCTGGCGGAGCTGCCCGAGGAGCCCGAGGTGATCGTCGTCGACAACGCCTCCGCCGACGGCACGGCGGACGCCGTCGCCCGCCACCACCCGGCGGTGCGGCTGCTGCGCCCCGGCCGCAACCTCGGTGCCGTCGGCCGCAACCTCGCGGTCCGCGAGGTGCGTACGCCCTACGTGGCCTTCTGCGACGACGACTCCTGGTGGGCGCCCGGCTCACTGTCCGGCGCCGCCGACCTCCTCGACGGGCACCCCGCTGTCGCCACCGTCACCGCCCGCATTTTGGTGGAACCGGAGGGCACCGAGGACCCGATCACCGAAGAGCTGCGCGACTCCCCTGTGCCCGGCCCCGACTGGCTGCCCGGTCCCGCCCTCGGCTCCTTCCTGGCCGCGGCGACCGTCCTGCGTGCCGACGCCTTCCGCGCCGCGGGCGGCTTCCATCCGCGGCTGTGGCTGGGCGGCGAGGAGGAGCTGCTCGCCGCGGACCTGGCGGCGGCCGGGTGGTGGCTGGTGTACGCCGACCATGTGACGATCCATCACCATCCCTCCCGCATACGGGATGCCACGCTCCGCCGGGCGCACGGCATCCGCAACACCCTGTGGTTCACCTGGCTGCGGCGTCCGGCCCTGCCCGCCCTGCGCCGGACCGCGCACCTGGCCCGGACGGTTCCGCGGGACCTCGTGTCCGTACGCGCCTTCGCGGAAGCCGCGGCCGCCCTGCCGTGGGTGGTGCGCGAGCGCCGGGTGCTGCCCCGGGCGGCCGAGGCGCGGCTGCGGGCCCTGGAGGAGGCGCAGCGGCACTCGTCCGCCCGCCGGTACGTCGGCTGAGGCGTCAGCCGTGGACACCGGCGGTCAGTCGAGCCCCCGGGCCCGCTTGAACCGCCGCAGCCCTTCGGCCAGTTCGAGCAGCGGCTCGGGGTAGCCGTGGCGCGCTCTCTCCTCGGCCGGCAGTCTCCACGGCTCGTGCACGGCGGCGCCCCGCACCTCACGCAGCTCCGGCACCCAACGGCGTACGTAGGCACCGTCGGGGTCGTAACGCTTGCCCTGGAGAACGGGGTTGAGCACGCGGTTGGGGCGGCTGTCCGTGCCGGTCCCCGCGATCCGCTGCCAGTTGAGCTGTTTGTTGGCGAGGTCCCCGTCGATCAGCAGGCGCTGGAAGTGGCGGGCGCCGACCCGCCAGTCGACGTACAGCGTCTTCGTCAGGAAGCTCGCGGTCAGCAGCCTGCCCCGGTTGTGCATCCAGCCCTCGTGCAGCAGCTGGCGCATGGCGGCGTCGACGACCGGGTATCCCGTACGCCCTTCCCGCCACGCCCGGATGTCCTCCGCCGCCGACTCCGGTGAGCGCCAGCGGTCGCCGCGCGTGCGGTAGTCGGCGGTCGCCGTCCGGGGCCTTGCCGCGAGCACCTGGTGGTGGAAGTCGCGCCAGCACAGCTGCCGGACGAAGTCCTCGGCGCCGGGGGTGGGGCGGGCGCGGGCGCGGTGGACGAGTTCGACCGGGGACAGGGTGCCGAAGTGCAGATGGGGCGAGAGCTTCGACGTGGCGTCGTCCGCGAGGAGGTCGTGGCGTTCGCCGTACCGGTCGATGCCGTCGCGCAGCCAGGCGTTCCACCGTGCCCGGCCCTCGCTCTCGCCGCCGCGCGGGAGCCCCGGCGAGAGACCGGTGAGCCCCTCGCGCGCGGGAAGCGGAAGCGAGTGGACGTGGTCGGGGACGCGGACGGTGCGCGGAGCGCCGAGGACGGCCCGCAGGGCGTGCCCGGACCAGCGGCGGAAGTAGGGCGTGAAGACGGCGAAGTGGTCGGAGCCCGCGGGGGTCGCCTCGCCGGGCGGGAGCGCCGTGATGACGGCGTCGTGGACGTGCAGGCGGCGGCCGTCCGCAGCCAGCGCCTCGCGCAGCCGCCGCTCGCGGTCGTGCGCGTACCGGCTGACGCCGGCGGCCAGGTGGAGGTCGGCGGCGCCCGCGTCCGCCATGACGTCGCACACCTGTTCGACGAGGTCGCCGCCGCGCACCACCAGGCGTCCGCCGCGGTCGCGCAGCCGCCGGTCGAGGTCGGCGAGGCAGTCGGCGAGGAACGCCCTGCGGTTGGGCCCGGCGAAACCGATGTCTTCGATGGCCCGGTCGAGGACGAAGAGCGGCACCACGGCGTCCGCCCCGGCGAGGGCGGCGCGCAGCGGCGGATGGTCGTGCACCCGCAGGTCGGAGGTGAACAGGACGACCGAGGTGTTCACCGAGGCCTTCGCGGCCTCCGTGGAGGCCCTCGTCGAAAGGTGCGTCGAAGCGTTCATCGCGCCGCTCCCGCGGGGGACCGGCCGCTCGCCTCACCGCTCCCTTGCTCCCGCTCCCCCGCCTTCTCCCGTGCCGCCTCCCTGGACGCGGCACGGGCGATGTTGCGGGCCATGCCGCCGAAGACGACGGCGTGGAACGGCGAGACGCTCCACCAGTAGGCGTGGCCGAGCAGCCCGCGCGGGTGGAAGAGCGCCCGCTGCCGGTAGCGGGTGCGGCCCCCGGGGTCCCGTTCGGCCCGCATCTCCAGCCAGGCGAGGCCGGGCAGCCGCATCTCCGCCCGCAGCCGCAGCAGCCGTCCCGGCTCGATCTCCTCGACCCGCCAGAAGTCCAGCGAGTCGCCCACCCGCAGCCGTGCCGCGTCCCGGCGGCCCCGGCGCAGCCCCACGCCGCCGAGCGCGCGGTCCAGCCAGCCCCGCACGGCCCAGGCCAGCGGGAAGGAGTACCAGCCGTTCTCGCCGCCGACCCCCTCGATGATCCGCCACAGGGCTTCGGGCGAGGCGTCGACGGCGATCTGCCGCCGGTCGGTGTAGAGGCTGCCGCCCGCCCAGTCGGGGTCGGTGGGCAGCGGGTCGCTCGGGGCGCCGGGCAGCGCCGCCGACGACCAGCGGGTGGCGACCTGCGCCTCCTTGACCCGCTGAAGGGCGAGCGCGAGCGCCTCGTCGAAGGGGACGGGGGTGCCGGGCGGGTCGGGCACGTACCGCGCGATGTCGTGTTCGTGGCAGACCACCTCGTGCCGCAGGGACTCGGCGAGGGGCCTGGCGAGGCCGCGGGGCACCGGCGTGACGAGGCCGATCCAGAGGCTGGAGAGACCCGGGCTCAGCATCGGCACGCGCACGATGAGGCGGCGCGGCAGGGCGGCGACCACCGCGTACCGCCGCATCATCTCCTCGTAGGTGATGACGTCGGGGCCGCCGATGTCGAAGGCACGGTTCACGTCGGACGGCATGAGGGCGCTGCCGACGAGGTAGCGCAGGACGTCGCGTACGGCGATGGGCTGGATGCGGGTGCCGACCCAGCTCGGCGTGACCATGACCGGCAGCCGTTCGGTGAGGTGGCGGAGCATCTCGAAGGAGGCGGAACCGGAGCCGATGACGACGGCCGCGCGCAGCACGGTGGCGGGGACTTCCGCCCGCAGGAAGATCTCCCCGACCTCCGCCCTGGAGCGCAGGTGGGGCGAGAGGGTGCGGGGCGGCACGCCCGACGGAGTGAGTCCGCCGAGGTACACGACGCGGCGCACCCCGGCGGCGCGGGCCTGTTCCGCGAAGGTCTCGGCCGCCTTCCTGTCGGTCTCCTCGAAGCCGTTGCCGGTGCCGAGGGCGTGCACCAGGTAGTACGCGACGTCGATGCCGCGCAGCGCCCCGGCCAGCGAGGCCGCGTCGGTGACGTCGCCCCGGACCACCTCGGTGCGGGGCGTCCAGGGGTGGTCGCGGAGCTTCTCCGGGGTGCGGGCCAGGCAGCGTACGCGGTACCCGGCGGCCAGGAGTTCGGGGACGAGACGGCCGCCGATGTAGCCGGTCGCTCCCGTCACCAGGACGTGCGGCCCGGCCTCGCCGCCCGGTGCCGCGTGCCCGCTCATCGCTTCCTCCATGTGCTCGCCCTCACGTCCGTCCTGCCTTCCCCCGTCGTCCCGGTCTTCCCCCGTCGTCCTCGCCTTCCCCCATCTTCCGCCCGGCCGGACATTCCGGCACTCGGCTAGCGTTGGGGACGATTCGGAACAGCGAGGCGAGGGCGACGCGTCCCGCGGGCTTGGAGGAAGCACGGTGCACGGTGAGTACAAGGTCCCCGGCGGCAAGCTCGTCGTCGTGGATCTGGACGTCGAGGGCGGCGAGCTGCGGCACACCCGCGTGGCCGGTGACTTCTTCCTCGAACCGGACGAGGCCCTCGACGCGATCAACGGCGCGCTGGACGGCGCCCCCGCCGACACCGACGCGGCGGGCCTCGCGGCCCGCGTCGAGGCGGCGCTCCCCGAGGGCACGGTGATGTACGGCCTGACGGCGGAGGGCGTGGGGATCGCCGTACGCCGTGCCCTGGCGCACGCCACGGACTGGACCGACTACGACTGGCAGCTCGTCCACGAGGGGCCGCAGCCGCCCGCCCTGCACATGGCCCTGGACGAGGTGCTGACGCAGGAGGTCGCGGCGGGCCGCCGGCCGCCGACGCTGCGGGTGTGGGAGTGGGGCGCCCCATCGGTGATCATCGGCAGCTTCCAGTCGCTGGCCAACGAGGTCGACCAGGAGGGCGCTCTGCGGCACGGGATCGATGTCGTGCGCCGCATCTCCGGTGGCGGCGCGATGTTCGTGGAGCCGGGCAACACCATCACGTACTCCCTCTCCGTGCCCGACGCCCTCGTCCAGGGACTCTCGTTCCAGGACAGCTACGCCTACCTCGACGACTGGGTCCTCGGCGCGCTCGCCGACATGGGCATCAAGGCGTGGTACCAGCCGCTCAACGACATCGCGACGGACGCGGGGAAGATCGCGGGCGCCGCGCAGAAGCGGGTGGTGGGGCCCGGGGGCGGCCCGGGGGCGGTCCTGCACCACGTGACGATGTCGTACGACATCGACGCCGACAAGATGCTGGAAGTGCTCCGCATCGGCAAGGAGAAGCTCTCCGACAAGGGCACCAAGAGCGCCAAGAAGCGGGTGGACCCGCTGCGCCGCCAGACCGGTCTGCCGCGCGAGACCGTGATCGACCGCATGATCGACTCCTTCCGCGCCCGCTACGGCCTCACCCCGGGCAAGGTCACCGACGAGGAACTGACCCGCGCCGAGGAGCTCGTCCGCACCAAGTTCGGCACCGCCGAGTGGACGGCACGCGTGCCCTGAGCCGTACGGCGGTCAGCCCGCCGGGGTCGCCGACGGCGGCGGTGCGGTGGGCCGGCCGCCGTCCGCCCCGGTCTCGCCCCCGTCGTCCTCGGGGCTGCGCTGCCAGGCGGTCGTGCCGAGCATGCCGGTCTCGCCGATGTCGAGGCCGCCGTCCGGCTCGATGGTCTCGCGCGGCGCGCCCTTGGCGGTGCCGATCTCGACGTACACGCCGCTGCCCCGCAGGGTGGACGCGTCCACGGCGGAGTACCGCCAGACCAGGGAGGTATAGGCGGACTGCCCCGGCTTGAGCCTGATGCGGCGCGGCCCCGGGTCGTCCATGGCGGTGATCGGTTCCGTCCCCTTGAGCACCGTCACGTCGAACAGCTGCCGGTCCAGGCCGCGGACGCGGATGTCGGGGTAGCCGTTGAGCTCCAGGACGTCCTTGCCGCAGTTGATCGCCCTGACCGACATCGCGCGCAGCCCCATCGTGGCGGACACCATGCCCGGGGCCATGCTCACGCCGGATGGGGGACAGGGCGGCTCGGCCGGGGTCGAGGGGCCGGCGGTCGGCCGGGGTCCGAGCGAGAGGTCGGACGGCCCGCCCGTGCCGCTCGGTCCGGGGCGCGTCGCCCCGGACGCCGGTTCGCGTTCCGGGTTCACCTCTCGGTCGAGTTCCGCGCCGAGCCCGCATCCGGACACGAGAAGGGCGGTCGCCGAGAGGGCGACGGCGTATCTGAGGGGCTGTCCCGGTATGGCGGTCACGCACGGATCATGCCATGGCCACGAGGGGCGTCCCCTTGGCCCGCGACACCGGTCGTGGCCGCCCTGCTCATGTACTCCCTGACCTGCCAGAGGAGTTGGGAGGAGGCACGGGAGAGGGGCCGCGTGCGGGGCGGCGGTGCGCCGCAGTAACATACATACATGCATGTAGGTGTTGAGCGCCTCACCCAGGCGGACCGGCGCGCCCGCACCCGCGGCGCGCTCCTGGCATCGGCCGCGCGGGGCCTGTCCCGCTACGGCTACGGAAACCTCGTACTCGAACAGGTGGCGCGCGAGGCGGGGTACACGCGCGGCGCGCTCTACCACCAGTTCAAGGACAAGCAGGAGCTGACCCTCGCCGTGATCGAGTGGATCGGCGAGACCTGGACGCGGGAGGTCGAACCCCTCCTGGAGCGGGAGCGGCAGCCCGTCGCGGCCCTGCTCGCCCTGGCGCGCGGCCACGCCGTGTACTGCCGGCGCAACGGCGCACGGGTGGCGACCGCGCTCCGGCTGGAGTTCAGCGGCCAGGACCACCCCGTGGGACAGGAGATCGAACGCTCCTACGAACTCCTCGTCACGCGCTGCGAGAGGCTCATCGGCGCCGCGCGGGAGGCGGGCGCGATCCCGCCGGGCCCGCCGACGCGCACCCTCGCCCTGGCCTTCGTCGGCGCACTCGACGGCACGGTGATCGCCCTGGCCGGCCATGAACCCCACGACGAGCTGCTCGCCGTCCGCGCCGTCGCGGGCGTCCTCGGGCTCGACCCCCGTTCGCACACACCCACCGAACAGACGGAGGCAGACGCATGAAGCTCCCCGACACCGCGCACACGTCGCGGCCCTGGCGGATCCACGAGATCACCCAGGACTTCCGCCTCTACGACGTGTGGGCGCTGCCGACTCCGGGCGGGCCCGGCGACTTCCCGCTGCTGGTGCGGGACACCGTCGAGGGCGACACGTCGGACAACCCGTCCGCCGTCGCCCGCGCCCTCTTCGCGATCCGCTGGAAGCTCGGGAAGCTGCTCGGCTGGGACCGCCCGGACGCCGGTGTCGGTTCGCGGGTGGCGACGCTGCGCGATCGGCTGCCCGCCGATCTGCGCGAGGGCCCGGCAGGGCCGGAGTTCGAGAAGCTGCCCTTCTCGTCGGTCTACCTGACGGACGACGAATGGGCCTCGGAGATGGGCAACCGCACCGTCCACGGCGTGATGCACCTGAGCTGGGTGCCCGACGGCGAGGGCGGCTACCGGGGGCAGATGGCGGTGCTGGTGAAACCCAACGGCCTGTGGGGCAAGGCCTATATGGCCGCCATCGCCCCGTTCCGGCACCTGGTCGTGTACCCGCCGCTGATGCGCGGGATCGGCGAGGCGTGGCGGGCCCACAGCCGCTAGCCTCGCCGTATGGAAGCGGATCCGCCCGAGGCCTGGGAGCCGCCCGGGTGGGAGGTCGCCCGCCCGGCCGGCGGGGTGCCGTTCGCCGGAGTGGAGGTGGCGGGCTTCCGCGACCGGGACGCGCTCGGGCTCGACGCGCGGGTGCTCCCCCACCCGCTCGTGACAGTGGTGCTGGAGCTGGGCGAGGACTCCCTGACCGTCGAAGGGGCGGACGGCAGGAGGGAGTTGCGCGGCGTCGGCGCCGGCCTGTCGCTCGGGCCGACGCGCATCCGGGGGCGCGGCATCGACTGCGTCGAGGTCCGCCTCTCCCCTGTCACGGCCTACTCGGCGCTGGACCTCTCACCGTCCGACCGAGAGGGCGGAGCCGTCATCGACCTGGCGCACCTGTGGGGCCGTCAGGAGGCCGTCTTGCGCGAGCGGTTGCGGGCGGCGCCCGACTGGGAGGCCCGCTTCGCGTTGCTGGCGGAGTTCCTCGCCGAGCGGCTCGGCTCGCGCGCGGCCATGGACCCCGAGGTGGTGGCCGCCTGGCGGCACATCGTCGCCCGGCGGGGGCAGGTGCGCGTCGGCGACCTCGCGGCGTCCTGCGGCTGGAGCCGCAAGCGGCTGTGGTCCCGGTTCGGCGCGCAGATCGGGATGACGCCCAAGCGGGCCGCGATGCTCGTCCGCTTCGACCGGGCCGTGAGCGGCCTGTCGGCGGGCCGGGACGCGGCCGAGGTGGCGTCGGCGTGCGGCTACGCCGACCAGCCCCACCTGCACCGCGACGTACGGCACTTCGCGGCCTGCACGCCGGCCGAGCTGCGCCTCACGGCGGGGGAACATTCGTCCAAGACGTGACGGCGCCCGGCCGGTGGGATGGAGGCGTCCGCGACCCCGCCCGAACGGAGACGGCCATGCCCCCACGCGCGCCCCGCCCCGGAACGGCCGAGGACGACTACCCTGACGCGCCCGCCCTGGTCCTGATCCAGGGGCTCACCGGCTCCCCGGACTGGTGGGAGCCCGTGGTCCCGGTGCTGGCACGGGTCCACCGCGTCATCCGTTTCGATCTCGCGGGGCGCGGCCGACCTGGGCGCTCGCCCGGGAGCGACGACGGGCTGCCGGCCCACGTCCGCCGGGTCGCCGCCGCTCTGGACGGCCTCGGCG
>NZ_JAFEXF010000257.1 GCF_016905445.1 Streptomyces sp. G44
CGCTCGGGCAGCTGCCAGCCGACCCGGGCGGCCCGCTCGCCGAGGGCGTTGCCGAAGGGGGCGGCGGGTCCGGACGCGGCCGCGCGGCCCGTGCCGGTGGCGTGTGCCGTGCCGCCGGTGGACTCGGCGCGCCGCTCCGAGAGCAGCAGTTCCATGAGCTTGCGCTGGAGGCGCAGCCGCTCGCCGGCCTCGCGGGCCGCGGCCTCGGCGTAGCCGCGTACGGACTGGTCGACCAGGCCGTCCAGGTACTCGAAGCCGGACTCGGCGAGTTCGTACATGGCCGGGGGCGGGATCTCGATCTGCTGGCCGATCTCGGCGAGGCGGCGCCAGGCGAGGCGTACGCCGAGGCGGTAGATCGCCTGGAGCGAGTCGAGGCTGCGGCCGTGCAGGCCCTCGCCGCGGCCGAATTCCTGGAAGACCTCCAGGTGGTAGCGGGGCCGACCCTCCTGGGACGCCAGCTGCTGGACGAAGCCCTCAAGGGCGCGGCGGATGCCGACCAGCGCCATGGGCTCCCCCGAGTCGTCGAGGACGACGGGCAGGCCCGGGTACTCGGCGCGGATCTCGCGCAGGATGTCCTGGGCCAGGGCGGGCACCTCCTCCAGGGCGAGCGCGGCGAACCGCCGCACCTGCCGGGGCGGCACGTCCCGCCAGGCGGAGCGCGACGGCGCGGCGCTCTGGCCCGCGGCCGGGGCCTCGGGGGGCTGGGTGTCGGTCACGGCCACGGTGGCTCACTGCCCCCGTGCGGGCACGTCGTAGTGCACCAGCGGCGTGTTGGGCTGCTCCGGTGTGGCGTCGAGGAGCGCGACGATGCCGAGGGCGGCGCCCACGGCGAGCAGCGCCCCGGCGGCGACGGTGAGTGATGCGGCGAGCAGTCGGTGCATGGCGAGGGCCAGCCTCTCTGTCGGAGGTCGTCCCCACCCCGGGCACACAGTCCCGGCCGTGGCGCGCGGCGGCGCCACGACGTGCTGGTCGAACAGTCCCAGCCGGCCCCGTCCGGCTGGGCCCCAGTCTCTGCGTCCATTGACACCTAGTCAAGGGTGCGCCTACGGTTCCCCGCCCATACGTACGGCTCGGTAACACTTCTCCCGCCCTTAGCCCAGGAGTGCCCCCATGCGCCGCCCCACCTCGCCCTTCTCCCTGATCCTGCTAGGCCTCGGCGCTTTCCTCCTGGTCCTGGCGCCGATGCTCGCCTGGTACGTCGAACCACGTGCGAAACGCACGCCGACAGATATCGACACCATCACGGTTTTCAAGGGGAAGGGCAGCTACTTCGACACGAAGAAGATCAAGACGGTCCATGACAAGAACCTCACGGTCACCCGCCAGGTCCGCGGCGACGTGGCCGACAGCGAGGAGAGCGGGCGGGCCGTCTGGGACGTGGTGACGTCCGTCGACCCGGACACGTCACTGCCCGCCGCCAGCCCGCACGACGCGCTCCAGTGGACCAAGGAGCGCTGGGTCACCGACCGGAGGACGAACAAGCCGGTGCACTGCTGCGGCGAGGAGCCGTACTTCGAGGGGGAGGCGTACCTGAAGTTCCCCTTCGACGTGGAGAAGCGCTCCTACCGCTGGTGGGACAACACGCTCGGCGCGACGGTGCCGCTCACCTACCGGGGCACGAAGAAGGTCCAGGGGTACGAGGGCCTGCGCTTCACGGCGACGGTGAAGCCCCACAAGACGGGCACGCGCCAGGTGCCGGGGCGGCTGGTCGGACAGCCCGCGAAGAGCCAGGTGATCGCCGACGAGTACTACGCCAACCACGGCATCGAGCTCGTCGCCGACCGGCGCACCGGCCGGATCATCTACGCCGCGATCGGGCCCCGCAAGACGCTGCGCGCGCCCGGTTCGGACAAGGACGCGAGGGTGCTGCTCGACAGCGAGCGCATCGCCTTCACCCCGGCCACGCAGAAGGCGCAGGTCAAGCTCGCCAAGGACGACAGCGACCGGCTGAAGCTGGTCGGTGAGACTCTTCCGGCGCTCACCGGGGTACTCGGCGCGGTGCTGGCGCTGGCGGGTGCCGTCTGGGTCGTACGGGGCCGCAATGGCGAGGGTGCCGAGGGCGACGGCGGCGCGGGCGGCCCCGGCCGAGGGGACGGGACGGCGGAGCCCGGGGGTCCGCATCCTGGGACGTCCGAGACCGCCCTGCACCACAGCACGATGTGATGCGGCGTCAGCCCGGAAAAGGCCGGAAATTGTCACCCCGGTGAGTAGACCCGCGGTAAGGGGCAGCGAAAACTAACCACCCCCACCCGAGCACAGTCCCCGCACCACCCCCGCACAGGCCGGATCCAGCGCCTCCGCGACAACCCCACAAGGCGTGGCCCGGCCTCCGCACCCCGCACCGCCCCGCAAGCACCCCGCACCACCCGCACCTTCCGGCAGCACCCCGCAAGCACCCAGCAGAACCGTTCCTCCCGCCCGGCCCCCCACAGTTCCGCACCCTGAGACGAGTTGGAGCACGCATGCCCCAGCACGTACCGTCCTCGCTCCGCGAGGCCGCCCCACGGCACGCGCAGCGCCTCCCGGCGCCTCCCCCACAGCCGCGCCGGATCGTCTTCCTCGCCCACCGCGACCTCGGCAACCCGGCCGCGGGCGGCTCCGAACTGCTCGTCGACCGGCTGGCCGACGGGCTCAGCAAGCTGGGCCACCAGGTCACGCTGCTGTGCGGCGGCCCCGCCGCCCACCGCGACTACCGCGTGGTCTCCGCCGGTGGCGACCTCGGTCACTACCTGCGGGCGCGCTCCGCCTTCACCCGGCAGGTCGGCGACTGCGACCTGCTGGTGGAGGTCTGCAACGGCATGCCGTACCTGGCGCCGCTGTGGCACCGCGGGCCGACGCTGTGTTTGGTCAACCACGTCCACACCGATCTGTGGGGGATGCGCTTCCAAGGCGCGCTCGCCCCCGCGGCCCGGCTCGGGCGCAGGCTGGAGCACTGGGCCCTGTCGGGCGCCCAGCGCGGCAACCTGCTGGTGGCCGTCTCGCCGTCGACGGCCACGGCGCTGCGTGCGATCGGCGTGGAGCGTGAACGCATCCGCATCGTGCACAACGGCGTGGAGGAGCCGGGCCCGCTGCACGCCCGCTCCGACGAGCCGCTGTTCCTGGCCATGGGACGCCTCGTCGAGTACAAGCGGATCGATCTCCTCCTGCGCCTGTGGGAGCGGGTGCGGCCCGTCACCGGCGGCCGGCTCGTGATCGTGGGCGACGGCCCCGAGCGGGCCCGTCTGGAGCAGATCGCCGGTCCCGGCGTGGAGTTCCGGGGCCATGTCTCCGAGGCGGAGAAGCACCGGCTGCTCTGCGAGGCCTGGATGCTGCTGCATCCTTCGGCCGTGGAGGGCTGGGGCCTGGTCATCACCGAGGCGGCGACCCGCTCGACGCCCTCGGTCGGTTTCGACGTCCCCGGGGTCCGCGACTCCATAGAGGACGGCGTGACCGGTCTCCTCGCGCGCGGTGAGAGCTCCTTCGCCGCCGCCTGGTGCACGCTGGCGCTCAGCGGCGAGCGCCGCAGGGCGCTGGGCAAGGCCGCCGGTGAGCGGGCCGCGCAGTTCCGCTGGGGCAACACGGTGCGGCAGTTCCAGGCCGTGGCGGCCGAGGCGGTCGCCGCCCACCACGCGCCCACCGGGCCCCCGACCCCGCAGGGGACCTAAGTGAGAGACCCGTCCCTGCGCCGTTCCGTCACGCTCTTCCGGGCGTTCCTGCGGGAACAGCACGAGCCCGAGCGCTGCTACACCCTCCTCGCGAAGGACGCCGCCGACCAGGTGGAGGCGTACGTCCCGGTGAAGGGCCGCGTCGTCGTCGACATCGGCGGCGGGGGCGGTTACTTCACCGAGGAGTTCCGGCGGCGCGGCGCGCAGTGTCACCTCTTCGAACCGGATCTCGCGGAGATGACGGCGTCGGGCACCAAGCCCCCCGAGGGCTCGGTCGTCGCGGACGGCTACCTGCTGCCGCTGGCGGACGCCGTCGCCGACGTCACGTTCTCCTCGAACGTCCTGGAGCACGTCGACGACCCGCAGACGTTCCTGAGCGAGATGGTCCGGGTCACCAGACCCAACGGACTCATCTACGTCTCGTTCACCAACTGGCTCTCCCCCTGGGGCGGTCACGAGTGGGCGCCCTGGCACTACCTGGGCGCCGACCGGGCCCGCGCCCGCTATGAACGACGTACCGGAAAAGCCGCGAAGCACACGCTCGGCGAGAACCTCTTCGCCCACCACGTCGGAGCCACCCTGCGTCAGGTGCGGGCCCGCGAGGACGTGGACGTGGTGTCGGCGCGCTCACGCTACTGGCCGTTCCTGGCCGGGGCGATCACCAAGGTGCCGGGTGTGCGCGAGGTCGCGACCTGGAATCTCCTTCTCATTCTCAGGCGGTGTCCATGACCACGGTCCAGGCCCCACCCCCGGCCGCCGTAAGACCCACGACCGGCGCCCCTGAACCCTCGCGGGGGCCGCGCTCGCGGCGCTGGCTGCTGGGGTTCTGGGCCGTGGTGCTCGTGCTGTTCCTCGCGGTGCGACCCGGGCGGATGACGTTCGACACCAAGCTCGGTGTCACCGTCGACCCCTGGCAGTTCCTCGCCGACCTCGGCCAGCTCTGGCACGACCGGGGCGGCTTCGGCGGCATCCAGGACCAGTACGTCGGCTACGCGTTCCCGATGCTGCCCTTCTACGGCCTGGCCGACCTGGTGCAACTGCCGGTCTGGCTGGCCGAGCGGCTGTGGCTGTCGCTGATCGTGACGGCGGCCTTCTGGGGCGCCCTGCGCCTGGCCGAACGGCTCGGCGTGGGCAGCCGTCACAGCCGGCTCCTCGGCGCGGTGGTGTACGCGCTGTGGCCGACCTTCACCGTGGTCGTCGGCTCGACGTCGGCGGCGGCGCTGCCCGGCGCGGTCCTGCCGTGGGTGCTGCTGCCGCTGGCCGACCAGCGGATCAGCGCGCGCCTCGCCGCGTGCCGCTCGGCGCTGATCATCCCGTTCATGGGCGGCGTGAACGCGGCGGCGACGCTCGCGTCCCTGCTGCCGGTGGCCCTCTATCTCCTCTCCCGCCCCAACGGCCCGCGCAAGCGGAAGCTGATCACCTGGTGGGTGCCGGGCGTCATCCTGGCCACAGCCTGGTGGATCGTGCCGCTGCTCATGCTGGGCATCCACGGCGAGAACTTCCTTCCGTACGTGGAGAACTCGGCGACCACCACCGGCACCATGTCGGCCACCGAGACGCTGCGCGGCGCCGGCAACTGGGTCGCCTACCTGTACTTCGGGGAGGCCTGGCTGCCGGCCGGCTGGACGGTGGCGACGGCCGCCGTGACCGTCGTCTGCTCGGCGCTGGCCGCCGCCCTCGGTCTCGCGGGGCTCGCCCGGCGCGATCTGCCCGAGCGGCGCTGGCTGGTCCTGACCGTCCTGTCGGTCGCCCTGATCACGCTGGCCGGCTACGGCGGCGCGTTCGGCGCGCCCTTCCACGAGACCGTCCAGTCATGGCTGAACGGCGGGCTCGTCCCGTTCCGCAACATCTACAAGTTCCAGGCGGGCCTCGCCCTCGCGCTCGTCCTCGGCCTGATGCACCTCGTCGGAGTCGCCGCGCAGGCGCGCGGGGCGCGGCCGGTGCGCGGCAGGCGGTACGCCACGCTGATCGCGGCGGTCCTGGTGCTGCCGGGGCTCGCCTGGCCGTACCTCAACGGCTCGATCCTCCAGCCCGGTTCGTTCCAGAAGCTGCCGACGTACTGGCAGACCACGGCCGACTGGCTGGAGAAGTACTCCCCCGACTCGCGTGCCCTCGTCGTCCCGGCGACCGCGCACGGCATCTACACCTGGGGCTCCCCCATCGACCAGCCCCTCGACGTGCTCGCAAAGTCCCGCTGGGCGCAGCGCGACTACGTGCCGTTCGGCACGCCGGGCAACCGCCGGGCGATGGACGCGGTCGAGCAGGCGCTGATGACCGGCGGGGAAGTCCCGGGCCTGAGCGACTACTTGACCCGCGCCGGGCTCTACTACGTCGTCGTGCGCAACGACCTCGACCCCGACCAGGTCGGCCATGTCCCGACCACGACGGTCAAGCGCACCCTGGAGGAGTCCGGCTTCCGTCGCGTCACCGGCTTCGGCCCGAAGACCACCGGCGGCACCATCCCCGACGACACCCCGCTCCAGGTGGAGGGGCTCTACCCGCGCCACCGCGCGGTGGAGATCTACGCCCCCGGCGAGGGCGCCGAGCGCCCCGGGCAGGCCGGCCTGAAGCCGGTCTCCAACACGGCGGTGGTCAGCGGTGGCCCCGAGTCGCTGCTGCCGCTCTCCGCCGACCCCGCGATGCGCGACCGCCCGGCCGTGCTGACCGGCGACAACCACCCGGGCGTCGGCACGCCGGGCCTGCTGGCGGTCGGTGACGGGCTGCGCCGCGCCGACACCCGCTTCGGCCTGGTCAACACCAACACGTCGTACACCTACGGCCCCGACGAGCGGAACGCGCCCGAAGCGGCCCAGGACCCCGGCAAGAAGCCGCACCAGATCCTGCCGACGAGCGGCGTCGAGCACCAGACGACGGCGGAGCTGCGCGGCGCCCGGTCCGTGACCGCCTCCTCCTACGGCAACTGGCTCTTCCACCTGCCGCAGTACGACCCGGTGAACGCCTTCGACGGCAACCCGGACACGGCCTGGACCGAGGGCGGCTCCGGTTCGGCGAACGGCGAGTGGATCAAGGCCGAGTTCAACTCCGCGGTCGCCGTCCCCGCCACCTTCCGTGTCACGCCGCTGCCGCAGAACGGCGTGCGGTCGGCGCCGACGCGGGTGCGCGTGGAGACCGAGCGGGGCTCCGTCACCAGCTCGCTCCAGCCCAACGGCACGGCGCAGTCCGTCAAGGCCCGCGCGGGGAGCACCAAGTGGGTCAAGATCACGATTGTGGACACCCAGGAGGCGCGGCCCGGCCTGTCGGGCGCGGGCTTCTCGGAGATCGGCCTGCCCGACGTGCGGGTCACCAAGCTCCTCCAGCTGCCCAAGGACGCGGAGAAGGCGGCCGGCGCGGACGCCACGACGTACTCGCTGCACCGCTCCTCCGACCCGAGCGCCCTCTCGCCGGTGAACGCCGAGTCGGGCCTGCACCGCCGCTTCACGACGACGGGCGACGGCGAGTACGAGGTGAAGGCGAGCGCGGTGGCCGTGCCGGGCGCCGCCTTGGACGAGCTGCTGTACAAGGTGGCGCCGGAGCAGAAGCCGCGGATCACCGCCACCGCCGACTCCACGGCCAGGCTCGGCAACGGCCTGTCCCCGCGCAACCTCACCGACGGTGATCTGACGACGGCGTGGATCGCGGGCACCGACAACCGCCCGGTGATCCGCCTCAGGTGGCCGGAGAAAAAGCCGGTGGGCGAGATCGTGCTGCCCGGCGCGGGCGGCCTGTCGACCCGTCCCGAGAAGATCGAGATCAGCTCGCCGGACGGCGCGGCGACCGCGGGCGTGGACGAGCACGGCAACGCCCGCTTCACCCCGATCACCACGGACCGGATGGACGTCACCATCACGAAGACGGCTCCGCTGACGGTCCACAACCCCATGGCGGACGACGACCTCCGGCTGCCGGTGGGCCTCACGGAGGTCTATGTCCCCGCCCTCGACGAGTACCGCACCCCGCGGCCCAAGGCCTCGGCGCGCTTCTCGCTGCCCTGCGGCCAGGGCCCGACGATGTCGATCGACGGGGAGCTGTACGAGACGAGCGCCAAGGGCAAGGTCGCGGACCTCACCGAGCGCAGGCCGGTCGCGATCAGCCTCTGCCGGCGGGGCGAGAAGGACACGGCGGTCCGCCTCGACGCGGGCGCGCACAGTGTCGAGACCGGCGACGCGGGTCCGCTCGCCGTCATGGACGCCTCCCTCACCCGGGGCACCCCGGGTGCCGTGGACGAGACCGCCCGTGAGCTGAAGATCAAGGACTGGCTGGGCGACCGCCGCGAGGTGAGCGTCGGCGCGGGAGCGGCCTCGTACCTCACGACGTACGAGAACGTGAACGACGGCTGGAAGGCGACCCTCGACGGCAAGGAGCTGACCCCGCTGCGGCTGGACGGCTGGCAGCAGGGCTGGCTCGTGCCCAAGGGCGAGGGCGGCACGGTCAAGCTCAGCTACGAGCCGTCGCGGACCTATGAGATCGGTCTGATCCTCGCCGGCGCCGGCGTCCTGGTGCTCATCGGTCTCGTCGTCCTGTGGCGCCGCGAGCGCGGCACCGACGCCCCGGTGCCCGCGCCGCCCGCCCCCGGCCCGGTCCTCGGCACGGTGGCGCTGACGCTGGTGGCCGCGGTGATCGCGGGCCCGTTCGCCCTGCTCGTCCCGGCGCTGGCCCTGCTGGCCTGGTGGCGTCACACGCTGCTGGTGCCGATCGCGTTCGCGGCGATGGCGGGCGCGGGGGGTGCCGCGGCGATCAAGGGCGGGGAGGGCCCCCGGGGCGACGAGGGGGCGGTCGGGCCGCCGGCCCAACTCCTCCCCCCCACCCCCCGGGTTGCTGGGGCGGTGACCGCGGATGAGGGGGACGCGCGGCAGGGCACCGCCCCCACCCCCCGGGACGGGCCCGGGG
>NZ_JAFEXF010000258.1 GCF_016905445.1 Streptomyces sp. G44
GGCCAGCACGCCCGCCGCCTTCGCGTGCGTCTCCGCCACCTCGCCCGCCGGGTCGGAGCCGCGCACGAGTGTCGCGCCGACCGGCACGCGCAGCTGCCCGGCCGCCGAGATGTCGGCGGTGCGGATCAGGATGGGGGAGTCCAGGGTCTGCGCGCCGCCGCTGTCCCGGCCGACGAGCGCGAGGGCGCCCGCGTAGTAGCCCCGCCCGCCGGCCTCGTGCCGCTCGATGACCCGGCAGGCGTTCTGCACGGGCGAGCCGGTCACGGTCGCCGCGAACATCGTCTCCTTCAGCACCTCGCGCACGTCCAGCGACGATCTGCCCCGCAGCTCGTACTCGGTGTGCGCCAGGTGCGCCATCTCCTTCAGGCGCGGCCCGATCACCACGCCGCCCATGTCGCCGACGGTGCACATCATCTTCAGCTCCTCGTCGACGACCATCGACAGTTCCTCGGTCTCCTTGCCGTCGGCGAGGAAGGCGAGCAGGCCGTCGGGGGCCGGCCCGTCGGCCGGGTAGCGGTAGGTGCCGCTGATGGGGTTCATGACGACGGTCCCGCCGGACATCCGCACATGCACCTCGGGGCTCGCGCCGACCAGCGTGCGCTCCCCGGTGTGCACGACGTACGTCCAGTAGGCGCCCCGCTCGCCCACCAGCAGCCGGCGGAAGAGCGCGAGCGCGTCGGCCCTGCCGAAGCCGGGGATCTCGCCTTCGTACGTCCGTCGGATCACGAAGTTGGCGCCCTCGCCCCGGCCGATCTCCTCGCGCAGGACACGCCCCACGATGTCCGCGTACGCCGCGTCGTCCACGTCGAAGGCCCCGCCCTGGACCCGCACGTCGTGCGCGGGCAGCGCCGAGAGAGCCGCGTCGAGCGGGAGTTCGTACGTCTCCTCGGGGGTGAGGACCGTCAGGGGCGTGCCGTCGTCGCGGACGTCGAAGCCGCGCTCCCTGATCTGCCGGAAAGGCACGAGCGCGAGGCCCTCGGGGATGTCGGCGAGGCGGTCGTAGGTGCCCGTCGGGCCGATGAGGACCTCGACCGTGTCGTGGTCGCGACCCGGCGTGCGGCGGCGCAGCAGGGCGAACGGGCGGTCGTCGAAGAGCAGTTCCGGCAGGCGGTCGTGGTGGGACATGGGTGCTGTTCCTTCTCACTCGGAGAGGAACGGCCCGGCCCCGGGGAGTCCGGGAAACACTGAAGGCCGCCCCTCGGGCGGCCTTCGCGAGTCTGTGGATACGCGCAGTCAGTGGGCCGCCGGATGAGCGGGCCACCACCAGTTTCGAGTCGTCGTCTGCGCGTGCATGTGCGGCACCTTAGCGCATCATCAGCATGTCGAGGCCCTCGTCGAGATACGCGCCGAGCTCCTCGCCCGCCGGCACCACGGAGGGCACCGCGTGGCCGAGCTG
The DNA here is from genome assembly GCF_016905445.1 of Streptomyces sp. G44. Classification (GTDB taxonomy): domain Bacteria; phylum Actinomycetota; class Actinomycetes; order Streptomycetales; family Streptomycetaceae; genus Streptomyces. The sequence continues at coordinate 1,397 of NZ_JAFEXF010000258.1, forward strand.
GGTGTGGCCCAGGTAGACGCTGTAGGCGAGCAGGCCGCGGCGGCGCGCCTGGGCCTCCGGGAAGCCGAGCGCGGCGAACAGCTCGGCGACGTAGGCCAGGCGGCGCTCGGTCACCTTCCGCAGGGCCGCGGCGACCCGCGGGTGCTCGGCGGTCGCCAGCAGGGAGACCTCCAGGGGGCCGGAGGCGGCGGCGGTGATCGCCTCGGCGAAGAGCAGCCGGATGCGCTTGCGGACGTCCGGCTCGGCCTCCACGTGGCTGATCATCCCCTCGGTGTGGAGTTGCGCCCAGCGGTCCAGGGCCGCCTCGATGAGCGCGTCACGGTTGGCGAAGTGCCAGTAGAAGCTGCCCTTGGTGGTGCCGAGGCGGACCGCGAGCGGCTCCACGGCGACGGCCGCGAGGCCGCCCTCCCCGATCGCCGTCAGCGCCGCGTCCGCCCAGTCGTCGGCGCTCAGCCGGGGCTTCGCCGGGGCCGTCTTCCGCTGCCGTTGCACCATGGCCATACGGTACCGTACGGTGACCATACGCCAGCGTATGGAGGTGCGGCATGGGTGTCGTGCGCAACGAACATGAGCGGCTTTTCGAGGCCCCGGCGGAGGCGGTCGGCGCACTGCTCGACCGGCTGTCCGCCGAGGACGACCCGGTCTTCCCGGCCCCGCAGTGGGCCCCGATGACCTTCGACCGCCCCCTGGCCGTGGGCGCGACCGGCGGCCACGGCCCGGTCGGGTACGCCGTCACCGAGTACGAACCGGGCCGCCGCGTCCGCTTCGCCTTCACCCCGCCGGACGAGGGATTCCACGAGCTCACGGTCGAGCCGCGCGGGGAGGGGCGCTGCCTCGTGCGCCACGTCCTGGAGACGCGGCAGCGCGGTCTCGACTTCCTCCTGTGGCCGACGGCCGTCCGGCCGGTGCACGACTCGATGATGGAAGAGCTGTTCGACAACATCGAGCGCGCGGTGGCGGGCGGCTGCGCCCGGCCCGTGCGCTGGTCGCCCCGGCTCCGCCTGCTCAACAGGCTCTGGTGGCCCCGGCCCCGGACGGTCGGGGTGCCGCCGGAGGCCCGCCTGCTCCGGGGCTCCGTGGAGCGCCCCCGCTACCAGGACGCGTACCGCATGGACATGCGCGCCGGCCTGCCCCGCGACCCCGGCGCGTGGACCGGCGTCCTGCGCGACGCCTTCCCCGTCATCGCCCGCGAGGGCGGCGAAGTGCTGATGGACGTGAACACGGCAGGCCTGACGGCCCGCGCCTCGATCCTGGTCGACGAGCGGCACGTCACCCTGAGCACGGCCGTGCGGGCGGACACCACCTGCGCACGGCTCTACTGGGGCGCCGTGCGACGCGCCCACCCGTTCATGGCCCGCATGGTGCTGCGCCGCGTCCACCGCGGGCTCTGCCTCGCGGCCCCGACCGCGGGCGACCGGGCGGCGGCGGCCCCTCGCTCTTCCGTGTCTGCTCCGTCTCACTTGGTGAGCGGGTGAAGGGACGGCGCGCCCGACCCCGTAATGTTGACGAGGTGACCGTGAACGCTAAGACCACCGCAACCGGTGGCAACACCTGGCGAAACCTGCCCGCGGCGCAGCAGCCCGAGTACCCCGATGCCGAGGCTCTGCGCGATGTGATCGCGGACCTCGAGTCGTATCCCCCGCTCGTCTTCGCGGGCGAGTGCGACCAGCTGCGCGCCCGACTGGCCTCTGTCGCCAAGGGAGAGGCGTTCCTGCTCCAGGGCGGCGACTGCGCCGAGGCCTTCGACGCCGTGTCGGCCGACCACATCCGCAACAAGCTGAAGACCTTGCTCCAGATGGGCGCCGTCCTCACGTACGCGGCGTCCGTGCCCGTCGTGAAGGTGGGCCGCATCGCGGGGCAGTACTCCAAGCCGCGCTCCAAGCCCACCGAGACCCGCGACGGCGTGACGCTCCCGACCTACCGGGGCGACAGCGTCAACGGCTTCGCCTTCACCGAAGAGGCCCGCATCCCGGACCCCGAGCGCCTGAAGCGGATGTACCACGCCTCCGCCTCCACGCTCAACCTGGTGCGCGCCTTCACTACCGGCGGTTACGCCGACCTGCGCCAGGTGCACGCCTGGAACCAGGACTTCGTGAAATCGTCCCCCTCCGGCCAGCGGTACGAGCAGCTGGCGCGCGAGATCGACAACGCCCTGCACTTCATGCGGGCCTGCGGCACCGACCCGGAGGAGTTCAAGACCGTCGAGTTCTACGCCTCCCACGAGGCGCTGCTGCTCGACTACGAAGGCGCGCTGACCCGCGTCGACTCCCGCACCGGCCGGCTGTACGACACCTCGGGCCACATGGTCTGGATCGGTGAGCGCACCCGCCAGCTGGACCACGCGCACATCGAGTTCGCCTCGCGGATCCGCAACCCGATCGGTGTCAAGCTCGGCCCGACGACGACGGCCGAGGAGGCGCTCCAGTACATCGAGCGCCTCGACCCCGACCGCGAGCCCGGCCGGCTGACCTTCATCGTCCGCATGGGCGCCGACAAGGTCCGCGACAAGCTGCCCGAGCTGGTCGACAAGGTCACCGCGTCCGGCGCGACCGTCGCCTGGATCACCGACCCGATGCACGGCAACACCTACGAGGCGGCCTCCGGCCACAAGACCCGCCGCTTCGACGACGTGCTCGACGAGGTCAAGGGCTTCTTCGAGGTCCACAAGGCCCTCGGCACGCACCCGGGCGGCATCCACGTCGAGCTGACCGGTGACGACGTCACCGAGTGCGTGGGCGGCGGCGACGAGATCTTCGTCGACGACCTCCACCAGCGCTACGAGACGGCCTGCGACCCGCGGCTCAACCGCAGCCAGTCGCTCGACCTGGCGTTCCTGGTGGCGGAGATGTACCGCGACCAGTAGGTGTTCGCTGCGTACGTACGTGTGGGGCGCGGATCCATGTGATCCGCGCCCCACCGGCGTATCGGGGGCTTTTGTGTGCCCGGGGACATGGGTAAGGTTAGGTTAGCCTCACCGATCAATCGGGACGGCGCCATCAATGAGTCCTGTCCGTCCGTCCCCCTCCGGGAGGTGAGCCGCGTGTACGTCTGCAACTGCTTCGGGGTCACCGAGGCGCAGGTGAAGAAGCACGCGGCGGACGGTGCCTGCACCCCCCGCCAGATAGCGTCGGCCTGCAAGGCGGGCACGGACTGCGGTTCGTGCGTACGTCGCATCCAGGCGCTGCTCGGCCGGGGCGCGTGCCCGCGCCGGGAGCTGGTGGACCAGGGCGAGCCGGTGCTCGCCGCCCTGGACGAGGCCGCCTAGCCCGCTCGGGGGGCGCCGGCTAGCTCTCCGGCTGCTCGATGAGCTGCGCGAGGTAGAGCGCCTCGCCCAGTTTCTCCACCAGCTCCAGTTGGGTGTCGAGATAGTCGATGTGGTGCTCCTCGTCCGCGAGGATCGACTCGAAGATGTTCGCCGACGTGATGTCGCCCTTGGTGCGCATCACCTCGATCCCGCGCTTGAGGCGGTCGATCGCCTCCACCTCGACCTGCCGGTCCGCCTGGAACATCTCGGTGACGGTCTGGCCCACGCGTACGTGGAAGAGCCGCTGATAGTTGGGCAGGCCGTCGAGGAAGAGGATCCGGTCGGTCAGCACCTCCGCGTGCTTCATCTCGTCGAACGACTCGGCACGGGTGTACTTGGCGAGCTTCGTCCAGCCGAAGTTCTCCTGCATCTTGGCGTGGAGAAAGTACTGGTTGATCGCCGTCAGCTCGGCGGTCAGCTGCTCATTGAGAAATTCGATGACCTCGGGGTCGCCCTGCATCGCAAAGGCTCCTTCCAACGGTGACTGGGCAGGTAGCGGGCATCCTTGCACCGGTGTTCGGAGGCCGTCCAGTAAGTGCACGCTTAGTAGGAGTTGCCCGAATCCGCATCTGTCAGACTTCGTCTGGTCACGCCTACTGTTCCCCGTCTGTCAGGATGGAGTCATGGGTCAGCCGGCGGAACGCGCATCTCGACAGGCAGCGGAGCCGGAGCTTCCGCCGGGTCAGCGGCTCCAGCGCGGCTGGCCGGTCACGCACTACGGGCCGGTGCCGAAGTTCCGCCCGGAGCGCTGGGAGTTCAGGGTCTTCGGGGCCACCGCGGACGGCGAGAAGCACTGCTGGACCCACGAGGAGTTCTCGGCCCTGCCGTACACCACGGTGGTCGGCGATCTGCACTGCGTGACGAAGTTCAGCATGCTGGGCGCCGAGTGGGGCGGAGTGGCGGCCCGTACGATCCTGGAACTCGCGCCGCCCGCCGCCGACGCCACCCATGTCATGGTCTGGGCCGAGTACGGCTTCAGCTCGAATCTGCGGATGGACGACTTCGCCTCCGACCGCACGATTTTCGCCACCCACAAGGGCGGCGAACTGCTCACCGCCGAGCACGGGTTCCCGCTGCGGCTGGTGGTCCCGCACCTGTACGCGTGGAAGGGCCCCAAGTGGGTCCGGGGCGTCGAGTATATGACCGCCGACCGCCGAGGCTTCTGGGAGGAGCGCGGCTACCACAACGTAGGCGATCCCTGGCGGGAGCAGCGCTACTCCTACCAGGAAGAGCCCGGGGACGGCCCCGAGCTCTAGGCGTGCCTGACGCTGTCCTGCCTGGTCAGTGGTGGTACTGGTGGACCACCGCGTGGCCCTTGCCGCGGCCGATCAGCCATTTGTTCACCGGAGTCGTGATCACGAACGCGGCGCCCAGCGCGATGGCGAGGATCCACCAGAACATCGGGTCCGACAGGTGTGCGTCCATGGCGCCCGGCCACAGCGCGATCACGCCGTTGTCGATCAGCTCCATCACGGCGATGGAGAGGGTGTCGGCGGCGAGCGCGACCCGGAACGCTGTCTTGAAGTCGACGCCCGCCGTGAGAATGCCGCGCAGCGTCAGGGCGTAGCCGAAGACGAAGGCCAGGGCGATCGCCAGGGCCATCGTCGGTACGTTGCTCCAGCCGAGCGCGGTGCCGATGACCATGCCGAGCACCTCGCCGATGGCGCAGCCGGTGAGGCAGTGCAGCGTGGCCTGGGCGGCCATGCGCCAGCTGACCTTGCCGGTTCCACCGTGATGGCCGTGGCCATGGCCGTGGTGTGCGTGCTCGGCGTGTGTGTCGTGCTGCATGGAAGCCCCCAACGTCGGACAACGGTTCCTGCCGCCTGACAGGAACCGTATACCCCCCGGGGGTACTCTTCAAGTGTTTCCTAGACGCTCCTGAGCCCCTTCAGCCGCGCCACGTCCGCCACGTGTCCCTCCTTGCCACCCGGCGTCTCGATGATCAGCGGCACGCCCTCGGTGGCGGGGTGGAGCATCAGCTCGCGGAACGGCTCCTCGCCGATGTGACCGGTGCCGATGTTCTCGTGGCGGTCCTTGTGGGCGCCGACGACGTCCTTGGAGTCATTGGCGTGCACGAGCTTCAGGCGGCCCTCGCCGACCGTGTCCACGAGGAGGTCCAGGGTCTGCTTCATGCCGCTCGGGCCGGTCAGGTCGTGGCCCGCCGCGAAGATGTGGCACGTGTCGAGGCAGACGCCCAGCCTGGGGTGGGCGTCCAGCGCCTCGAAGTACGGGCCGAAGTCCCAGGTGCGGGAGCAGAGCGAGGCGCCCTGCCCGGCCGTCGACTCCAGGAGCAGGAACGGGTCGTCGTCGTGCGTCAGCTCGTCGAGCAGCGGCAGCACCAGCTCACGCAGCTGCTTGAGTGCCACCTCCCGGTCCCGTCCGCCGGTCGCCGAGCCCGTGTGGACGACGACACCGAGCGCGCCGATCTCGCGGCCCCGCCGCAGCGAGTGGCGCAGCGAGTCCACGGACTTCTCGGCGGTCGCCTCGGTGTGCGAGCCGAAGTTGATGAGGTACGGCGCGTGGACGTACGCCGGGATGTTCCCCGCGGCGCACGCCGCGCGGAACTCCTCGTCCTGCTTCGGATTGCCGGACGGGGTGGCCCAGCCGCGCGGGTTGGCGACGAAGACCTGGACGGCCTCGGCGCCGAGCTCACGGGCGTACGACAGTCCTACGGAGGCGAGGCCGCCGGCCACGGGGACGTGGGCGCCGACGGGGTTGCGGGACGCGGCGCCCAGGGACGCCGTACGGGGGGACTCGTTGCTGCTCACACCGTCAAGGGTGGCACGCGGGCGGGGCCGGACGGGCATCGGCCGGGGCCGGACGGGCATCGGCCGGGGGTGGGGTTCGTCATCCTGCCGGGGCGGCCGGGGGCCCGCGCGGGCCCCCGGGGAACCCGGCTCAGCGGATCTCGATGGTGATCGTCGACCCCTCGGGGGCCTCGTCGCCGCCGTCCACCGACTGGTCCTTCACCGTGTCCCCGAAGAGGCCGAGCAGACCGCGGTCCTTCTCCACCTCGAAGCCCTTCGACTCCAGCTCGGCCACGGCGTCGTCGACGCTCATGCCGGTCACGTCCGGGACCTCGGCCATCGGCGGGCCCTTGGAGATCGTCAGCGCGACCGTGTCGCCCTCGGCGAGGGACTCGCCCTCCACCGGATTCTGCTTGGAGACGGCACCCTTGTCCTCGTCGGAGTGGACACGGCCCGAAGCGATCCGCACCTTGAGCCCGGCGTCCTTCAGATCCGCGACGGCATCGGCCTGGGAGTCGCCCACCACGTCCGGGACCTTGACCTCGCGGCCCTTGCTGACGACCAGGGCGACGGCCGAGTCCGCCTTGCGGGTGAAGCCGGCCCGCGGGTCCGTGCCGATCACGGAACCCTTGTCGACGGTGCTGCTGAACGCCTTGGTGACCATGCCGGGGGCGAGGCCGGAGTTCTTCAGCTCCTTCTTCGCCTCGGCCAGCGGGATGCCCTTGACGTCCGGCACCTTCACCTTCTCCGGGCCCCGCGAGACGGTCAGCGTCACCTGGTCGTTCTGCCGGATGCGCTCGCCCGCCGCGGGGTCGGTGCCCATGACCGTGCCGCGCTTGTCGGTGTCGCTGTACTCCCGCTTGACCTCCTTGACCTCGAGGCCGGCTTCCTCCAGGCGCTTCTCGGCCTGGGCCTCGGTCTTCGCCAGGAGCGGCGGGACCTCCGTGAACTGCCCGGAGTTGATGTACCAGACGCCGGCGCCCAGGCCGAGGGCCAGCAGCACCGCGGCCACCAGCGCGATCGTGCGGCGGCGCGGGTCGAACCGGCCGCGCCCGGACCCCGCC
>NZ_JAFEXF010000259.1 GCF_016905445.1 Streptomyces sp. G44
GCGTGGGCGCGGCCGCGCGTCCCGCCGCCGCCGCGCCCGGCGCGCCCCGGGCGAAGCAGTCCGTGGCCGTGCTCGGCGGCGGTGTCGCCGGGCTGACGGCCGCCCATGAGCTGGCCGAGCGCGGTTTCGCCGTCACGGTCTACGAACGCCGGGCGCTCGGCGGCAAGGCCCGCAGCATGGACGTGCCGGACAGCGCCAAGGGCAACCGCAGGCCGCTGCCCGGCGAGCACGGCTTCCGCTTCATCCCGGGGATCTACCACAACCTCCCCGACACCATGCGCCGCATCCCCTTCCCCGGGAACGCCAACGGCGTGTGGGACAACCTCGTCGCGCCCCGCGAGATGTCGTTCGCGCGCACCGGCCGCGAGGACCTGCGCATGCCGATCCCGTGGCCGGGCCATCAGCCGGAGCGGCTCAGCATCGACGACATCGGCCGGGCGCTCACCGCCCTGCTCGACACGGCCTTCAACCTGCCGGCGCACGAGGTCGCGTACTTCGTCAACCGCGCCCTGGTCTTCCTCACCAGCTGTGACGAGCGCCGGGACGACGACTGGGAGTCGACGCCGTGGTGGGACTTCGTGCGCGCCGAGAAGATGTCCAAGGACTACCAGCGCATCCTCGCGATCGGTGTCACCCGCAACATCGTGGCGACGAAGGCCGAGGAGGCGAGCACCCGCACGGTGGGCACCCTCGGTGAGGCCTTCGTCCTCAACGCGCTCGGCCAGGGCGCGGACGGCCCGCCCGACCGGCTCCTGAACGCGCCCACGAACGAGGCGTGGATCGACCCCTGGGTGCGTCACCTGACCTCGCTCGGCGTCGAGTTCCGCGTCGGCTGGACGGTGCGCGAACTGGCGTTCGGCGAGGGCCGTATCACCAAGACCGTGATGGAGGACCCCGGTGGCGTGCGGCGCGACATCACCGCCGACCACTATGTGCAGGCCATGCCGGTGGAGCACGCGCGCAGGACCTGGAGCGCCGCGATGAAGGCGGCCGACCCGCAGCTGGCGCGCTGCGACAAGCTGAAGACGGACTGGATGACGGGCATCCAGTTCTACCTGACCGAGCGCCCGCCCCTCGTGAAGGGCCACTTCAACTGCATCGACTCGCCGTGGTCGCTGACCGGCATCGCACAGGCGGGCCACTGGCCCGACCGCGACTTCCCGGCCGACTACGGCGACGGCGTGGCGGTCGACTGTCTGTCGGTGGACATCTCCGAGTGGGACAAGCCTGGAATCCTGTACGGCAGGACGGCCAAGCAGTGCACCCGCGACGAGGTCGCCAAGGAGGTGTGGGCGCAGCTCAAGGCGGCGCTGAACGACACCGGCAAGACGGTCCTGAAGGACAGCAAGCTGCACTCGTGGTTCCTGGATCCGGGCGTCCACGGCCTCGGCACGCCGAACCCCACCAATGACGACGAACTCCTCATCCACCCCGTCGGCACCCTGCACAACCGGCCGTCGGCCGCGACGAGGATCCCCAATCTCTACCTCTCCGGCGACTACGTCTCCGTGGACATCGACCTCGCGACCATGGAGGGCGCCAACGCGTCGGCCCGCCAGGCGGTCAACGCGCTGCTGAAGCGGGCGGGTTCGGACCACGAGCCGTGCACGGTGACCCCGCTGTACCGCGCTCCGGCCGTCGAGCTCGCCAAGCGCCATGACCGCACCCGCTACCGGCTCGGTCTGCGCAACGCGCTCGATTTCGGGTGATATCGGACGCATACGCGGTATGACGTATGCATGAGACGACGGTGGATGCGGACGCGTGCGGGGCTCGGGGCGGTGCTGCTGGCCGCCCTGGCGGCCGGCTGCACGGCGGAGAACGACAGAGAGGAGCCGCCCCGGGGCGGCCCCGTCGGCACCCCCGGCGGCGCCCCGAGCGGCCGTCCCGGGAGCAGCCCCGGCGGCACCGCGCTCGCCGTGAAGATCGACAACGTTCCTCAGGCGCGCCCGCAGACGGGCCTGGACGCCGCGGACGTCGTGTATGTCGAACAGGTGGAGGCGGGGCTGAGCCGTCTGATGGGCGTGTACGCGACCCGGCTGCCGTCCGCGGTCGGGCCGGTGCGCAGCGCCCGGGAGACGGATCTCGAACTCCTGCGCCAGTTCGACATGCCCGTGCTCGCGTTCTCGGGGGCGCAGTCGAAGCTGCTCCCGCTGATCGCGGGCGCGCCCCTGCGGGCCCTGCCGCCGGACAAGGCGGCCGAGGACGCCTACTACCGGGACGACGCCAGAGCCGCGCCGCACGACCTCTTCGTACGCCCCGCCGCCCTGAAGGCGGCTCCGCGGGCGAGCGCTCTGGAGAGCACCGGTTTCCGGTTCGGGCCGCGGCCGGCGGGCGGCACACCGGAGACGCACCGCACGATCCGCTTCCCGTCGGCCCGCTTCGCCTTCGACTGGGTGGAGTACGAGGGCCGTTGGCGCATCACCATGGACGGGGAGCGGGCGCGTACCTCCGACGGCGAGGAGCTGGCGGCGTCCACGGTCGTCGTGCAGTACACGAAGGTGCGGCAGTCCCCCTTCCGCGACCGCTCGGGCAACGTCTCGCCGTTCACCGAGACCGTCGGCGAGGGCGGTGCGCGCGTCCTGCGGGACGGCCACGCCTATGACGCGCGCTGGAAGCGGGCGTCGGCCGAGGACGGCACGCGGTTCACGACGCCGGACGGCAAGCCGCTGCCGTTCGCGAAGGGGCAGGTCTGGGTGGTCTACGCGCAGCCGTGAGCACGCTCAGGGCCGCGGGGCCGCCAGTGGCTCCCCGGGGTGGCGCAGGCTCTCGGCCGCGCCCGCGACCCGCTGGACCAGGTCGAAGAAGACGCTCTGTTCGTCGGCGGAGAGCGGGGCGAGGAAGACCTGGTTCATCCTGGCGGTGCGCACGGTCAGCTTGCGGTGCGTGCTCCTGCCGTCGTCGGTGAGGCGCAGCAGATAGCGGCGGCCGTCCTGCGGATCGCGGACCTTGTCGAGCAGCGCGCGGCGGATCAGCCGGCTGATGACCTCGGCGACGGTGGACCGGTCGAGGCCCACCCGCTCCCCCACGGTGCGCTGGTCGAGGCCGGGTTCGGCGGCGAGGGCGTTGAGGACCGCGAACTGCGGTGAGGTGATCTCTTCGGAGACCATCGTGTTCCACAGGAGGTGGTGCGCCTGCTGGAGACGCCGGGCCAGGTGCCCGGGATGGGTGGCGAGGTCCACCGCGGCCATGGGGTCCTCCGCTTCTCCGGTTGCCCGGCCGTTTCGTAAGTGCACGGAACGATACCGGCTCGCGCACCCGCGAGTTGCCCCTCCTTGTCAGGAAGTGGGGCTGCTCCTATTCTCCCAGAAATACTCAGTGCCCTGATTAATTGCCCGGGTGGCTCACCCTGATCGATCCGGGCCGGGGAGAGAGGGGGCGCACGGATGGACAAAGTGGTGGCCACGGCCGCCGAGGCGGTGGCCGATGTCCGGGACGGGGCGTCGCTCGCGGTCGGCGGCTTCGGTCTGAGCGGCGTGCCGAACGAGCTGATACGGGCGCTGCACGCGTCCGGGGCCTCGGAGCTGCGCGTGGTGTCCAACAACTGCGGCGCGATGGAGTCGGGCCTCGCGGTGCTCCTGTCGGCCGGCCGCATCGCCCGCGTGACCGGCTCCTACATCGGCGCCAACAAGGAGTTCGCCCGGCAGTACCTGGGCGGCGAACTGGAGGTCGAGATGATCCCGCAGGGCACGCTCGCCGAGCGGCTGCGGGCGGGCGGGGCCGGCATCCCGGCGTTCTACACCCCGGCCGGCGTCGGCACGCAGGTCGCCGCGGGCGGTCTGCCGTGGCGCTACGACGGAGAGGGCGGCGTCGCGCTCGCCTCACCGGCCAAGGAGGTCCGCGAGTTCGACGGCGTCCCCCATGTCCTGGAGCACGGCATCCGCACGGACTTCGCGCTGGTGCGGGCGGCCAGGGGCGACCGGCACGGCAATCTCGTCTTCCGCGCGTCCGCCCGCAACTTCAATCCGCTCGCGGCGATGGCGGGGCGCGTCACCGTCGCGGAGGTGGAGGAGCTGGTGGAGCCGGGCGGGATCGACCCGGACGCGGTGCACCTGCCGGGGATCTTCGTGCAGCGCGTGGTCGCGCTCACCCGGGAGCAGGCGGCGGACAAGCGGATCGAGAAGCGGACGGTGAGCGGCTGATGCCCTGGACACGCGTACAGATGGCCGCCCGCGCCGCGCGCGAACTGCGCGACGGGCAGTACGTGAACCTCGGCATCGGCCTGCCCACGCTGATCCCGAACCATCTCCCCCCGGGCGTCGAGGTGGTCCTGGAGTCCGAGAACGGCATCCTCGGGGTGGGTCCCTACCCCGGCGAGGACGAGGTCGACCCCGACCTGATCAACGCGGGCAAGGAGACCGTGACCGCGCTGCCGGGCGCCTCCTTCTTCGACTCGGCGCTCTCCTTCGGGATGATCCGCGGCGGCCACATCGACGTGGCCGTGCTCGGCGCGATGCAGGTCTCCGCGCGCGGGGACCTCGCCAACTGGGCGGTTCCGGGCAAGATGATCACCGGCATCGGCGGGGCGATGGACCTCGTGCACGGCGCCCGGACCGTCATCGTCGTCATGACGCACACCGCCAAGGACGGCACCGCGAAGATCGTCGAGGAGTGCGGGCTGCCGCTGACCGGCAAGGGGTGCGTCGACCGGATCATCACCGACCTCTGCGTCCTCGACGTGACACGGCGGGGCGAACCGGGCCTGGAGCTGGTCGAGCTGGCGCCGGGGTGCACGGCGCAGGACGTCGTCGCGCGGACCGCCGCCGAGATCCGCCTCCCGGCGGACCGCACGTCATGAACACAGGATCGGCGGCCTCTGCCGAGGCGGGGACGACGACCTCTCCTGACGCGGGATTGACGGCCTCTACTTCGGAGACGCAGGACACCATGACCACGACGACCCCCTCCACTCCCCCTTCCGCCGCCGGTTCACCCGTCCCCCTCCCGCGCCCCGGCGAGCCGCTGCCCGAGGGTCTCAGCCAGGACGCGATGGACGCCGAGGTCGCCAAGGCGCAGGCGGCGCCGGCCGGCGGGCACCATCCGCCGCGCGACTACCCGCCCTACCGCAGCAGCCACTTCCGGCACCCGAAGCAGCCGCCGGTCCCGCTGCGCGACCCCGAGGCGGTGGAGCTCACCGGTCCCGCGTTCGGCGTCACCGACGTCACGCCCCTGGACCGGGACCTGACGCGCCGGCACCAGGGCGAGCCGCTCGGCGAGCGGATCACCGTCAGCGGCCGGGTCCTGGACCGCCGGGGGCGGCCCGTGCGCGGCCAGCTGGTCGAGCTGTGGCAGGCCAACGCCTCCGGGCGGTACGCCCATCAGCTGGACCGGCACCCGGCGCCCCTGGACCCGAACTTCACCGGCTTCGGCCGCTGCCTGACCGACGACGAAGGGGCGTACTCCTTCACGACCGTCAAGCCGGGCGCCTATCCGTGGCGCAACCACGTCAACGCCTGGCGTCCCGCGCACCTCCACTTCTCGCTCTTCGGCACCGCCTTCACCCAGCGCCTGGTCACCCAGATGTACTTCCCCGGGGACCCGCTCCTGCCGTACGACCCCGTGCTGCGCTCGGTGACCGACGAGTCCGCGCGCCGGCGCCTCGTCTGCGCCTACGACCACGCCCTGTCCGTCCCCGAGTGGTCGCTCGGCTACCGCTGGGACATCGTCCTGGACGGCCCGTCCGCGACCCTCTTCGAGGAAGGCGACCACCGCTGATGCCCGGGCCCGCCACCCCGCCGCTCCCCACCCCCTCCCAGACCGTCGGCCCCTTCTACGGCTACGCGCTGCCCTTCCCGGGCGGCGGCGAGATCGCGCCCGTCGGCCACCCGGACACCATCACCCTGCACGGATACGTGTACGACGGCGCGGGGCAGCCCGTCCCCGACGCCCTGATCGAGACCTGGCAGCCCGGCCCCGACTGCTCGCGCACGGGCGCCCCCGGATCGCTTCGGCACGACCCCGTGACGGGGCGGGTCATCGGGCGCGACGGCGTCGCGTTCACCGGCTTCGGCCGGGTCCCGACCGACGCGGACGGCCACTGGGCGGTGCGGACGCTGCCGCCGGGCGGCGTCTCGTACATCTCGCTCGCCGTCTTCGCGCGCGGGCTGCTGCACCACCTCTACACGCGCGCGTACCTGGTGGAGGAGCCCGGGGACGCGCTGCTCTCCTCCCTGGACGCCGACCGGCGCGCCACGCTCATCGCCCGCAGCGAGGCGCCCCGCACGTACCGCTTCGACGTCCGGCTCCAGGGGGCGGACGAGACGGTCTTCCTGGAGTTCCCGTGAGCGGCCTGTTCTCCCCCGGGTGGGCGGGTTCCGCCGCCGAGGAGGCGACGGGCGACCTCGCCTTCCTCCAGGCCCTGCTGGACGCCGAGGCGGCGCTGACCCGCGCCCAGGCGGCCGTGGGCCTCGCCCCTCGGGAGGCCGCCGCGGCGGTCACCCGGGCGGCTTCGGACGCGGCCCGCTTCGACGCGCGCGGCATCGCGCTCCGCGCGCGCGAGGGCGGCAACCCGGTCATCCCCTTGGCGGCCGACCTCACGGCGGCCGTGCCCGCCGCCGCGGCGCCCTACGTCCACCGCGGCGCGACGAGCCAGGACATCCTCGACACGGCGCTGATGCTGGTCGCCGCGCGCACCCTGGACCTGGTCCTCACGGACCTGTCCCGCACGGAGGGCGCCCTGGCCCGCCTCGCGTCGCGGCACCGGAACACGGTCCTGCCGGGCCGCTCCCTGACGCAGCACGCGGTGCCGACGACGTTCGGGCTGAAGGCCGCGGGGTGGCGCTCGCTGGTGCTCGACGCGCGGGACCGGGTCGCGGGGGTGCGGGCCGCGCTGCCCGTGCAACTGGGCGGCGCGGCCGGGACGCTGGCCGCCTTCCGGGCATACGGGGGCGGGGAGCGGGCCGTGCGGGGCGGGGAGCACGAGGAGGGGTCCGGAGAGGGGCCCGGGGCGCTCGTGGCGGCCTTCGCGCGTGAGCTGGGGCTCGTCGAGCCGCTGCTGCCCTGGCACACGCTGCGTACGCCCGTCGCCGACCTCGCGTGGGCCCTCGCCTTCACGGCCGGGGCCCTCGGCAAGGCGGCGGTGGACGTGGCGACGCTCTCCCGGACGGAGATCGGCGAGCTCTCCGAAGGCTCCGGCGGAGGCTCGTCCGCCATGCCCCACAAGGCGAACCCGGTCCGCGCCACACTCCTCACCGCCGCCGCGCGCCGCGCGCCCGCCCTCGCGGCCACCCTCCTCGGTTCACTCGTCGCCGAGGACGAACGGCCCGCGGGTGCCTGGCACGCCGAGTGGGAACCGCTGCGCGACCTGCTCCGCCTGGCCGGCGGCGCCGCCCGTGACGCGGCCGAGATGGCGGAGGGGCTCCGCGTCCACCCGGGCGCCATGCGGGAACACCTCGGCCTCACCGACGGGCTGATCGTCTCCGAACGGCTCGTCGCCGCGTTCGCCCCGCTGCTCGGACGGGCCCGCGCGAAGCGACTCCTGGGCGAGGCGGCACGGCGTACGCGCGCCGAGGGGCGCACGCTCGCGGAGGTCCTCGGGGAGATCCTGGCCGACGAGCCCGCCCCGGAGGGTGCCGATCCCTCCGCCCTCGCCGCCCTCCGTGATCCCGCCTGCCTCTCCGAGCTCACCGATCCCACCCGTTACACCGGCTCCGCCGGCACCCTCACCGACCGCGCCCTGGAGCGACGTTGACGACCCACCCGACCGGCGAGCTGCCGCATCACACCATCGAGGGACCGGACGGCGCTCCTCCGCTTCTCCTCGGCCCGTCCCTCGGCACGTCGACCGCCCTGTGGGACGCCGTCGCGCCCGACCTGGCCGCCTCACACCGGGTTGTGCGCTGGGATCTGCCCGGCCACGGCCGCTCCCCCGCCGACCTCATCGGCCCCGGCGCCACGGTCGCCGAGCTCGCCGGACTCGTCCTCGCGCTCGCCGACACGCTCGGCGTCGACCGCTTCGCGTACGCCGGTGTCTCGCTCGGCGGCGCCGTAGGACTGCACCTCGCGGCCCACCACCCGCAGCGCGTGACGCGCCTCGCCGCCGTGTGCACGTCGCTGCACTTCGGCGGTGCGGATCCCTGGCGGGAGCGGGCGGCGACCGTGCGCCGCGAGGGCCTGGCAGCGCTGGCGGCAGGCGCGCCGCGGCGCTGGTTCACACCCGGGTTCACGGTGCCCGCCCTGGTGGCCGACCACGCGGCCGCCGATCCGGGCGCGTACGCGGCGTGCTGCGACGCCCTGGCCGCGTACGACCTGCGGGACGGCGCGGCGTCGGTCACCGCGCCCACGCTGGTGCTCGCCGGGCGCGAGGACCCGGCGACGCCGCCCGCCCACGCCCGGGAGATCGCCGACGCGGTGGCGGGCGCGTCCCTCGTGGAACTCGCGGACGCCTCGCATCTGGCGCCCGCGGAGCGCCCCGAGGCCGTCGGCGCCGGAACACCGCAGTAGACGGCCGTCTGGAGCAGGACCGCGCCGATCTCCTCCGGCGTGAGGCCGTTGCGG
>NZ_JAFEXF010000025.1 GCF_016905445.1 Streptomyces sp. G44
CGCCGGGCCCGCTCGTCGGCGCGCCCCCGGGCGCCGTACGCGGCGAGGTCGACCGCGCCTTGCGTCAAGTCCAGTGCGAGCGCGGCCAGTTCACCTCGGGCGGCCTTCTGCGCGCGGCCCGTACGGCGGGACAGCGCGAGCACCAGGGCGGGCACGCAGAGCCCCGCCACGGCGAGGAACAGGCCGAGCAGGAAGCCCGCCGGGGGCAGCAGCGCCATGGCCGTTCCGGTCGCGGCGACGGCCACCGCGCAGGCGGCCACGGCCGGGAACAGCACCCGCAGCAGCAGATCCTGCGCGGCGTCCACGTCATCGACCAGGCGGGTCATCAGGTCGCCGCCGCGGAAGGCGGGCGTGCCCGCCGGGGCGAGCGGCACCAGGGCCTCGTACACCCGGGTGCGGAAGCCCGCGACGGCCCGCAGCACACCGTCGTGCCCGAGGAGCCGGTCGGCGTAGCGCAGGGCTCCCCGCCCCAGGGCCAGCGCGCGTACGGTCACGATCGCCAGGCTCACGGATGCGATCGGCGGCTGCTCCGCGGCACGGGTGATCAGCCAGGCGGCGGTGGCCATCAGTGCGGCGGCGGCGAGTTCGCTGCCGACCGACGCGAGCACGGCGGGCAGCAGCCTGCGCCAATGCGGCAGCAGGTGCCGCAGAAGCCGGCCCGTCACGACGTCACCAGGCCCTCGGCCGGCCGTACTTGCGGGAGGGCCAGGCCTCCCGCGCGTACCGTCACGATCCGGTCCGCATGTGGCAGCAGACTCGTGCGGTGTGCCACCACGAGCGAGGTCCGGCCGCGCATGAGCGTGACCGTGGCGCGCGTGACGGCGGCCTCGCTCTCGGGATCGAGATGGGCGGTCGGTTCATCGAGGAGCAGAATGGGCGCGTCCTTCAGGAACGCGCGGGCCAGGGCGACCCGTTGGCGCTGCCCGGCGGAGAGCCCCGCCCCGTGCTCGCCGAGCACCGTGTCGTACGCCTGCGGCAGCCGCTCGACGAAGAGATCCGCCGAGGCCGCCCGCGCCGCCGCCCGCACCTCGGCGTCGCTCGCGTCGGGCCGCCCGAGACGGATGTTGTCCGCGACGGACGCCGCGAACAGATGGGGACGCTGCGGCACCCACGCCACTTGTGCGCGCCACGCGTCGAGATCGACGTCCGCGAGGTCGGTGCCGTCGGCCTCGACCCGGCCCGACACGGGCGTCACGAAGCCCAGGAGCAGGGCGAGCAGCGTGGACTTGCCCGCCCCGCTCGGGCCGACGAGCGCCACGTGCTCGCCGGGGCGCACGTCGAGGGACACCTGCCGCAGGGCGGGCGCGGCCCTGCCGGGGTACTGGACGCTGACCGCGTCGAGGCGCAGGCACGCCGCGTGCGCCGCGGGCACCGGGACGGGAGCGGTCGCGTGCGAGGCGGGCGTCTCCTCCTCGTCGAGGAGCGCGAAGACCCGTTCGGCCACCGCGACGCCCTCGGCGCCGTCATGGAAGGCGGCGCCCGCCGCGCGCAGCGGCAGGTACGCCTCCGGAGCGAGGAACAGCACGGTCAGCGCCGTCCCCAGGTCCAACGCGCCGCCGAGCAGCCGCAGTCCGACGGGCACGGCCACCAGTGCCACGGAGAGTGTGGCGACCGTCTCCAGGACGAAGGAGGAGAGGAACGCGACGCGCAGCGTCCGCATCGTGGCCCGCCGGTGCGCGTCCGCCATCTCGCCCACCACCCGGGCCTGGTGTCCCTCGCGTCCGAAGGCGCGCAGCGTCGGCAGCCCGGCGACCACGTCCAGGAAGTGACCGCCGAGGCGCGCCAGCAGCGACCACTGCCGCGCGGTGCGCCGGGCGGTGTGCAGGCCGACCAGCGCGCCGAACACCGGGATCAGCGGCAGCGTCACGACGACGATCAGCGCCGACGTCCAATCGGTCCACGCCAGCCAGGCGACGACCGTCACCGGTACCACCGCGGTGGCCGTCATCGTGGGCAGGTAGCCGGCGACGTACGGGTCCAGGGCGTCGAGGCCCCGGGTGAGCAGCGTGGCCGTCTCGCCGTGGCGGCGGGCCGCCAGCCGCAGCGGAGCGGTGTGCCGCAACCGGCCGGTGAGGCGCTCCCGCAGGACCCGCTTGGCGTCGGCCGCGGCGCACTGGGCGAGGGCGCCGCGCGCCAGGGTCAGCAGTGCGCGCAGCGCCATGACGCAGCCCAGCGCGGCCGGCGGGGCGGTCCGGAACCGCCGCCCGGCGAACCCGTCCGCGAGGATTCCGGCGAGCAGCACCGCCTGGGCCACGACGAGCCCGGCGCCGAGCAGCGCCAGCGTCGCGGACCACGCCATGTGCCGCCGCAGCGCGGGGACTTCGCGCAGCAGACGACGTTCGGCCGGCTTCATCTCGGTGCCTCTCCTCGATCACGTGGGGGACGCGCTCGTCCGGGTTCAGAAGTAGCTGGGGTGACGGCGGCCCGTCCGCCCCCGGAAGGCCCACCAGCTCCACGCCTGGTAGGCGAGGATCACCGGGACCAGTACGACGCCGAACCACGTGAGGATCCGCAACGTCGCTCCGTCCGTGACCGCCTGGCCCATCGTCATGCCACCGCCGGACGCGTCGGTCAGGACGTACGGGTAGTGGCCGGCTCCCACGAGCAGCACCGGCAGCACGGCAGCGCAGGACGTGGCCGCGAACGCCCGCACGTGGTGCCCCCGGGCCAGGGCCCACCAGGCACCGCCCAGCGCTGCCGCGAACAGGGCGGCGAGCACCGCCGAGATCACGCGGTTGTGCATCGAGGCGCCCGCGCCGAAGAGCGTGAGCAGCAGCGGGAGGCAGGCCACGGCTCCGGCCGCCCGCAGCAGGAGCGCCCCCGACTGCCGTGCCCTGGCGGCCACTTGGGGGCCCGAGCGCAGGGCGACGAAGGCCGCGCCGTGTGCCGCGAAGAGCAGCGCGGTCGTCACGCCGCAGCCCAGCACGAAGGGTGTCAGCACGTCGCCGGGCCCGATGTGGAAGCTGCCGTCGGCGCGCCGGGGCACGCCGTGGAGCAGCAGCCCCAGGACGAGCCCCCAGCAGACGGCGGGCAGCGCGCCGCCGAACACGATGAGGGCGTTCCACCCGCGGCGGCCTGCGGCACCGCGGGCGCGGCCGCGCAGCTGGATCGCGGCGTTGCCGAGGACGAGCCCGGTGAGGATCGCCACGATCAGCGGATACAGACCGGACAGGAGCGTGCCCTCCAGGTGCGGGAACGCGCCGAAGAGGACACCGGTGAAGGCGACCAACCAGACCTCGTTGCCGAGGAAGAACGGCGCGATGGCGTCGAGTGCGGCGTTCCCGCTCGTGGGCTTCTCCTCGTGACCGTCGCGGCGGCCGAGGAAGGGGTGCAGCATCTGTGCGCCGTAGTCATAGCCGCCGAGCACGAAGTACCCGGCGAGCAGCAGGCCGAGGAGGGCCAGCCAGAGGGTCTCCAGAGTCATCTCGCTCAACTTTCGGTGGCGGTGGCGGTAGGGGCAGCGGGGGAGGGAAGGGGATGGCGATGGGTGGCGTGCGGCAGCCGGGCGAGCCAGCCCACCTCACAGACGTGCCTCAGAGGCCGTCTCCCAAGGCCTGCCTCAATGGCCCGCCTCAAAGAACCGGCAGCGGCTGCTTCTCGTCGGCGCTGCCCGCCGGGCCCTCGGGGACATCGTCCGGAAGCGGCTCGGTGGCGCCGAGCTGGGTGGCCCCGGGGCCGCGGAGGGCGAAGCGCGTGATGAGGGTCCAGTTCGTCACCGCCAGGGCGAGGAAGACGGCGACGAACAAGGCGCAGGACACGAGCAGGGAGGTCCTGCCGACAGGGGAGAGGGCGTCCTCGACCGTCAACTCGCCATACACCAGCCACGGTTGGCGTCCGACCTCACGGACGACCCAGCCGCCGACGGAGGCGACGAAGGGGAAAGGGACCATCGCGACCAGGGTCCAGGAGGCCCATCGCCAGCGCGTCAGACGGTCCTTCCACAGGAGGATGAGGGCGATGAAGGTGATGGTCGAGACCGTGTTGCCGATGATGGTCATGACGTCCATCGAGATCCGCACGGTGTCCTGCCAGGGCACGAAGTCGCCCGGCCCGTGCTCCTCGACCAGCCGGGCCTGCACCTCGGCGACACCGCTGTCCTCCAGCACCGCGTGCTTCATGGGCTGGGTGCGCTCGATGACGGGCCGCTGCATCTCGCCGACGACGACGACGAAGAAGGAGGCGACCGTCGACACCCAGAGCCCCAGCTTCAGGGAGGTGCGGAAGAGTTCGGTCTCCTTGGTGCGCCGCAGGAAGTGGTACGCGCTCACCCCGGCGACGAAGACACCGCCCGTCGTCAGAGCGCCCAGCGTGAGGTGGAGGAGGGCGACCAGGGCGCTGGAGTTGGTGAGCAGCGCCCCGAAGTCGGTCAAGTAGGCGGCGCCGTCGCGCACTTCGTGGCCCACCGGGTGCTGCATGAAGCCGTTCGCGATCAGGATCCAGTACCCGGAGGCGTACGCGGTCAGCGTGACCAGCCAGATGAGCGTGACGTGCACGCCCCCGCGCAGCCGGCCCCAGCCGAAGATCCACATGCCGAGGAAGGTGGACTCGGCGAAGAAGGCGATGAGGGTCTCCAGCGCCAGCGGGGCCCCGAAGACGTTGCCCGCGAACTTGCTCAGGCCGCTCCAGCTCAGCCCGAACTGGAACTCCATGACGAGGCCGGTGACGATGCCGACCGCGTAGTTGATGACGTAGAGCTGCCCCCAGAAGCGGGTGGTGCGCTCCCGGAGGGCTCTGCGGACGGGATCACGGGTGAACACGGCGCGGGTGTGCGTGATCGCCACCAGGGGGACGAGCCCCATGGTGAGGATCACGAACAGCCAGTGGATGCCGGTCGTGGCCGCGAACTGGAGTCGGGCCAGATCCGCAGCGCTCATGAGGCGACCTTCCTGGGGGAGGCGAACGGCCGTCGCACGGACGGCGGACGCGAACGGGTGCTGAAGGAGACGGTAGGGAGGATTGCTTATGCGTTCCAAGACCGGTTCAGTCATGTACTGATGACCCTGAAGGCATGAGTGAAGGTGGACCGTGGATCTCTTGCAGTTGCGCTATTTCCGGACCGTCGCCCGTTACGAGCACATCAGCCGCGCGGCCGAGGAGCTGCGGATCGCCCAGCCCTCGCTCAGCCGCGCCATCGCGCGCCTGGAGGCCGACCTCGGCTCGGCGCTCTTCGACCGCCAGGGCCGGCGCGTCCGGCTCAACCAGTACGGCGTGATCTTCCTGCGCCATGTCGACCGCGCCCTGAGCGAGCTGGACGACGGGCGCAGGGCCGTCCGGGAGGCACGTGACACGGGCCTCGGCCGGGTCAGCGTCGCCTCCGAGACCCTGCTGACGGTCACCCCGCTCCTCGGCCGCTTCCGCGCCGAGCACCCCCGTGCCGACGTACGGCTCTACCAGTCGAACGCGGAGGAGATGGACCGTCGGCTGCGCGCCAGGGAGGTCGACTTCTGCGTGGCGTCGCAGCCGCTGAGCGGCACGAACTTCGAGTCGGTCGAGCTGACGCGGGAGGAAGTGCTGCTCGCCGTGCCCCGCGGGCACTGGCTGGACGGGCGGGAGCGCGTGACCATCCCGGAGATCGCCGATGAACCCTTCGTCTCCACCCGCGTCGGCCACTGGCAACGCGCGCTCCTGGACCGGCTGTTCGCGGCGGAGGGGCTGACGCCGGTGCTGTCCTGCGAGAGCGACGAACCGGCCGCCAGCCAGGACATGATCAGCGCGGGCCTGGGCGTCGGTCTCATCCCGGCGGTGTCCCGCCAGGCCGGTACGGAGACGCGCGTCCCCGTCGCCTGGGTGCATGTCGACGCGCCCGACTGCCGTCGCGTCCTCACCCTCGTGTGGAACCGCGACACCCACTTGTCCGAAGCAGCCCTGACGTTCCGTGAGTTCACGCTCGGCAGGCCGTTCGTGACACGCCACTTCCCCGAACCGCGCGGCGAGTCGGCTCCCGGCCACGACCTCTCACCGGACGGCAACGCGACGTCGCCCCCGCGCGGGTGAGAGCGCGGGGGCGACGGAAGGCGGGGGCGACCGCGGAGGCCGGAGCCGCCCCGGAGCGGACGTCTGTCAGACGCCCGCGATGCTCTGGATCCAGGAGCGGTAGGCCGTCACGTTGGTGTACGCGGTCGTCGTCTGGCGGTCACTGGTGGAGGCGACGCCGACCTGTACGCCGTTGGCCATCATCGGGCCGCCGGAGTCGCCGCCCGCGGTGATGCCGTCGCCGCGCCGGGCGCAGATGGCCTGGCCCTGGTAGGCGTCGCGGCAGCCGCCGGTCACGACGACGTTGGCGACCTTCAGGAGCCGGGACTGGCAGTTGATCTCCGAGCCGCACTGGGAGGTCGCGCCCCAGCCGTACACCTGCACGGTCTGGTTCACCGACACGGAGCCCGGGTTGCCGAGGCGGGCGTAGGTGCCCGCCACGGAGCGGTCGAGCTTGACCAGGGACAGGTCCGAACCGGAGTGGTTGTAGACGCTGACACCGTTCGCCATGGTGCCGCCGGAGGTCTGGTCGAGGCTGCCGATGCGGAACGAGAGGCCGCCGCCGCTGACGCAGTGCTTCGCCGTGAGGATCCAGGTGGGGGCGATGATCGAGGCGCTGCACGTTTGCCGGCCGTTGGAGAAGAGCCGGGCCGCCCAGGGCGCGTTGCTGGCGTAACCGCCGCCGATGATCGGCTGGGGGCCGTTGGCGGACACCGCGGCGGGTGCGTCGGCGCGCACGCCGGCCGGGCTGTGGGCCGCTGCCGTGGGGGCCAGGCCCAGAACGGCGAGAGCGGTCGCCGCGAGCGCCGGGAGGAGTCTGGATATTCGCACGTTCGTCTCCATTGTGTGGGGATGAGACGTCCTGGATGAGGACGAAGCTGCATACCTATGCAGTGGGAGCGCATGCGTCAGAGGCGGGGTTGCTCGTGACGCGTGCATGCCATCGCTGGCTTGGGTGAATGTGGCAGAGGAGTCGCCGGCGGCGCAAGAGGTCGGCGCAGGAATTCCGTCGCCTCGCCGGACCGGGGGTCTCGTAACGCCTGTTTCGCAGTCGACTGGCGGGACTTGGCCTTCAATTGCCCACTTCGTCAGCGTGGGTCAGGAGCTGTCACCGGCCCGGACGGGGTCGCTCCGGCCGCTGGTCGACGACGCCTCCGCGGGCGGTCGCGAGGTGGCGAGAGGTGTGCGAAGGCCTCTCGTCGACGGAGTGGACGTTCTGTGTAGGGTTGCGATCTCCCACATGATCAAACAGGTTGTGTGATGAACCATGCCATGGGTGTGCCGCGCTACTTGATGTCGCGCTGCCGGGGGGCCACGACGCCGAAGCGGTCCTGGATCGTCGCGAGCGCGGACGCGTGGACCTGCTCGGCGGCGACACCGTCGGGATTGCCGTTGACCGGCAGGGGCCGGGTCGCGGAGGCGTCGCCCACCACGGTCGGGCGGTAACCGTGGTAGACGGCTCCCTCGGTGGTGAACAGGGTGCACATGTGGGTCATGAATCCGGCGATGATGACGTTCTCGCGGCCGGTCTTCTTGAGCTCCGCGTCGAGGTCCGTGCCGTGGAAGCCGTTGGGGACGGCCTTCTCGACGACGGCTTCCCCCTCGGCCGGTTCGAGCGCCGGAATGATCTGCCCGGCCTCCGACTTGAGGTCGTACCCCTTCTCCACGATGTGGACGACCGGGGTGCCGGCCGTGCGGGCCCGCTTCAGCAGGGCCTTGGCGTTGTCCACCGACTCGCGCCAGCCGGTGAGTTCCATCGGGCCGTCGGTGTAGACGTTCTGGTAGTCGACGAGGACCAGCGTGGCGTCGGACAGCTTCGCCGGTGTCTCGTCGAGCCTCATGATCCGGCGCAGCGTCGTGGTGTCCTTCGCGACGTTCCGCTCGGCGGCCGGTGACGGCCTCTTGTCGTCCCGGTCGGTGCGGGCGGCGGCGTCGGTGTCTCCGCCGCACGCGGTCACGGAGACCGCGAGAAGGGCGGCGGCACCCAGGACGACGAGCGAACGCGGCGGCCTCATCAGACGATCTCCTTCTGCGAGGCGGTGACGGCCCCGAACAGGTCGGCGATGGTGGCGAGAGCACCCTGGTGCACCTGGGCGGCGGGGACATCGGTGCCCGCGACGGGCAGCGAACGGGTGGCGGTGGCGTCGGCGGCGACCGTGGGGCGGTTGCCGTTCAGGAACGCGCCCTGCGCCGTGAACGCGACACACATGTGCGTCATCCACCCCGCGATGACGACGTCCTGGCCCTCCGTGAGGTGGCTCGCAAGGTCGGTGCCGACGAACGCGTTCGGGACCTGCTTGACGACGACCGGCTCGCCCTCGACGGGGGCCACCTTCGGGTGGATCCGGCCGATCTCCGCCCGGATGTCGTACGGCGTTCCCTCCCCGCCGTCGTTGACGACGTGCACGATGTTCGTGCCGGCGGCGCGAGCCCGGGCCAGCAGGTGCGCGGCGGCGTCGAGGGACTGCTCCCAGCCGTCGAGCTCCATCACGCCCCGGGTGTAGGTGTTCTGGAAGTCGATCAGGATGAGCGTCGACTCGGCCAGCTTCGCGGGCGCCTGGGCGAATCCGTTCAGCTCGCGCAGCGTGGTTCTGGACATGGGGGTGCCGCCTTCGTGTCGTGTGCGGAAGAGATCACGGCCCGACACCGGCCGGTCCGTGCCGGTCCGGTAGGCCGTGCCCACCACGCTATGAGCCAGCGGCGATGTCAACAATGACGTCTAACATGCAGATACGGACCTGCGGTTCGGGTGGCACAGCACCGGGCAACACCAGGGGGAAGCGTGACGGACACCGCGAAACGGCTCATCGTGATCGTGCTCTTCGAGGACGTGGACCTGCTCGACGTCACCGGGCCGCCGGAGGTGTTCGCGCTGGCCCGCCGGGAAACCGCGGACGCGGCCGACTATTACGTGGTGCTCGCCGCCGAGACCATGGACCCGGTCACCACCGGCGCCGGTGTCCGCGTCCTGCCCGACCTCACCTTCGGCGAGGCCGCCGAACGCGGCATCAACACCCTCATCGTGCCGGGGGCCGTGGAGATCGACGACGACGGGTGCGTCCACCCCCTCGTCGACCCCGCGCTGGTCGACCGGGTGAGGACGCTCGCGGCACGGTCGCGCCGGATCGCCTCGGTGTGCGTCGGGGCGCATCTGCTGGCCGCCGCCGGGCTGCTCGACGGCAAGCGGGCCACCACGCACTGGTCGACCGCGCACCGGCTCGCCACCGACCACCCGGAGGTCGAGGTCGACGCCGACCCGATCTTCATCCGCGAGGGCGACGTGTGGACCGGCGCCGGGATCAGCGCCTGCCTCGACCTCTCCCTCGCCCTGATCGCCGACGACCTCGGCGAGGCCGTCGCGCTGCGCGTGGCCCGCCAACTGGTGATGTACCTCAAACGCCCCAGCGGCCAGAGCCAGTTCAGCGTCCCGCTGGAGCAGGTCTCCACCACCCGGCGCGTCGAGGACCTGCGCCACCACATCCTGCGCCACATCTCCGAGCCGCTCACCATCGTGGACCTCGCCGCGTACGCCCACGTCAGTGACCGGCATCTGACCCGCCTGTTCAAGAACGAACTGGGCACGCCTCCGCACGCGTACATCGAATCGGTCCGCGTCGAGAAGGCCCGCCACGAGCTGGAGTCCTCCGACGCCACGCTCGACCGCATCGCGTCCCTGTGCGGCTTCGGCACGACCGACACCCTCGTACGGGCCTTCCGCCGCCGCCTGAACACGACGCCGACGGAGTACCGGCGCAGGTTCCGGATGCCGCGCGTGCCCTGACGAACGGTCCCCTTCTCGCCTCGCGCCGTCAGACCCCGGACCGCACAGGAAGCCGGTCCCGCCCCGCCCGGCCCCATGTCCCTGCGCCCGACGCCCCCCTCTCTGCGTAATGCTGACCTCACGACACGTGACACACGAGGGGCGGCATGGACGACACGGAGATCGCCATCGTGGGCGCCGGCGCGGCCGGGCTGTCCCTGGCCCACCGGCTCTGCGCCGCCCCGGTCGGCCGTACGTGTCCTTCGATCGCCCTCATCGACGCACCGCGGGGCCCCACCCGGCCGCCCGAACGGACCTGGTGCTTCTGGGAGGCGCGCGACGGTGAGTTCGACACGGCGCTGTCCGGCGCCTGGGACAGCCTGCGCGTGCGCGCTCCCGACGGAACAGCCGTGGTCGCCTCCCCGGCCCCGCTGCGCTACAAGATGCTCCGCTCCAGCGCCTTCGAGGAACTGGTCACGGCGCGCCTGGACCGCGAACCGCGCGTACGGCGCGTGGCGGCCGAGGTCACGGACGTGCGCGACCTGCCCGGGGGAGCGGAGGTGCGTGGAGTCACCGCCCGAGGCGACTCGCTGGCACTGCGCGCCAGATGGGTGTTCGACTCACGCCCGCTCCGCACGCTGCCGCCCGCCCGGACCACCCTCCTCCAGCACTTCCGCGGCTGGTTCGTCCGCACGGACCGGCCCGTCTTCGCGCCACGCCTCGCCGACCTGATGGACTTCCGCACACCACAGCCCGCACACGGCCTCTCCTTCGCCTACGTGCTGCCCACGACCGCGTACGACGCCCTCGTCGAGTACACGGAGTTCTCCCGCGCCGTCCTCGACGAACGTGCGTACGACGAGGCACTGCGCCGCCACCTGACGCACCGGCTCGGCGTCAGCCGCTTCGAGGTGATCCGCGCCGAACAGGGCGTCATTCCCATGACCGACGCCCGCTTCCCCCGCCGGGCCGGCCGCTCGGTCTTCCGCATCGGCACCGCCGGCGGGGCGACACGGCCCTCGACCGGCTACACCTTCGCGGCAGCGCAACGGCAGGCGCGCGCCATCGCGAGCGCGTACCACCGCGGCCGTACGCCCGTTCCCCCACGGGCTCACACACGGCGCTCCCTGGCGATGGACGCCGTCATGCTGCGCGCCCTGGACTCCGGGCGCGTCGACGGAGCGGCGTTCTTCGCCGGGCTGTTCCGCGCGGTCCCGATGGAGCGGCTGCTGCGGTTCCTCGACGGGCGCACCCGATGGGACGAGGACTTCAGGATCGGCCTGCGCACCCCCGTCCGCCCCATGCTCCGAACCGTCGCCGAACTGCCCCTGCTGCCCCGCCTGCCGAGCCGCACCACCACCGCGCCGCCGGGCGGCCCGACCCGAGAGAACGACCGGAAAGAGACGCAGAGATGACGCTGCCGCGCGACGAGACCCTCTCCGCCGCGTTCGACCACGCCGCCCGCACCTACGATCGCCTGGTCGCCGCCAACCCCGGCTACCACGCCCACCTGCGGCGCTCCGCCCGCCGCCTCGCCCTGCCGGACGGCGGCGCCGGGCTGCGCGTCCTCGACCTCGGCTGCGGCACCGGGGCGTCCACCGCCGCCCTCCTGCACGCGGCACCCTTCGCCGAGATCGTCGCGGTGGACGCCTCGCGCGGCATGCTGGACCGGGCCGAGGCCAAGCGGTGGCCCCCCGGAGTGCGCTTCGTCCACGCGGCGGCCGAGAGCCTGGACCGGGCCGGGGTCGCGGGACCCTTCGACGCGGTCTTCGCAGCGTACCTCTTCCGCAACCTCGCCGACCCGGACGCGGTGCTCACCACGGTGCGCGAACTCCTCGCCCCGGGGGGCCGGTTGGGCGTACACGAGTACACGCTCAGCGGCCGGACGGTCGACCGCGCGGTGTGGACCGCCGTCTGCAACGGCGTGGTGCTGCCCGCCGGCACGCTCACCGGCGACCGCCGCCTCTACCGGTACCTGTTCCGCAGCGTCGTCGACTTCGACACGGCGCCCGCCTTCGCCGCGCGGGTGCGGCGCGCGGGCTTCCGCGAGGTGCGCGTCCTGCCGATGCCGGGCTGGCAGACCGGCATCGTGCACACCGTGACCGCCGCGGCTCCGGGCGCACAGCGATGAACGGACGGACGACGACCGGCCCCACCGGCAGCGGCGCCCGCCACGGACGTGACCGCCGCGCACACGTCGTACGCGGCCCCCAAGGCGCCGGCCGCGTCCGCGGCAGCGCGCCCCGCGCCGCCGTCATCGGCGGCGGCATCGCGGGCCTGGCCGCCGCGACGGCGCTGGCGGAACGCGGCGTCCATGTGACGGTGTACGAGCGGGAGGACCGGCTCGGAGGCCGGCTCAGGGGCTGGCCCGAGGAACTCGCCGACGGCTCCACGGTCACCATGAGCCGCGGCTTCCACGCCTTTTTCCGCCAGTACTACAACCTGCGCGGCCTCCTGCGCCGGGCGGATCCCGCCCTGCACGTGCTGCGCGGCCTGCCGGACTACCCGCTGCGGCACAGCGGAGGCCTCCAGGACGGCTTCGCGCGGGTGCCGCGCACCCCTCCGTGGAGCGCCCTCGGGTTCGTGGCCCTCAGCCCCACGTTCGGCCTCCGCGACCTGACCCGCATGAACGCCCGCGCCGCGCTGCCTCTGCTGGACGTACGCGTGCCCGACATCTACCGGCGGCTCGACCACCTCGACGCACAGGAGTTCCTGGAGCGGATCCGCTTCCCCCGGGCGGCCCACCACCTGGCGTTCGAGGTGTTCTCCCGCAGCTTCTTCGCCGACCCGCGCCACCTCTCCGCGGCCGAACTCGCCCTGATGTTCCACATCTACTTCCTCGGGTCGAGTGAGGGCCTGCTGTTCGACGTGCCGCGAGAACCGTTCCCGGCCGCGCTCTGGGAGCCGCTCGCCCGCTATCTCACCGGGCACGGGACCGACATCCGGACCGGCCGGGCCGTCGAGCAGGTGGAGCCCGCGCGACGTGGTGGCTTCCACGTCGTCACCGGGGACGGCGAACAGCGCTGCGACGCCGTCGTCCTCGCCCTGGACGTCAAGGGGCTCCAGGGCGTGGTGGGACGGTCGCCGCGGTTCGTCGACGACGCCGCGTGGCGGGCGCGGATCACGAGCCTCCGTACCGCGCCGCCCTTCCTCGTCTCCCGGCTCTGGCTCGACCGACGTGTGGCCCCCGACCGGCCCGGCTTCCTGGGGACGAGCGGGTACGGCGCCCTGGACAACGTCAGCGTCCTGGAGCGCTGGGAGGGCGAGGCGGCCCGCTGGTCGGCCCGTACGGGCGGCTCGGTCGTCGAACTGCACGCGTATGCCGTCGACCCGGCCGCGGACCGCGCGGCGGAGCAGCGCAGCCTGCTGGCCCAACTGCACCGGCTCTACCCGGAGACCCGCGACGCCCGGACCGTCGACTCCCGTCACGCATGGCACGCCGACTGCCCGCTCTTCCCCGTCGGCGGCCACCGGAACAGGCCGACGGTACGGACACCGGACCCGGCCGTCACGGTGGCGGGCGACATCGTGCGCAGCGACCTGCCGGTCGCGTTGATGGAGCGGGCGGCCACCACGGGATTCCTCGCGGCGAACGCCCTGCTGGCACGCTGGGGCCTGCGGGGGCAGACGCTGTGGACCGTCCCGGCCAGGGGCAGGACAGCGGCCCTGCGGGCGCTGAACCGACTGCTCGGGGACTGAACCGGCCCGTACCCGCTGCCGGCAGGACCCAACCAGGGAACGGTCCGGTCCGGGGGCGGTTCGGCCGGGGAACGGCTCAACCCGGGAACCGCCCGCTGTCCCGCAGCGCCCAGCGCCTCTCGGCGTACGCGATGTCATCACGCCACAGCCGTCCGGCCGCCGCCCGCAGCAGGGGCCGCAGCACCGGCGCCGCCGACCGCGCGAACGCGAACCCCCGTCGGCCGGAGGCGGCCACCACCGCCTCCGTCACGGCGGTACGCGGCCGTCCCGCCGCGTCCGGCGCCAGCGGCGTGGCATGGGTCTCGACGACGGAACCCTCGCCCTCGCCCTCGGCGACGCGCATGACGACGGTGCGGGGCCCGGGAGCCGTGAAGACCGCCCGGACCGGCACCACCATCCGGCCGGCCACCTTGAAGGACACGTCCACCGTGAAACGGTCCTCGTCGTCCCCAGCCCCGGGACTCTCCACGACACGCAGATCGACGAACGAGTACGGATGGAACCAGGCGCCGTGCCAGGGATCCAGCCGGTTGGCGACGACGTCCTCGGGCTCGCAGCGCCCGGTCACCGCGCAGACCGCCGACACACTCTCGGCGGGGCGCGGACGGACGGGCACCACGGGCCGCTCCCACGGCTCCTCGCCCCCCACCGCGTCCAGCCGGACCCAGGTCAGGACCCCGTCGTCGTAGGCCGGATACGGCTCCCAGCCTGCGCGCGCCGAGCCGTCGAGGGCGAGCCCGTGCCAGTGGCAGACGAGGGTGCCGCACCGCACCGGGCTGTCCCGCAAAGGCGCCCCGAGGTGCGGGCAGACCCCCGGGCCGGCCCGCACGTCACCCGCCGCGTCGCGCCACGCGACGACCTCCGTGCCCGCCACGGACAGCCCGAGCGGACGCCCGGCCGTGATGCTCCGACTGCCGCCCAGCACATACCAGTTGCCCGACGGCCGGGCCTGCGCGCGCTTGAGGGCCGCGGCGATTACGGCAGGTTTCGCCTCCCGCCAGGTGGGGCGCTGCCGCTCCCAGGGGACGGGGTCGCGGCGGAACCGCAGCGGGTGGCGGCCGGTCCCGGGAGAGCGCCCGGAGCTCATACGGTCTCCTTCCAGCGCTCCCGGCCGCCCGCCCGCGACGCACCGTGAAGTCCGGGAGCGGGCGGCGGCGTTCCGGGGGAGCCGGTCACCGCGCCGCCCGCGGACGGTGCGCGGAGCCGGGCGAGGGCGAGCCGGGCCAGGCCGTCGCACGCGACCACGGCCCGGCGGCGGCGCGGCACCACGGCCCGGCGGTGCAGCACCGCGAAGCCGTCGTCCGCGATGGCGTCGAGAATCGCGCCGTACAGCACGAAGGCGGTGCGGATGCAGGGCCGGGAGACGGGATCGAGCAGCGGGAGGCCGCCCGCCGCCTCGCCGTACACGCCTCGCGTGAGCGCCGCGGCGTCCTTCAGGGCCGCGGTGATGCGCCGGTCACGCCGCCCGCTATCCCGGCTCCACCGCAGCAGGGCGCGGTCGACGCCGTGCGCGGCCAGCAGGTCCAGGGGCAGGTAGATCCGGCCGCGGTCGAGGTCCTCCCCGACATCCCGCAGGAAGTTGGTCAGCTGGAAGGCCACGCCGAGCGCTGCCGCGTGCGGGGCGGCCTCCTCGCGGGGGACGACCGTGCCGAGCACGGGCAGCATCTGTAGCCCGATGACCGCCGCGGAGCCGTGCATGTACCGTCGCAGGTCCTCGTAGCACGCGTACTCGGTGACCTCCAGATCGAGCTCTATCGAGGCCATGAAGTCCGTGAAGAGCCGCGGCTCGATGGCGTAACGGGCGGCCGTGTCGGCGAGCGCCGCCACCACCGGGTCGGCGCCGGTCCCCGCGTGCAGTCCGCTCTCCAGGTCCCGCCGGAGCAGGCGCAGGGCCGCACCCCGCTCCTCCGCCGTCGCCGTGGAGCCGAGATCGTCGACGATGTCGTCCGCCCAGCGGGCGAACCCGTACAGGGCGTGCACGGCGGGCCTGCGCTCGACGGGCAGGAGACGGGTGGCGAGGAAGTACGTCTTGCCGTGCCGTGCGTTGAGCAGGCGGCAGTGGGCGTACGCGGCGCGCAGGGCCGGGTCGGTGATGCCCGCGCTGTCGAGTTCCCGGGCGGTCATGGAGCGGCGGTGCCCTTCGTGTCGATGGGGGGCCGAAGGCGTGCGGGCACGGCCCGTGGCGGGCCGGTGACGCGTGCCGCGGCCAGCTTCCCCGAGATCAGGACGGTCGGCACGCCGACGCCCGGGGTGGTGCCGCAGCCGGCGAGGACGACGTTCTCGACACCGCGTACGAGGTTGCGCGGGCGGAAAGGACCGGTCTGGGCGAAGGTGTGCGCGGCGGAGAACGGGGTGCCGGCGGCGTGCCCCTGAGCGGTCCAGTCCGCGGGCGTCACCACGCACTCCTCCTCGACGGCGGAGGCGATGCCGTCGAGGCCGCGCCGCTCCAGCTCGGCCAGGAGGCTGTCGCGGTAGCGCGGCGCGAGGTCGCGCCAGGCCCGGGCGCCGGGGCCGACGCGGGTGTTGGGGCAGGGCGCCAGGACGTAGTGCAGATGGCGGCCCGGCGGTGCGAGCGAGGGGTCGGTCGCCGTGGGCCGGGTGATCAGGAGCGACGGGTCGGACATGAGGGTGCCGCCGCGCGTCAGTTCGTGGAAGGTGCGCTTCCAGGCCGAGCCGAACGAGAGCGTGTGGTGGGCCAGCTGGGGCCACGTGCGGTCGGTGCCGACGTGCAGGACGACGGCCGAGGGGGAGTGGCGCAGCGGCAGGGGGCGGCGTGGCTCCCGCCCCAGCAGGCGGTAGGCGACCGGGAGGTCCGGGGTCAGGACGACGGCGTCGCACGCGATGCGCTCCCGGTCGGTGACGACGGCCGTGACGCGGCCACCGGAGCGTTCGAGCCGCGTCACGTCCTGCCCGAAGCGGAGGTCACCGCCCGCGCCGGAGGCGGCCGCCGCCATGGCCCGCGGCAGGGCGTGCATCCCGCCGCGCGGGAAGTGGACCCCGGCGACGGTGTCCATGTAGGCGATGACGGCGTACGCGGCCAGGGCGCGGGCCGGGGGCACGCCCGCGTACAGCGCCTGGAAGGTGAAGACGCGGCGGAGCCGCTCGTCGGAGAGGAAGCGTCCGACGCGGGCGTCCAGCCGGCCGAAGCCGCCGAGCACCGCCAGGCGGGCGAGGTCCGGGGTCAGCAGCGCCGCCGGGGAGTCGAAGTTGGCGTCGATGAACCGGCGCATCTGCACCTGGTACAGACGGCTCAGCCAGGCCCGCAACCGCCGGTAGCCGAGCGCTTCCCCGGCCCCCGCGAAGCGCTCCACCTCGGCTTCCATCGCCTCCGCCCCGGTGTGCACGTCCAGGGCGCTGCCGTCGGCGAACCGCGCCCGGTAGGCGGGGTGCAGCGCGAGGAGTTCCACCCGGTCGGCGAGGCTGTCGCCCACCGCGGCGAACGCCTCCTCCGCCAGCTCCGGCATGGTCAGGACGGTGGGCCCGGTGTCCATGCGGTACCCGCCCCGTTCGAGGAGACCGGCCCGGCCGCCGGGCTCCCGGCCCCGCTCGACCAGGGTGACCCGCCGCCCGGCGCCCAGCAGGTGCAGCGCGGCGGAGAGCCCGGCCAGCCCGGCCCCGACGACCACCACGTGATCCGTCCGCCCCGCCAAGCGCCTCATCGGTCCCTCGCCTCCACGCCGCTCTCGCCCCTACAGGCACCACTTTGGGTGACCTCGGGTGCGATGTCCGGCTGCCGGGGCCCCGTCGGTGTGTTGCGCCCGTGGCCCGCGGGCCGCCCGCCGGTGACGTCGCGGCAGCTCTCAGGCGCTCGTGCGCCGCACCGCTATCGCGAGCGTGTCGTCCTGGTGGAGGACGTCGCTGAGCAGGTCCGTGGCCAGCAGGCCGGGGATCTGCTCGGTCGGACGCGTGCGATGGCGGCACAGGGCCTCTTTGAGCCGGGCCTCGCCCTCGCACGGGTCCCGGCGGCTCTCGGTGAGGCCGTCGGTGTAGAGCAGCAGCACGTCGTCGGGCTCCATGGTCGCCGTCAGGACGCGGTCGCTGCCGGGCATGGGGAAGCCGACGCCCCGCCCGCGCACCTCCAGATAGCTCGCGGTGCCGTCGCCATGGGCGAGGAGGGCGGGCGGGTGGCTGCCGTTGGCCAAGGTGAGCTGCCCGTCGGCGAGGTTCAGCCGGGCCAGCAGCAGGGTGGCCATGACGCTGTGGTCGAAGGGCGCGAGGATGCTGTCGGTACGCGCCACGATGCTCTCCAGCGGGTGCCCCTCCAGGGCGAGGGTGCGCACCGCGTGGGTGACGGTCAACGCCGTGCGCGTGCTGGTGATGCCGTGCCCGAGCGCGTCGACGACGGTGATGTGCACCGTGCCGTCCGGGAGGGTGAACCAGTCGTACAGGTCCCCGCCGGTGGGCGCGTCGTCGCTCGCCGGGGCGTAGTGCACGGCCAGCTCCAGGCCGTCGACGTGCAGCGGTCTGGGGCGCAGCGCGTCCTCCAGGGCGCGCAGGGTACGGCCGTGCGCCGTCCGCAACTGCTCGTCGCGCTCCTCCAGTTGTACGTACAGGGCCAGGACCCCGCTGTTGGTCTCGGCCAGTTCGTGCTTGAGCATGCGGTGCTCGTCCGCCAGGGCGTCGGCGCGGGCCAGCGCCGCGCGGAGCTCCTCCTCCAGCAGCGCGATGTCCGCCTCGGTGCTCTGCGCCGCCGCGGCGGAGGGGACCGAGGAACGGCACGCCTGCGGCCCGATCCCGGGCACCGCGTGGCCGTGCGCGCCGGTGGCCGGCAGTGGAAGGTGCCACACGACCGTGCCGTCCGGCCCGGTTTGCGCGCGCAGCGGCAGCCGCTCCGGCACCACGACGGGGACGGAGTTCTGCTGCGGCAGGCGCAGGGCCAGCGTCAGCCGGTGGGCGCCGTCCTCGCCCGTCTCGCGTCCGCTCATCAGGGTGACGGGGCGGCCGCCGCCCAGGACCGGGGCCGCCACCTCGCTCAGCGACAGGACGAGGCGCGCCCGGTCGTCGGCGGGCAGCCGGTGCCCCAGGGCGATGCTGCGCACGGTGTGCCGCAGAGCCGTGAGCGTACGGAAGGTTTCGCGGGTCATCTCATTCCCGGGTGGGGGCCAAGGGCAAGGACGGTGGCGTCGTCACGGCGCCGGCGATGGGTGTGGAGCAGCGAGGCGGCCAGCAGCGCGGGAGGCAGCGCGAGACGCGCGGCGGTGGGGGACTGCGTCCACCGGTGGTCGATCCCGTCGGTGTGCACGGCCACGGTGGTGTGCTCCGACAGATCCACGAACCGGCTCCTGGGAGCGGGGAGGGTGTACCCCACGATTCCGGCCTGCCCGTTGAACTGGTGGTGGATGCCTTCCGGGGAGAGTGCCACGGCGCGGACGTTGCCCACCCCGCAGAACTCGGCCCGCCCGGCGGCGATGCGCAGCGCGGCCACGGCGGCGCCCCGCGTGTGCCGCAGCGCCTTGTGCAGCGCGGTCAGGATGTCCGCCAGCGGGGTGGCCGGGTCCGCCAGGAACGTCCGCTCGGCACGCTGGGCGGCCATGGCCGCCTCGGGGCCGTGGCCGAGGCCGTCGATCACCAACGCGGTCCGCACCCCGCGGCCTTCGGCGACGGCGTATCCGTCGCCGCTCGCGTCCTCGCCTTCGGCGGGCAGGCACAAGGCGCCCAACGCCCCGAGGGACGCCCCGGGCGGCGGGGCGTCCGGGGCGGCGAGGCGGGCGTGCACGAGCGTGCCGAGCCCCGCCTCGGACCGGATGGCGAAGTCCGTGGCGATCCGGCGCGCGGCGCCGAGGCCCGCGCCGATCGTCCGGGTGGTGCTGTACCCGTCCCGCAGGCTCAGGTTGACGTCGGCCATGCCGGGGCCGGTGTCGACGGCCATGACATCCAGGCCGGCGCCGAACGGCGCCCGGTGGGCGAACAGGGCGCCGTTGCGGGCGTGTTTGACGATGTTGCTGGCCAACTCGCTGGCGAGGACGGCCGCCTGGTCGGGCAGCACACCCCGCATCTCGCACGCGGAGGCCAGGGAGCGGGCGTGGTCGGCCGCGCTCTGCACAGCGCTCGGATGGTCGATGGCGATGTGCAGAGTACGGGTCGCGACGCTGCTGTTCACCCGCGTCCGTTCCAGCGTACGGCGGTCACGGTCGTGCCCCGGCCGGGCGAGGACCACACATGGAACTCGTCCATGAGGCGCCGCGCTCCGCCCAGACCGTGCCCGAGGCCCGCACCGGTGGTGAAACCGTCGGTGAACGCCTGCTCGATGTCGGCGATGCCCGGTCCCTGGTCGCTCACCACGAGCTTCAGGCCCCGGCGACCGCTCTGCTGCACGATCTCCAGGGTGAGGGTGCCGCCGCCGCCGTGCACGTAGGCGTTGCGGGCCAGTTCGCTCGCGGCCGTGACGACGCGGGTCTGGTCCACGAGCCCGAAGCCGACCCGCACGGTCGCTTCGCGCACCGCGTGCCGTGCCGCCAGCAGGTCCTCCTCCGCCCGGATGGCGTGGACGGCACGCAGGCCGTCGCTCTCCGGGAGGCTCCCGGCGCGCGCGGGGGAGGGGAGGGCCGACGTCTCTTCGAGGTCACCGTAGAGGGTCAACGGGCCCCCCCTTTGGGGGTCGGGAGGCCGGCTGCCAACCCAACG
The DNA here is from genome assembly GCF_016905445.1 of Streptomyces sp. G44. GTDB lineage: Bacteria > Actinomycetota > Actinomycetes > Streptomycetales > Streptomycetaceae > Streptomyces. The sequence continues at coordinate 20,057 of NZ_JAFEXF010000025.1, forward strand.
CGATCATGCCCTGCTCCGCGTTGAGGGTGGTCTCCACACCGGACAGCTGAAGCCCCAGTTCCACCAGAGTGATCGCGACCGCGGGTCGCATGCCGGCCACGATGACCCTGGCCCCCAGCAGACGTGCCGTGGTGGTCAGTTCCATGAGCGTGCGCGCCACGAACGAGTCGATGATCTCCAGCCGCGAGATGTCGATGAGGACGGCGCACGCCCGGTCGGCGACGATGCGCTCCGTCAGCTCCTCGGTGAAGGCGATCGCGGCCTTGTCGTCGAGTTCGTTGAGCAGCCCGGTGACCAGCACGTCACCGAGCCGCAGGATCGGGACGCCGCTGAGGCCGCCGCTCAGGCCCCCGCTCACCGCGCATCCGCGAACGAGGACCGCTGGACCTGCTGGGACGTGAGCAACGGAATGGCGGCCGCCAACGCGTCCGCCAGCGTCGCCCGCGTCAGGATGGTCGACAGGTCGATGCCGAGCTGCGCGATGATCTGGGCGATCGGCGGGCGGATGCCGCTGATCACACAGTCGGCACCCATCAGCCGCACGGCGTTGACCGTCTGCATGAGGTGGTGCGCGACCGCGGTGTCCACCGTCGGCACCCCCGTGATGTCGATGATCGCGACCTGCGCCTCGTCCCGCTCGATGGCCTCCAGCAGGTTCTCCATCACCACCTGCGTGCGGGTCGTGTCGAGCGTCCCGATCAGCGGCACGGCGAGGACCCGGTCCCAGATGCGCACCACGGGCGTGGACACCTCCAGGAGCTGCCGGCTCTGACGCCGGATGATCTCCTCGCGGCCCTCCACGTAGATCTCGAAGGACATCGCGCCCGCGGTGTCGAGCAGCCGGTTGATGAACAGCGCCGCGTCGTAGAGCGCGTTGACGTCACGCGTGTCGGACTGCACCGCTTCCAGCAGCGCTTCCTTGAGAGCCAAAATGGCCGGGGACGTGGCCGTGGGGGTGGCGCCGCCACGCGCGCGGCGCAGCGACAGGTCCGTGACGGCCTGGCGCAGGCCGGGGTGCGAGGTGACCACGTTCTGTACCGGAAGATCGGTCTCAAGGCCGGCGAGGAGGGCTTCGACCAAGGAGTCGGCCTCCTCGTTCAGCTCGGCCTCCGTGATGCCTGTCTCCAGAACGGCTTGTTCCGCCTGAAGCTGCACCCATCGGTCGGCCACCTTCTCGCCCTGCTCGCGCAGCGCGGTGCTGACGCGCAGCCGGGCCTCGGACTCACTGGTAGTCATTCATCCACCTTAGCAATTGTTGTCGCACGGCAAATGTTAGCCGAGGGTGGCGATCTTCAGAAGACGGGTCGTGCCGACGCGGCGACCGGCCGCGCCGGGACACCGCGCGCATCCGAACCCCACACGAGTCGACCTTCCACAAACCTCTGTGTGTACCTGGGAGCGTCGAAAGTAAACCCACGTGATCCAGCCCACCGTCACCACGCGCCTGCCAGGGGCGACCGCACGGTGCGTCAGGCGGACTCGACCGGGCGGGCGCCCGCCGGTGTGCGCCCCGGCGCGGCGTGCTCCACCGCACGGTGAAAGCCGCTCAGACCCTTCAGCAGGGCGGAGCGTTCCGCCGGCCGCATCGCCGAGATGGCTTCCAGCAGCGCGCTCTCGCGGCGGGCCCGCAGCTCCGTGAGGTAATTTTCTCCCCGGCTCGACAAGCGCAGTTCGAGCTCACGGCGGCTGGCCGGGCTGAGAGACCGCTCGATGAAACCCAGGGCGTGAAGACGATCACACATACGACTCACCGAGGACGGCGCCGACCCCAAGAACTCACCGAGTGTCCGCAGATTGATCCCCTGGGCGCCGTCCAGGGCGTACAGCACACGCAGCTGCGACGACGACACCGGTGCTGTGGGAGTGATGTCCCTGCCCCTGCTCCACAGCACCTCGAGCAGTTCGATGACTTCCCGGGCAGCATGCGCGGCCGCATCCTGATCGTCCCTGACGGAAGTTTCGGAATCCATGCCCTCAACTGTGACACTTCGCAGTGGTCCTGTCAGTCGCTGAGGCATGGCAGACCGCCGGCTCCTTCTCGCACTCTCGTCCCGTAACTCTCATCCCGGACTCCGGTCCTGAACTCTCGCAGTCTCATCCCGAACAGGAACAGGTGGTACCCGACCGGTGGACAGATTCACGGCTGTGGAACGCGCTCTGCGTCACTCCGCACCGCACGCTCTTCTCGAAACGGTGCAGGACGCGCTCACCGCCCACTACACAGCCCGCAAGGTCGACCTGCTCATGGCCGACTACGCGATGACCATACTCCAACCGGTCAACGCCCTCCCGTACACGGCCACCCCCGTACCGATCCACACCAGCGCCCCCGGCCGGGCCTTCGGAGCGCAGGAACCGTACATCGAGGACGGCGGCGGCGAAGGGGAACCCCGCACCGCCCACCTCCCTGTGAGCGTGCGCGGTGACCGCATCGGCATCCTCAGCGTCCGGCTGCCCGCCGATGCCTGCGATCCGGACACCGTGCGCGAACTCGCCGACGTGGCGGAGGTCCTCGGCCACGAGATCGTCGTGGCCGAGCGAGACACCGATCTCTACCTCCAGGCGCGGCGCGCCGACCGGCTCACCCTCGCCGCCGAGATGCAGTGGCAGCTGCTGCCGGGCCGTTCCTGCTCCCGTCCCGAGTACGAGATCGGCGCCCAGCTCGAACCGGCCTACGCCATCCACGGCGACAACTTCGACTGGTCGGCCTCCGCCGACCACCTCACGCTCACCGTCACCAACGGCATGGGCGAGGGCATCGAAGCGGCGCTGCTCACCAACCTGGCCATCAACGCGCTGCGCAACGCCCGCCGCGCGGGACTCTCGCTGAGCGACCAGGCCTGCCTGGCCGACCAGGCCGTCTACGGGCACTACCAAGGCGCCGTCCACCTCTCCGTCCTGCTCCTGTGCTTCGACCTCGCCACCGGGGAGACGGAGATCATCGACGCGGGCTCCCCGAAGATGTGGCGCATGCGCAACGGCAGGACCGAGCCCGTCGACCTGGACGGACAGCTCCCGCTCGGCATGGCCGAGGACACGCCCTACACCCATGAGCGCCTCCAGCTCGAACCCGGGGACCGGCTCCTATTCGTCAGTGACGGGGTGTACGACGTGGCGTCGCCGACCGGGGAGCGCTACAGCGAGCGCGCGCTCACCCGGGCGATGAACAGTTCCCGCCTCCTGCCGCCCTCGCAGGTCCCGCGTGCGGTGCTCCAGGAACTCTCCGGGCACCGCGGCCCGGCCGTCACCGCCGAAGACGACGCCCTGATCGTGTGCCTCGACTGGCGGGGCCGCCCCTGAGGCACGGCCCGCTCCGGACGGGGGGCGGATCAGCCGGCGGGGGTGAGCATGCCCGCGCGCAGGCGCTTCAGTGTGCGGGTCAGCAGCCGGGAGACGTGCATCTGCGAGACGCCGAGGCGTTCACCGATCTGCGACTGGGTCAGCTCTTCGACGAACCGCAGATGAAGGATCTCCCGGTCGCGCTCGTCGAGTTCGGCGATCAGGGGAGCCAGCGTGTGGAAGTCCTCCACGAGCTCCAGCGCGGGGTCCTCCTCGCCGATGAAGTCCGCGAGGGCCGCCTCGCCCTCTGCGGGGTCGCCGTGCACGGCCGCGTCCAGGGAGGTGGAGTGGTAGCCGTTGGCGGCGACCTGGGTCTCGATGACCTCGTCCTCGGTCAGGTTCATGAGGGCGGCCAGTTCGGCGACGCGCGGAGCCCGGCCGAGCCGCGTGCTGAGCTCCTCCGTGGCCTTGGCCAGCTCCACCCGGGCCTCTTGCAGACGGCGCGGGACGTGCACCGCCCAGGAGGTGTCACGGAAGAACCGCTTGATCTCACCGACGATGTACGGCACCGCGAAGGTGGCGAACTGGGTGTCGCGGGACAGCTCGAAACGGTCGATGGCCTTGATCAGGCCGATCATGCCGACCTGGACGATGTCCTCCATGTCGTCGGCGCGGTTGCGGAAGCGTCCGGCCGCGTAGCGGACCAGCGACATGTTCATCTCGATCAGGGTGTTCCGCGCGTACTGGTACTCGGCGGTGCCTTCCTCCGCCGTGGCGAGCCGGCCGAAGAACAGCTTCGACAGGGCCCGGGCATCCTGCGGGGCCACGGACCGCGGTGCGGTGATCTCCGGCAGTTGCGTGCTTTCGGTCACGGCCTGCGTGGTGGTCGCCATGGTGATGTGTGTCCCTCCCTGTCTGGTCGGCCCTGCGTCGCTCGCGAGTCGCCGAGGGGCCGGTGCCCCGCGCTTACCCCGGTCCCTGCACTTCATGCCCACCGGATCACGACGACTTCTCACGCCGTCCGTCCGGTCCGGGCTCAGCCCCTCGCACTTCATGCGCAGGGTCATGCGGTATCCCGCCAGGAAATCCTGGAGGCTCGCCAGTTCGCCCTCCGGGCCGGCTCCGTGGTTCTCGCGGGGATCGTCGTCCGGGCCCGAGCAGTTGGCCCGCCGCTCGGTCCCGCCCTCGACGATGTCGCTGCTCGGCCTGGTCCGCCACCTCGCCGAGACGGAACGCGACTGGCACAACTGGATCAGCGACGGCGACCCGCTGCCGACGCTGTACGGCCACCCCGACGGCGACGGCGACGGCGACGGCGACTTCGACTGCGACTTCGACGGAGCCGTGGCCGAACAGGCCGAGGTCGACGCCGCGTACGCCGCCCTGGCGCGCGAACAGGCCGCGACCGACGCGGCGCCGGCGGGCCTCACCGACCTGGGCGAGCGGCTGGGCAAGGAAGGCATCGCGGTCCGGGAGCTGATGGTGCACCGGATCGAGGAGTACGCCCGCCACTGCGGACACGCCGACCTGCTGCGCGAATGCGTCGACGGCAGGGTGGGCCAGTGACCCGGCGCGGGGTCGTCGGGTTGCTTGCCGCCGACCGCGAACCGCACGGCGGCCGTGCGGTTCGCGCCGGCCGGGGCAGGAAGCTCCGCCATGCCCACGACCACGCCGCGGATACCCCCCGGACGGAGCAGCGCCCCCGGGTGCCGCCCGCCGCCGTCGGGGGAGGGCGGCGAACGCGTCGGCCCGGCGTCCTCGTGCCCCACCTGAACCACCGCCACGGCCCCGCACCGGTGATCGGGCGTCCCGAGCAGATCGGGACGCAGGAGCGGCCCGAATTCTTCGCCCGCGTGACGCCCCTCGCCGAGGCGCACGCCACCGAACGCGTCCTGCGCGACGCCGACGCCTCCCTCGGCTTCCGCACCGCTCAGCCCGAGGTCACCGCCGGGCCGATCCCCGTGAACGGCTCCTGCATGGGCGCCGTCCTGGCGATGCGCACCGCGGCGGCCCACCCCGACCGGGTGGTCGCCGCCGCCGGGCTCCACCCCGGCCTCGCCGAGAACGACATGTCGCCCGAGGACATCGGCGAACTCACCGCGGCCCTCGACGCCGCGGGTGCCGGGCACACCTGCGAGGTCGACCCCGACACCGTCCACGGCTGCACCATGGCCGACACCGAGACCGACACCGACACCGACGCCTTCGACGCGTCGGCGCCGCGACGCCACTGGGAGCGTCCGCCGCCTCTCCTCGACCGCACCGTGGCCGCCGCCCGCTGACCTCCGCGGGCGTCCGTCATGACGGCAACGGCTGCATCCGCCACACCTGATCCGCGTGCGCCGTGCGGTCCCACTGTTCCGCCTGGGCGCCTTCCTCCGTGCTCCGGCCACGGATGCCGACGTACTTTCCGCTGCGGAGATTGGCGAGCGTGTACGCGCGGTTCTCCACGGGCCCCTCCGGCGCCAGCGCCCACGTATGGAACTTGTAGCCGTCGCAGGAGAACTGGTTGACGTTGGCGCCGTTGTCCAGGCTTCCGTTGCTGACGGCCAGGCACTTGCCGCTGTTCTGATTGACCACGGCGACCTTGCCCTCGCCCAGTTCGACGACCTGCCAGCGCTGGTCGGCGCCGCCCGCGCACGTACGCTGGACCGCCCTGGCCCCGTCCGCGCCGCTCCGGTCGAGGATGCCCAGGCATTGGCCGCTGTGGGTGTTGACGAGCGTGGTGCCCCACTGCCGGGGCGGCTGCTGCTGGGCGAAGAGCGCGCCCGGCTGCTGGCCGCAGTCCCACTGGCGCAGTGCCGCGCCGTCGGCGGTGGACGACTCGGTGACCTCAAGGCACTTGGGCGGGGAGGACGTCATGGTCTGGAAGCCGACGCCGTCACCGACGGGCACGATCCGGAAGCTGACGGAGGGCCCGCTGCCGCACGCGGCGAGCCGGACCGCCGCGCCCGCTGCCGGGCTGCCGTTCTCCACGCCGACGCACGTGCCGCTCACCGCGCTGACGATGTTGACCGCGTCACTGCTCGCACCCGAGGCCTGGAGGTACCAGCGGGCCGTGGGCTTGCCGAAGCAGCGCCCCTGGCGTACCGGCTGACCGAGCGCGGACGCGGGGGTCTCCAGGCAGAGTGTGCTGTGCGTGCTGACGATGTTCACCACCTGCGCGGCGGAGAGGCGCGAGACGGGGGCAGGGGCAGCGGCGGGAACGGCGGCGTGCGCGGGGAGGCTGAGGGCCGCCGCCAGCGCGGTACACAGCAGAGCCACGAGGACGCCGATTCCTCTTCCGCGGTCCGGTCTGTTCATCGGAGGCCTTCTTCCTTCGGGGCGCGCGTCGCCACATCGCGGTGACCGGCACACGCTGACAGGGGCGGCTGACGGGCCGCTGACGTGAGGGGCGGCGGAGAACACGGGCTCTGGGGCCGACTCCGACACGTGTGAGCCGGCCAGGGGGACCGCCGCGGACGTCACACGGTGTCGATGAAGAACACCTGGTCGGTGCGGTCGGCGCAAAGCTCCTGTTTGGCCGTGGCACCCTCCGCCGTGGAGCTTCCGGTGATCCCCACGCAGAACTTCCGGTCGGACGTGTAGAGGGTGTGGATCCGGTAGGTGTTGGGCACGGGCGTGTCGACCGCCTCGATGTAGAACACGTTGGCGCCCGCGCAGTCGGTCGTCGCCTCCAGCAGATCGGGCACCGTGCTGACGGGGAACACCATGAGGCAGCGGATGCCCGCCTGGGTGCTGTGCCACTGGATCTTGAACAGGCCGTTGCCCTGCGGCGCCAGGTACGTGCGCGGCGACGTGGTCTGTGCGCAGGAACGCTGCACGGCCACCGGGACGTTCAGGAATCCGGCGCGCCCCTCGCCCAGGCACAGCCCGGGGGCGCTCGCCGGACGGATCTTGATCCAGCCCTCCTGGAGCCCGCGGAAGGTGCCCTGGACGAAGCTCGCGCCGGGCTGGCGGTCACAGGACCACTGGCGCAGCGCAGCGCCGTCCGTGGTGGCGGATGAGGCGACCTCCAGGCACTTGCGCGGGCTCGCCGTCATGGGCTGTATCAGCGCCGCGTCTCCTTGGTCCGCGAACTGGAAGCTCGTACCGGCCTGGTTGCCGCATTCCGTCTGTATGACGGCGGCTCCGTTGTCGGCGCTGGAGTTCTCCACCGCCATGCACTTGCCGCTCAGGACACTGACGATCTGCACCGCCCCGCCGTGGATCGAGGACTCCCGCAACGTCCACAGCGCCCCCTCCCGGCCGGCGCAACGCCGCTGCTTGACGGCCTCGCCGGTCGCCGACGTGGCCACTTCGAGACACATGCCGGTGTGGGTCGCGGCGATGTTGATCCCCTGGCCCGCGGCGGCGGCCGCGGGCCGGGCCGCCGGGCCGCCGACCGTCAGCAGGGCCAGGATCAGCCCCAGTACCAGGAGCAGGGGCGGGGCGGCCGCGTACGGGCGGGGTGAACGGAACCTCAGCATGGAGTTCTCCATCCCTGTGGGATCGAGCCCGCCCGGCGGGCCGAGCCGCCGGCTCGGCCCGCGCGGACGCGGGCGTGGCGGCGCAGATGCTGCCCGCCGGTGCTGACGCGGGGCTGACGCGCGGGCGCTACGGCCTCGTCGTTCACCGCACGCGCTGCCCCTGAGGGCCGGTCGTCTTGAGCCATTCGTCGACGGTGACGACGTCCGCCCACTGCGGGAACAGCCGCTCCACGAGGACCCGGTGCACCTCCGGGTCGGTGTCCAGGCAGGCGTCGGAGAGGACGGTGAGGCCGAAGTCCATGTCGTTCGCCCGGCACAGGGTGGACAACACCACGGCGCTGGTGGCGATGCCGGTGAGGACGAGGCTGTCGATGCCGCGCGCCCGCAGCACCACGTCGAGATCGCTGCCGGAGAAGGCGCTCGCCCGCCGCTTGGTCACCACCACATCCCCGGGCAGGGGCGCGACCTCGGGGTGGATCTCGGTGCCGGGGGCGCCCTCGACGTAGAGGCCGGCCCGGGCTATGGCGGCGAGAGGTTTGTTACGGGTGCCGACTTCGGGGAATCCGGGGCGTAGAGCGATGACCACATAGATGACCGGCATGTCCGCGGCCCGGGCTCCGTCGATCGCCCTGCGCAGGCGCGGCAGATATCCGGAACCGTCGTCGGCGATCTCCACGACGGCCTGTTGGACGTCCATCACGAGAAGGGCATTACTCATGTGTGTCTCCGGAAATGCAGTCGGTCGGGCGATGAAACGGGCGGGGTGCGCCCATCGGTCGGGAGCTCCTGGGCCAAGATAGGGCGGTCATTGCTGCTCGGGGGCGAGTTTGGGCAGGTCGCATCCGGCCCACCCGTGCCTCGTGCCCCCGAGGCCCGCGAAGTCTGCGTTAGGGTCGGGCCGTCTGTCTTTCTGTCGTGTTTGACGTCGAGGAGGGGCCGTTGAAAAAGGACGAGGACGCGGAGAATCTGCTCGACGGACTGAGCGTGGACGACTCCCGCCCGGAGCGCCCCGTGCTCCTGGACGAGCAGGGGCTTCCGTTGCAGACGTGGCGGGAGAATTACCCGTATGCGCGAAAGCTCCAGCGCAAGGAGTACGAACGCCGTAAGCGGGTCCTCCAGATCGAACTGCTCAAGCTCCAGAAGTCGGTCCGTGACCAGGGGCTGCGCATCGTCGTGCTGTGCGAGGGACGTGACGCCGCCGGCAAGGGCGGCACCATCAAACGCTTCACCGAGCGGCTCAATCCCCGCGGGGCGCGTACGGTCGCGCTGGACAAACCCACGGAGCGCGAAGCGAGCCAGTGGTATTTCCAGCGATACGTCGCGCACCTTCCGGCCGCGGGCGAGATCGTGTTCTTCGACCGTTCCTGGTACAACCGCGCGGGAGTCGAGCCCGTCATGGGTTTCTGTACGCCCGAGCAGCACCGCCAATTCCTGCGCCAGACCCCGCTGTTCGAGAAGATGCTGACCGAGGACGGCATCATTCTGGTGAAGTTCTGGTTCTCGGTCTCCCGGGCCGAACAGCGCACGCGTTTCGCCATCCGCCAGGTGGATCCCGTCCGTCAGTGGAAGCTTTCCCCCACCGATGTCGCCTCGCTGGACCTGTGGGACGCGTACACCCGCGCCAAGGTGGAGATGTTCCGGGCCACCGACACGGAACACGCGCCGTGGACCGTGGTGAAGACGAATGACAAGCGACGCGGGCGCCTCGAAGCCATGCGTCATCTTCTGCTGCGCGTCGATTACGAGGCCCGGGACGAAGCGGCGGTGGGCAAGGCCGATCCGCTGGTGATCGGTGCGGCCGACACGCTTCTGGAGCCGGGGGAGGACCCGACGGACCTCTCGCCCAGCAGGCTCGCCGGCTCCGACGAGGGCCCCGGACAGCACCCGGCCGACCAGGGCCCGCCCGCTCTGTAGGCCGAGCCGGGCCGGTCGGCCGGAGGTTCACGTGACGAACACGGCTGACCCGTTGACCAGCTGTCCCTCTGTCCGGCCGACCAACTGTCCGGCCGACCGACTCCCGAGTGCGTGTGCCCGTGCCCGCTCGCGCACCGTCCCGACGGGCAGCCCCAAGCCGCCCGGCCAACGGCGGGCCGGTCCTGCCACGGTCACCGCGGACCCGGCGGCCCGCACGGCGCGCGTGCGGGACGGGGCACCGGCGGACATCGGCACGGCGGAAGGGCGGGTACGGACGGTCACACGCTGCGGCCGCGCACCTCAGCCGACGACGCTCCCCGCTATGCGCCCGCTCAGTTCCCCGGCCGTCAGACCGCCCGGCTCCCGGCCCCGGCGCACGCTCTCCCGGGCGGCGTCCTGCAACGCCGCGTTCACCGGCGTCGGCACGCCGTACTCCCGGCCGAGCAGCACCAACTCCCCGTTGAGGTAGTCCGTCTCGATCGACCCCGCGCCCCGCGCCAGGCTCTGCCAGGACGAACCGCGGGTGCGCTCGCCGGGCACCGGCTGCGGGTCGACCGTCCCGCTGCGCAGCCCCGTGATCTCGGCATCGCTCGCGCAGGTGATGCCCGCGGCGTCGAGGACCGCCGCGCCCTCGGCCTTCGCCCGTGCGACCAGCTCCTGGGCGGCGGCGTCCGACGCGGAGCCGCACACGGCCTCGACCACATTGGCGAGGTTGCCGAGGAGTTTGCCGTACTTCCAGCGCATCACGTCCGCCACCACCGGGGCCAGGAAGTGCGCCTTCTCCAGGTCGCCCGCGATCCGTCGGGCGGTGTCGTCAGCCCCGTCCCCGCCGGCGTCCGCCCCGTACCGGCCCATCACCAGGGCGCCCGTGTACGGCCCGCAGGGCGCGACGACCTCGCCCGGGTTCAGGTAGGTGCTGGGCAGGATCACGCAGACGCCGTACACCTCGCGGAAGCGGCGCAGCGCCAGGCGCTCGTTCTCCACGCCGTTCTGCGCGCACACCAGAGGCAGGCGCTCGCCCGCGGTGCCGCCGCCCGCCACCGGCCGCGCGGCCCACGCGTCCAGGGCGGCCACGCTGTCCTGCGTCTTGACGGCGAGTACGAGCACGTCGTCGGCCCGCAGAGCCACGTCCTCGGGCCGGGCGACGACGGGCACGTCGAGGGTGAGCGTGCCGGTGGGGACGGTGAGCCGCAGACCGTTGTCGCGCAGCGCCTCGAAGTGCGCGCCACGGGCGACCAGGACGACGGACCGGCCGCTCTCGTGCAGCCGCCCCCCGATCGAACCGCCGACCGCTCCCGACCCGATGATGATGTAACGCATGCGCGCTCCCCGGCTCTCCGCTCCAGGCGTCGTCCGGCTCGAAGCGGTTCTGTTGTGTCCTGTTCCGCTGGCAGGTGGGGCGCCGGTGTCGCCGACGCCGGTGGAGGCCCAACCCGCCTCGCGCCTACCGGACTTCCCACCCCTGGTGCGTGCACCGCGCCCACCGTACCCCGCGGACATTCCCCCGTCAGGGGTCACCCCGAGGGGTAGGGCAGCAGCTCCTTGTCCGTCCGCTCCCACGCCGTACGCAGCTCGGCCAGCAGCCCGGGTTCCGCCGCCGCCCGGTCGGCCTGCTCCCGCTGGTCCTCGACGAGGTTGAACAGCCGGTCCGCGCCGCCCTCGCCCCGGTAGTACTTCCAGTCCCCGCGCCGCAGCGCCCGCTCGCCCCTGACCCGCCAGAACAGCTCCCGCTCCGCGAGCTCCTCGCCCCGCAGCAGGTACGGGGCGAGGCTCGTGCCGTCCAGCGGATACGCGGGGTCCGGCCGCGCCCCGCCGATCTCAAGGAGCGTCGCCGTCCAGTCGGGAGTGAAGACGGGCTCATGGCTGACCTGCCCGCCGTCGATCCGCGCGGGCCAGCGCACGAGGGTCGGCACACGGATGCCGCCCTCCTGGAGCGAGCCCTTGCCGCCGGACAGGGGCCAGTTGTACGAGAAGCGCTCACCGCCGTTGTCCGAGGCGAAGAAGACGAGGGTGTCCCGCTCCTGGCCGGACGCCTTCAGCGCCCGCAGCACCTCGCCGACCGACCGGTCCAGGTCCTGCACCATCTGCGTGTACTTGGCCACGGAACCGCCGTCCTGGTGCCACAGCGCCCCCCGCTCGCCCGCCTTGATCCGCCGGACGATCTCGGCGCTCTCCGCCTCGTCCCCGTCGGCGATCCAGGGCCAGTGCGGGGTGGTGAAGTTGAGGTTGAGCAGCCACGGCCGGCCGTGCTCGCGCCGGACGTACTCCGCGGCCCGCTCGGTCAGGATCCGCGTGTAGTACCGCAAGTCCTTGTACTTCACCTCACCTTCATAGAGGTCGTACTCGCCGCCGAGCCCCAGCTTCGAGTAGTACTCCAGAGCCCCGCCGAAGTTCCCGAAGAACTCGTCCCAGCCCGACTTCGTGGGGGAGTGGTCCGGCAGATAGCCGCAGTGCCACTTGCCGATCAGCGCGGTCGCGTAGCCGGCGTCGCGCAGCAGCGAGGCGAGCGTCGGGTGCGTCGGTTCGAGGCCCGTCGACCTGTCCGCAATGGGTTCCGCGAGGCCGCCCTCCGTACGCCCGGGGAAGCGCCCGGTGTAGAGGCTGAAGCGGGTGGGCGAGCAGGTCGCCGAACCGGAGTAGGCATCCGTGAACCGCACGCCCTGGCGCGCGAGGCGGTCCAGGTGCGGGGTCTTGATGTGGGGCGAGCCGTAGGCGGACAGGTCGGCCCAGCCGAGGTCGTCACCGAGGATGAAGAGGATGTTGGGGCGCTTGGAGCGGCGCTGCGCGGCGGCGCGGAACGGCTGCTCACGGGGCCCGCTCGCGGCTTCGGCCCCGGCGGCGGGAAACCCGACGGCCGCGGCGGTGGCACCGAAGACGCCACCGAAGGCACGCCGGGAAAGCCTGGAGGCCGACGAGGCGGAGGAGGCGGACGAGGAGGACGGGGAGGACGGGGACACTGTGCGCTCCTGAACGGGGCACGGCGCGCGGAGGCGGCACCTGCCCGGAGATGACGAGAAGAAGAGGGGATCGGGGTTCAGGAAGCGCGGCGACAGATCGCGCTCGCCACACGGACCAGGTCGACATGGCGGCGCGCCACGAGCGTGACCGTGGGGTCGGCGAGGGGCTGCATGGCGGGGAGCCTGGCCGAGCACTCATGTACGTGTCAACGAAGCGGCCGTCTGTTCACATGGCCTTCGTACTGGCGCAACGCCTGTGAGCAGGTCGGCGTGGAGTTGAGAACCTGCCCGACGAGCCGGACCACTCCGGCCCCTCCGCCCGTTCCGGCACGACCGGCCCAGGCGGCTGAGTCGGCCTCCGCGGGGCGACGGCGGGAGTTGATCTGCCGGGCCAGGTCGGTGCTCACGGCGCCCAACTGCCCGCGTACCACGCACTCACCAGATGGCGCGGCAAGCGGACGACATCCCAGCAGCCGGGGTTCCCCTGCGCGGACGCACCAGCATCCGATCGTCTCAGCCCCAGGGTCGGATCGGCGATGAGTTTCGCCCTACGCACCGGTCTGTACTCCTGACACGCGCTCCACCGCCCGCAAGGAGAGCATCATGACCGCCACCTACACCTTCGACGTCTTCTCCAGCCTCGACGGCTACGGCGCCGCCGGCGGCGACTGGGCCGGGTACTGGGGCAAGCAAGGCCCCGAGCTGCTCGATCACCGCCTCGCCCTCTACCGCGAGGAACAGCGGATGGTCTTCGGCGCCCACACGTACCGGACGTTCGCGCGGATGCTGGCGGCGAGCACCGAGGAGTCCGAGGTGCGTGACCCGTGGGTCACGCGGATGCGAGGCCTGCCCGCGACGGTGGTGTCGACCACCCTGGAAGGCCCGCTGGACTGGCCGGACGCGGACCTCGTGAGCGGCGACGCCGTCGACATCGTCGCTCGGCTCAAGGAGGAGTCCGAGGTGCCGTTGCGCTCGCACGGCAGCCTGTCGATGAACCGGGCCCTGATGGCGGCCGGTCTGGTCGACCGCGTCCAGGTGACGCTTTTCCCCGTGATCACCGGCCGGACGGGGCTGGACCCGGTCTTCGGGGGTGCGGCCGACTTCGACCTGGAGCTGCTCGAACACCGGACACTCGACGGCCACATCCAGGAGCTCGTCTACCGGCCCACCCCGCACGCCTGAGCCCACACTGTTCCGGAGGGAGAACGCACACCGCGCCTTCGACATCGTGCTCGACATCGTTGTCAAAGGCGCGGCGTGCGCGGAGCGTCCCCCTTAAGGGATGCGGTGAGCCGCGAAAGGGGCCCGGCGCGCTGGGCGCGCGGTCGCCCTACGGCGTGTAGATGGCGTCACTGCCGTACAGCTCTCTCGTGAACGCGGAGACATCGGCGCTGCGGTCGGTGCCGTCGAGGTTGTACGTCAGATACACGCCGTACCCCTCGCGGACGGTGCGGCGGGCGAGGTCGGCTGCCGTGTTCTGCGCGGTCCGGCCGATCTCGACGGCCGCCGGTGACAGCTTCGACTTGGGCAGCGCGATGCGGGGGACCTGCCAGGTGCCGTAGTACGGGTTCCAGGCGTAGTCGAACTTGGCGGAGATGTCGACGCCGCCGTAGGAGAGGCGCGACGCGGACGGACCGATGTTGTAGAGGCTGATGATCTTGTCCGGCATGTTCGCGCGCAGCGCCGTCACCAGGTGCACGAACGAGCTGCTGTTGGGCTGCCCGGTGCCGTTCTTGCCGTACTCGGCGTACTCGTCGTCGAAGTCGATGCCGTCGAGCCCGTACTTGGTCACGGTGCCGGACAGTTGTCTCGCGAACGCCGATGCCGCCTGCTTGGACGGGAAGTTGGCGAAGCCCGCGCCCTGGTGGTTCCCGAGCACGGAGAGGACGACCTTGATGCCCTTCGCCTGCAACGGCCGTATCTGCGTGGCGGCGTTGTCGAGGACGCGCTGCACGTTCTCGTTGAAGTGCAGATACGCCGTCTTCGTGTCCGTGTTGTAGTTGATGTTCGCCGCGAAGATCACGGCCACGTCGAAGACGTTGCCGCCGCCGTTGGCGAGGGTGTACTTCCCCACGCTGAGCATGCTGTGGTCGTTCACCTCGACGTACGCCACCGAGGTCGGCCCCTGCTTCTTCGAGGGAGCGGGCGCCGGGTCGGGGGCCGCTGCCGCGCCGGCCGTGGCGGTTGCGCCGAAGGCGAGGGCCGCGACGGTCGAGAGCGCGAGCGCGGCCGTCCGCACCCTTCTCCGTATCAGAGTGAACATCGTTGTTTGTTCTCCCGTCGTATGGGTCGGCGCCCGACCTGTTCGAAAGCGCCGCGTGAGCCCTGCGAGTTTTCCACTGCTGCGACCGAACCCCCAGGGGCGTGCGCGAACTTCTCGGAATTCCGTCCGCGAGAAGTCTGCTGTCCGCTGTCCGCTGTCCGCGGTCACCCGCGTCAACCGCGTACGGTGCCGGTGTCCACGTCCGTGACGATCCGGCAGTGGGAGCGAGTCCGTACCCGGAAGGCGAGCAGAGCCAGCGCGCCGGTCGAGGCGGCCCAGACGAGCGGGAGGAGACCGTGAGACCAGGAGGCGACGGACGTGAACGCCGCGGCCAGCGCGAACTGGCACGCGCCGTACAGCGGTAGCGCGCTCGACCCGGCCATGTCGGCGACGTTGAGGACCGGGTTCTGTAGTCCGGTGTCGACCAGACTGAGCATGATGACGAGGAAGAAGCCCTCCAGCTCGCCACGGACCGACGAGCCGAGCAGGAGGCCGATGCCGCCGTACACGAGACCGGCGCCGAGGACGGCCAGGGCCAAGGGCCCCGACTGCTCCACTGGCAGTGAGCTCCCGAGCACGGCCGTGGTGTACACGGCGATGAGAGTGGCGACGACGGCGACGGCGGTGACCTTCGCCAACAGCATCGGGAACCGCGGATAGCCGGCCAGGACGAGCCGCCGGTCCATCTCCCGGGCCTTGAAGGTCTCCATGAACGACGAGAAACCCGTGACCAAGGTGACCGCGGCCAGGGCGTTGACCACCTGGCCGACGTCGTTCGCCGGGGCGCGGACGTCGGCGCCCACGGAGCTCAGGGAGAAGTGCACGGCCCGCTCCGACGCGCACACGCGCGCCACGACGATCCAGGAGGGGATGAACGCGACCGCCAAGAGCACCGCCATGCGGCTGCGGAGGTGGCCGAGCAGAGTGCAGCGCAGCATCTGCGCGAACGCGTCCCGGTGAAAGGTCATCATCGGGCGGGCACCTCCATGTCGAGGCGGCCCTCGCGCAGATGGCCGACCATGTCGAAGTGGTCCCGGTCGTGCAGCAGATGGGAGACCACGACGATCGAGCAGCCCCGGTCGCGCAGTTGGGCGGCGAGTGACCAGAAGCGCTGATGGGTCTCCCAGTCGAAGCCCTGGTACGGCTCGTCGAGCACCAGGAGCCGCGGGTCGTGCATCAGGGCGAGCAGGAGGTTCAGCTTCTGCCGCGTCCCTCCGCTGAGCTCCCCGGCCCGCTGTCGCCCGCAGTCGGCGAGGGCCAGGACGTCCATCAACTCGTGGGCACGGGTGAGCGTCGGCAGCCGGTGGGCCACCTGGAAGAGCCGAAGGTGCTGCGGGACGGTGAACGAGTCGTTCAGCACGGCCTGCTGCGGGCAGTACCCCGCCGTGCCGGTACGCACCACCGTGCCCCGGTCGGGTGCCAGGTGCCCCATGGCGATCCGGAGCAGGGTGCTCTTGCCGGTGCCGTTCTCCCCGACGATGCCGATCAGCGCCCCGGGGGGAACATCGAGGTCGGCGCCGCACAGGATCTGTCTTCGGCCGTACGCCTTCCACACGTCGCTGATCCGCAGCCGTGACTGCGGTGGTGTCTGTCGCGGAGCCTGTGCGGGCACGTCGAGCCCTCCCGGTCAGCGGAGCGTGTAGATCGAAGCGGCAAGGGCGAGGGTGTACCACTGCTCCACCAGGCGGTAACTGCGCTGGTCCTGTTCCTGCCCCCGGCACAGCACCACCCGGACGGCGAGCAGCAGGCTCAGACCGCACAGGAGCACGTCCGTGACGGCGATCCACCAGTGCGGGCCCGCGGGCGCCATCAGGAAGTGGTGGATGGCCGCGGGGCCGATCGCGAAGCCGACGCAGAGGAAGATCCGGGTGCGTGTCTCCCCGAAGACCAACGGCATGGTGGAGCGGTGAACCGCGCGGTCACCCGTGATGTCGCGGAGGTCCTGCACGGACATCAGGAGGGTCACGGTGACCGTGAGGGTGACGATCCAGCGCCAGGCGTCGGGCGTGATCGGGGCGACCATTTCCCAGGCGGCCGCCAACTGGGCGATGACTCCGGCTCCGGCGTAGACATTCCGGCCCAGCCAGTGGCGGCCCCAGCCGTACTCGTGCTGGAGCAGCGAGAGGATCTGCCACATCAGGGCCCATTCGAGGACACCGAGCCCGTACCCGTAGAGGGGGAACAGGAGCCGTACGCCGATCAGGCGCAGCCGGGCGCCGCGGATGCTGCTCCGGCCGGTGACCAGCGGCCGGAAGGGCTTGTTGACGCGGTCCTCTTCGATGCCGACGAGCTGGTTGGCCAGGGTGTGCTCGTAGACGAACAGCCAGAAGTAGAGTGCGCCCGCGACCAGGGTGAGCGCTGCTTCGGGCGCGGAAAGCCGGGCGTGGACGACGGCCGCCGTGACGAAGCAGGTCGCGGGGAAGACGGTGGTCCAGCGGTCGGCGCTGATGAACAGCCAGCTCAGGTGGATCTCACGCCAGGCGGTCCGCCACACCTTCGTGGGTGCGGTCGTCGTCGTGGTCATCGCTCTGCGCTCCGTGCTGAGTGCGTGGTGCTTGCTGCTCCGCGGCGGCCGATGCGTGCTGCTCCGTGGCCGGTGGGTGCCGCTCCGTGGCCGGTGGTCGGGGTCGGTGGTCGGGGCGCCGGGGGTCAGGACGTGCGGTGCACGACTGCCTCCGCGACATCCCGCAGCGTGCGGACGGCGTGGGGCGGGAAGGGCGCGGAGTCCAGGGAGTCCAGGGCTTGCCGGTATCTCGTCTCGATCATCTGCTCGACCGCGGTCCGCGCTCCGGTGCCGGTGAGGAGATCGCGGATCTCGGCGGCCTCCCGCTCCCCGAGCTCGGGGTCGCCGATCAGCTCGCGCAGCCGGCTCGCCTCGCCCGGGCCGCAGGCGCGCAGCGCGTGGACGACGAGGCTGGTGCACTTGCCCTCGCGGAGATCGTCCAGGCGCGACTTGCCCGTCCGGTCCGGCTCCCCGAACACGCCGAGCACGTCGTCCCGCAGCTGGAACGCCTCACCCAGGGGGACCCCGTAGTCGGTGTACGCGCGCATGACCTCGGGTCCGGCACCGGCGAGGGCACCGCCGACCTGCATGGGGCGTTCGATGGTGTACTTGGCGGTCTTGTAGCGGATGATGCTCATCATCGTCTCGACGCTGGTGTGCAGGTCGCCGGTGGTCAGCAGGTCCAGGTGCTGACCGGCGATCAGTTCGCTCCGGGCGCGGTCGACGCAGCGCAGTACGGCGGTCCGGTGGGCGTCGGGCATGGGCGTGGTGTGCAGCAGCTCGTCGGACCAGACCAGAGCGAGGTCCCCCAGCAGGATCGCGCCGCCCACCCCGTACTGCTGCGCGGTCCAGGACGCGTGGTGCCGGTCGGCCAGCGCCCGGTGGACCGTGGGGCGACCGCGGCGGCTGTCGGACGCGTCCATGATGTCGTCATGAATGAGGGCGCAGGTGTGCGCCAATTCGATGGAGGCGGCCAGCCGGAGGGCCCGCGCGGCGTCGCCCCGGCCCCCTGCCGCGATCCACCCGGTCACGCACAGCAGGGGACGGATTCTCTTGCCGCCGGAGATGAAGTCGCGCAGCATGAGGGTGAGCACGGACTGGTGGGGCACGGGAGCGTTCTGTGCCTTCTCCGTCAGGAATGCGAACAGAAGGTCGTCGATCGCGGTGCGGGGCGCGAAGAACTCGGGCTCGATCACCGGCGTTTCCGTACTCATGACGCAGCACTCATGACAAGGCGCCTTTCTCAGAGAGGCCGGGTACGTCCCCGGCCATGGTCGGGCCGTACCGGAGCCGGCCCACCGGCCACCGCACGTCGGTGGCCTCCGTGCGGTCAGTGGCCCTGGCGCAGGACGTAGCGGCCCAGCGCCATCAAGGGGAAGACGTGCCCGTAGTACTCGTACCGCACCGCCACGGCCCGAGGGACGAGCGTGCCGGTGAAGTGCCGCTCTTCCCAGGTGCCGTGATCCGTCTGCCGTTCGGTCAGCCAGCGCACCCCGGATCGGACCGCGGCGCCGTCGTGCTCTCCCGCCGCGAGCAGCGCGAGCAGGGCCCAGGCGGTCTGCGAAGGGGTGGAGGGTCCGCGGCCGACGCGGGACGGGTCGGCATACGACTGCCAGTCCTCGCCCCAGCCGCCGTCCTCGTTCTGCACCGACGCCAGCCAGGTGACGGCGCGCCGGACGGCGGCGTGGTCACCGGGGATCCCGGCGGCGACGAGGGCGGGCACGACACATCCGGTGCCGAAGAGGTGGTTCACCCCCCAGCGCCCGTACCAGGCCCCGTTCGCTTCCTGCTGGTCGAGCAGCCAGCGGACGGCACGGCGGGTACGCGGGTCGCGCTCCATCCCGAGGGCGGCCAGCATCTCCACCACGTGGGCGGTGACGTCGGCGGTGGGCGGATCGACGCAGAACTCACCGAAGTCGAAGAACGGGACCTTGCCGGGGAGGGCACTCGTGTTGTCGGCGTCGAAGGCCGCCCACCCGCCGTCGCGGCTCTGCATGCCGAGGCACCAGCGCACCGCCCTGCGCACCGCTTCGTCGAGGGCCGTCCGATCGGGCGGGCGGATGCGACGCAGTGCGAGGACCACCTCGGACGTGTCGTCGAGGTCGGGGTAGCTCCGGTTGTGGAACTGGAAGGGCCAGCCGCCGGGTGCCGGCCGGGATTGTCGTACGGCCCAGTCACCGGGCTGGTCGGCCTGCCGGGTGAGCAGCCAGTCGGCGGCCTTGACCAGCGCCGGGTGGTCGGCGGGCAGACCGGCGTCCAGCAGCGCGGTCGCGGACAGGCAGGTGTCCCACACCGGGCCCTGCACGGTCTGCAACGCCCGCACGTCACTCGCGTGCCACGTGGCACTGTCGTCCAGGAAGCCCCAGGCAGCCTTGAGCACCGGATGGTCCGGCGGGCAGCCCTGGAGATGCAGGGCGAGCATCACCCATGTGGTCATCGGGGTGCACGCCCCCCAACTTCCGTCCACGTCCTGGTGCTTGAGCAGCCACCGGGTGCAGGCGTTCGTCGCGCTCTTACGTACCGACCGGGGAATTCCCTTGCGGCAAGCACGCACCGTCGCGTTCGTACGCCGGAAGAACGTCTCCCAGCCGCCGGACGGTGACGGATTCGTCCTCCCCGCCGCGGTGTCGGGCGCGGCGAAGAGCTCGTCGATGCCGAAGGGGGCAGGTCGCACGGGCCGGTGCGCGCTGATGACGCTCAGCGAAACGAGCGCCAGGCGCATGATGGCGCTGAAGGAATAGATGTTCAGCGGCGCCCATTTGGGCAGGGCGATGATTTCCGGCGGGATCTCCGGAAGGTCGTCCCACTCCCACCAGCCGAACATGGCAAGCCATACACGCGCTGTCAGCGGACTTGCCGTCACACCGCCCTGTCGCCGTACCCACGCCGCGCACCGCAGCATGTGCTCCTCGTCCGGACGGTCCCCGGCGAGCCGGAGAGCCGCATAGGCCTGAATCGTGGTCCCCAGATGGCCCGCGCCTTCGAAGACGAGGGGCCAGGAACCGTCCGGCCCCTGCTGGCTGCGGATCCAGCGGCCGCTCGCGGCGGTCACCCGCTGATCCGGCACGCCCAGGAGATAGCGGAGAAAGACGTCGTGAGCGTCGTAACTCACGTCCGTCGTGAAAACGCCCGCCCACCACCCCTCGGCGTTCTGGCGGGCCAGCAGGTGGTTCGCAGCCCGGGTCACCGCCCGCTGAGCCGCTTTCTCCGTCGGGCCGGAGGCGGAAGTAGTGAATGTCATGTCGGCCGCGTCCACGGGGCCCTCCCGGCTTTCCGCGTGTGGCACACCGCCAGGCGAATTCGTCATGGCACTCCTAGGTGATCGAGCCCCTGCACGCCGCGTGTTCCGCGGAGCCGCGGATACCGCGAAAGCCGCGGATACCGCGACTGCTGCGGATGACGCGGATACCGCGGATAACGCGACAATCACTCTCGTCGGCCTTGGTGTTCCGTATCGCCACCCGCCGGGGCGGTATCAAGCCTTCCGCTTATTTCCCGGCCCGCCCATCCTCCATACGAGTTCGGTTAGGGCGCGAGGGGTCACTTCACCTGCCCTCGGCTGCGCCGTCGGCTCCTGGCGCGCCGAAAGAGCGCGGCCTCGTCATACCGGCAGCGCTGCCGACGCCGATGCGATCCCGATGCCCCTACGGGAGTGAGGGGACGGCCGGCGATCATCTGCCGCCGCGTCACTCGGTCTTCCGGAACAGCTCCGACATCCGGTCCCCCACCTCGTGCCCCAGCACCCCATGGCCCCCCGCCTCGTGCCCCGGCGCCGCCGAGTCCGCCCCGAGCAGGCCGACCCGCTCGGCCAGTTCCCGGGCGTGGACGTCGACGGCGGCCTCGATGAGCTCGGCGAACGCGTCCAGAGCGGCGCGGGCGCGGGAGCGGGCGACAGCCGCGCAGCAGACGGCGACCAGGGCGGCCGGCCACCACCAGCAGGCGAGCAGGGCGTAGCCCACGGCCCAGGCGGCGAGGCGGGCGGCGGCGGCGAAGGAGTCGTGGGTGGCCTGGATCTGGCGTACGGCAGGTTCGGGGAGGATCAGCCACAGCCGGGGCCAGAGGGCGGCGAGGTCCACTCCATAGGCGGTGTGGACGCGCTCCGCCGTCGCCTGGACGCGGTCGCCGTACCAGGTGGGGCGGGCCGGTCTGCGCAGCGCGACGCGGTCGCGGGCGTCGGCGAGGCTCTCCATGCGCGCCTGGAGGTCCGGTGGGGCCGACGGCCGGCCGTCGGGCGCGGAGATGCCGCCGTGAGCCTCCTCGAACCGCGTGTCCAGCTCCTGCCACCTGCGGACGCGGCGCGCGGTCAGGGCACGGGACAGCGGGTCGCGGCCGAACCGGAGCCAGTACCGCTCGATCGCTCCGCCGAGGAACTGGGCGGCGAGTGAGGCCGCGGTCGCGGCGAGCAGGGCGAGGGCGACCAGGAGCGCGGCGGTACCGGCGCGCTCCAGGCCGGGGCGGGTCGAGAGGTCGTCCAGCGTGGCGCGCAGCCGGTCGGCATCCCGCCAGTGGCGGTGGCCCAGGGTGGCGCCGACGGCCGTCGTGGCCAGGAAGAGGGCGCCGGGCAGGACCAGCAGATTCAGCCAGCGTTCGGCGAGTTTGCCGCCCAGGGTGGCGAGGAGGGGATGCATACGGGCGCAGTCAGTGGCCGGGGCTCAGATCGCCCTTGCCCATACGGGTGCCGTAGACGGCGCAGGACGGGGTGGGGAGAAGGTCACGGGCCCGTTCGACCCGGGCGCACCGGACCGGCCCGGGGCATACGGCCACCTTGATGCGGCGGGAGATGCCGGGGACCCTCGCCCTCCGGGACCCGTTGACCAGCCCTCCCGCGTCTCCCGCCTGGCGCAGCGCGATGTCCAGGGCGCGGTAGCAGGCGGCGAGCTCGTCGGCACCGGCACCCGACCGCAGCAAGTCCCGGGCTCGTTCGGCCAGTTCCCGGACACCGGGGTTCCGAAGGTCTTCGGACGAGCCGAGCAGGGCACACAGCGCCGCTGCGGCCCGATCGGGGGTGTGAGGGAAGGGGGCAGGAGTGGTCATGGTCCAAGTGTGCCGTAGACCATGCGAAGTTGGGCTCGCAGCGGGGCGAGTCCGCGCGGAGTCGAGGCATGCGGGGCCCAGTTCATGCGAAGTCGAGTCCATGCGGGGCCGAGTGCTTGTGGGGTCCAGTTCGCGCGAAGCCGAGTTCGCGCGAAGCCGGCCGCGAGTTGACATGCTGTCGGAAACGACGGCTGGGGGAGCGGCGGCGTGAGATACGAACGGGACTGGTTTCTGCGGGCGGTCCGCACACGTATGGGCCGGGCCGTGACGGCGGACGGACGGGTGGCCGCGGACGAGGTGTTCGGGCCCGCCGCGGACGCCGAACTACGGGGGCTGCTGCGGACCTGCGACACGAGGACCGACATGGAGGCCCGGCACGCGGCCGGCTGGCTCTGCGCCGCCCGTGCGATGGCCGACCACGGGGACCACGGCAGCGTGTACGGGTGCATGGCCGGGGCCCTGCTCTACCCGGTGTGGGTCGCCGACCCGGGTCTCGTACCACCGGAGCTGGCAGAAGGCTATGCGACCAACGACCCCGCCACCCACCCCGACCCGGCCGACGCGGACGGACCCCACGAGTGGGCGGCCTACGTCACCGCGTACGAGATCGTGGTGAAAGGGCGGCGGAACAACCCGCCACCGGATACCTCCGAGCCCGTCCGCCGACTCCGCCGGATCGCCGAGCTGCTGGCCACCATGCCGCCAGAAGCCCAGGTCGCCACCGCGGTGGCGCTCGCCGGCCTCGCCGTGCTCGCGACGCCGGAGTACGACCCCTGGTTCCCGGCCCGGCTCCGAGGTGCGGCCGACACCGTGACCCTCACGGGCGTGACCTGGCCGTTCGGCGACCTGTCGGACGCGGATCCGGTCCGGTTCGTCCGCGGTGCCCTCAGACGGATCCCGGCCGCCTCCCCGGAGCGCCTCCTCGTCCTCTCCGGCCTGAGCCGTCAGCTCCTGGACCGCTACCTGGACTCGTACGACGCCGAGGACCTGCACGAGGCGGTGGGCATCGCGCGGGACGTACTGGCCCAACTGCCGCCCGGCCACCCGCATGTGCCCCACGTCCTCGCCACGCTGGGGCAGGCGCTGGGGCTGCTGCGGCAGACGGAGGGCGCGACGCGCGAGCAGTGCGACGAGGTGGTGGACGTATGCCGCCGGGCCGCGGCCGGCCATCCCCAAGGACCCGCGGTGGCGGGCCACGGCCTGGGCACGGCGCTCGTCCTCAGGGCGCACCACTTCGGAACCGTGGCGGACCTGGACGAAGCGATCACCGTGTTCACCGAGGCGCTGCGGGTGGCGAGGGACCCGGGAGAGACCGGCTCCCTGCGCAACGCCTTGGGCAACGCCCTGCGCGCCCGCTCCCTCATGACCGGCTCCCAGGCCGACCTGGACGCGGCACTCGGCCTCATCGCGCCCTCTCCCTCCGGTCCGGGCAAGGAGCCGGACGGCCCTCAACTGCCCCTCATGGCCCCCGCGATGGCCCTGTACAACCGCTACCTGCGCGACCCGAGGGGAAACGGGGCGGACCTGGACGAGGCGCTGCGCCAACTGCGCCGCGCCCTGGACCTCATGGCGCCGGGCCACCCGGACCGTCCCGTGGCGCTCGACGACCTCGGCCTGGTGCTGATCGCCTGCTACCAACGCTCGGGAAACCCGGAAGAGCTGAACGAAGCCGTGCTGGCCCACCGGGAGTCGGTGACCCGCACCCGGGAGGGGAACGGTGCGCTCGGGCTGCGGCTGCTCAACCTCGGCGCCGCGTTGAGCGTGCGGTACCAGTTGACCGAGGACGGCGACGACCTGCGGGAATCCCAGGAGTGCCGACGGCGGGCCGCTGAACTGCCCGACATGGGCCCCGCGCACCGGGCGGCGCTGGCGAGCTCGATCGGGCTCAGTCTCATGGCGGGCTTCGGGCGTGCCCCTGACCCCGCCGCCGGGATCGACGAAGCGGTGCGGTTCCTGAGGCAGGCGGTCGCCCTCACCCCGGAAGGCGACCCGGGGCTGCCCCGGCGCCGCCACAACCTCGCCGCCGCCCTGCTGCTCCACATCGCGACGACGATGCGGTTCGACAAGACACGCGAGGCGCTCGAACTGGCCGACGCGGTGGTCGCCTCACTGCCCCCGAACTCCCCCCTGCTGCCCGGTTCCCTCACGGTGGCCGCGAACGCGCGACGCCTGAGCCCTCGCCACGTGCTGACGTCGGCCGCCCAGGACGAGGTGGTCACGCTGTACCGCCGGGCGGTCGAGGCCACCCCACCCGGGCACCCCACGCGCACCCAACGCCTGGCCAACCTCGGCAGCGCCCTGCGTGGCGTGGGGCCCCGCCTCCGTCGCCGCAGGGCCGACCTGGTCGAAGCGGCCGAGCGGTTCCGGGAAGCGGCCCTGGAGCACCAGTGCGCACCCGCCCTGCGGCTGGACGCCGCGCGGGCCTGGGGCGAGATCCTGGCCGAGCTGGGTGACTGGGCCGGCGCCCTGGACGGCTACGTCGTGGCGGTGGACCTGCTGCACTCCGTCGCGCCCCGCCATCTCGTCCGCGACGACCAGGAGCTCCTGCTGAGCCGGACCGTCGGGCTCGGCGCCGCGGCGGCCGCGTGCGCGGTGCGCTGCGGCCGGCCCGGGCTCGCGGTCGGGCTGCTCGACCACGCGAGGGGCGTGATCCTCTCCCACGCCTTCGACGCCGACAGCGATCTGACCCGGCTCCGGGAGGCCGCCCCCGGCCTCGCCGACCGCTTCGAGGAACTCCGGGAGATCCTCGACACGGCCACCGACAACCACGGGTTCCTGGCGGAGGAGCCCCCCGGCCCCGACGGCGCCCGCGCCGACCTGCGGCAGCGGCTCGCCGCCGAGTGGCAGGACCTCACCGCCCGCATCCGCGCCGAGCACCCCGAACTGGGCCTGCTGCGGCCGGTGCGGGACTGGGACGAACGCGAACTGCGCGCGACGGCGGCCGACGGCCCGGTCATCCTGGTCAACGTCTCCCCGTACGGCAGCGACGCCCTGATCGTCACCGAGCACGCCATCGACGCCGTACCGCTCCCCGACCTCGACCCGCACACGACGGCGACGCGCCGGCACACCTTCCAGAAGGCGCTGGTCCGCATCGACGCGCCGGAAACCTCGCGCAAGCAGTCCCAACGCGCCCAGCAGGACGTACGGGAGACCCTCGCCTGGCTGTGGCGCGCAGTCACCGGCCCGGTCCTCGACCGGCTGCCCGGGGCGACCCGCGTGTGGTGGTCGCCCGGCGGCCTCCTCGGCACTCTGCCCCTGCACGCGGCGGCCCCCGCCGACACCGACACCGCTCCCGGCGCCCTGGACCGGGTGGTGTCCTCGTACACGCCGACCCTGCGGGCCCTGCACCACGCCCGTCAGCGGGCCGCCCGGCCGGCGGGCGGCGGAACCCTCGTCGTCAGCGTCACCGAGGCCGCCGGACAGACCCCGCTGCCGGGCGCCCGCGGCGAGGCCGACCATCTGGCCCAGGAGCTCCCCGGGGCGGAACTGCTGGCGGACACCGCCGCCACCCGCTCCGCGGTCGTGTCGGCCCTGCACCACCACGCCTACGCCCACTTCGCCTGCCATGCCCTGGGCGACCTGGAACGCCCCTCCGGCAGCCGTCTCGTCCTGCACGACCACGCCGAACACCCGCTGACCGTGAGCGAGTTGGCCCGACTCCGGCTCCCGTCGGTCCGGCTCGCCTACCTGTCCTCCTGCGACACCCTGCTCACCAGCCCCGAACTCGCCGACGAGGCCGTCCACATCGTCAGCGCCTTCCAGATGGCGGGCTTCCCTCATGTCGTCGGCTCGCTGTGGCACGTCGACGACACGATCGGGAGGGAAGTCGCGCTCAGCGTGTACACCACCCTGAACAGGGGCGACGGCACACTCGACGTCGCCCGCACGGCGGAGGCCCTGCACCACGCCGTACGCACCCTGCGCGCCACCTACCCCCGCACGCCCAGCCTGTGGGCGTGCCAGGTACACGCCGGCTGCTGACCTGCGGTCCACACTGAGTTCGGGGTCGGCGCCGAATACCGTGACGCGGAACAGTTCCTCCAGAAGGAGCAGTTGACCGAGCACGGCCTCGGGCCTGCACACGATGGACGGGCCGAGCGTGCGTACGGTCGCTGACAGGATGGTGCTCGACGACCTCGAACCCGCACCCGTCCCCGACGTGCCCAACGTGCGGTTCTAGAAGAACCCGAGTTTCTTGGGGCTGTATGAACAAAGAACGTTCTTCGTCTGCTGGTAGTACACGCCTGCCTCCCCTCTGACCTGTGACAAAGGGTGGAAACATCTGGTGGGAGGCGCGAGGGCGGTCGTCAGTGGGTACGGACATGCATCCTGGCCTTTGAGTAGGGAGCCGATCGTGATCCCCGTCGGCACCTCGCCTGTGACCACTGGGCGTACCGGTACGTCCTGAGCGTGCACGATGCCGAGCCTGCCTGCATGGAGGTTGGCGGCAGCGGGCCTTGGCAGTCGTGCCGTGGTCAGACATCGCCAGCACAGTCTCCAACGCTGGCCTCTGATCCAGGCCCTTGGACTACTGGATCATGCTTTCAGGAGTGCCCCGCATATCTAGCGGCTCGGTGCGGATGACGGGCCGGGACCGGTCGGGGAGGCCGTCCAGGCGGTCAGGGCCGACCGCGGCAGGGGTCGACTCGGCCAGCCAGATGCGAAACCGCTCGGCGGCTTCGCGGTAGGGACTTGCGCCAGGATGCGGTGCCCGCCGGAGGAACAGAGATCGACGGTGCATCGTGAGTGGGCGGGAACGGGGCACTTGCTGACTGTCTGTCCAGGACACACGCACAACACCGCAGGGCATGCGCCCGCGGGAGGCACGGTGGGTCGGGCGCAGGGACCGGCGAGGTGGGGCAGGGTGGATGGCGTCTTGCTTGTTGTCCCTGTGTGCGCCTTGGGTTTCCCCTTGTCCTGGTGGGCGAACCCGTGGTGGGCGACGGCAACCTAGGCAGTACGTGGAGGGAACAGATTCCCTGGAGCGTGCGCTAAGCGAGTTTTCGCTGGTCACCGGGGAGCGCTGCTCTTCGGTCAGGGGTGTGTGAACTCCGGGTACCCGGTGCTCGGCTCGCTTCGCCGGGACGTGTCTGTCACCTGCACTCCTTGGACAATCGGATGACCGTGCGGTGGCAAATTCGAGCTCCGCGGCGAGCTGGGGCAATTCGCCCTCGCCGTGTGTCGGCTCTTAGCGCGCGGCTGTCCGGAGTTGTTCCATCGGTGGTGGTTCCTGAGCTAAATGAGGGACGGCGAGTTTCTGGTGCCGCGGGGAGCTGCCTACGGTCTCGGCTCATGAACGCCACATGGGTCGAGCCGTCCGCTCGCGACGTACCCCCGTTACAGCGCGGAACAGGTTGAACGGGGGCGCCCATTGGTGAGCCGTGACGATCTCCTGACCGGGGAACGGCAGCACACCAGGCTGGAGATCGGAGACCTGCTCCTGGAGATCGCCCCTGAAACCCGCAAGGAGGACGAGCGCAGCTTCCGGCAGGTCGGGTTCGCGTTTGCCGCCGAGATCGGCATCTCGGCTGACACCGCACGCGAGTACCGACGCGTGGCCGCCGAGTACGGTGCGCGACTGCGCGAACAGGTACGGGCTGCTGGAATGACCGTCTCCTACTCCGTAATCCGGGAGGCAGCGATCGACACAGCGGGGTCGGGGAAGACTGCCCCCGAGCGATGGACGGCCCTGCTGTCGATGCTCGAATCAGCGAGCGGACCGGAGAGCGGGTCACCGCGCAGAAGTACCGCCAAGCAATCGGCGCTCGCCTCACGATCGATGCCGGTATCGGCCTGACACCGGACCGCATCATCCGGCAGCTCGCCCGTGACGACGTCCGCATGACCGCGGTGGACTGCATCACCGAACCGGGGTTCCTCCGTGAGGTCCTGCTGTCCGATCCCGTCACTGAGCTGAAGGTGCGCGAGTCGCTCGCTGAAGCCGAACGGCTGACGCGCCATCCGGCAACGCTGTCTCAGCCAGGTACCGAGGCCGATGAGCGGCTCCTGCTCCAGCTGCGCCGCCGAGTCAACGCCCTGCGTCAACTCGTGCAGATGCACCCCGAACAGATCTTCAACATCGCTGATGGCAACACCTTGGACGAACTCACCGATGCTTTCTGCTCACTTGCGGAGCGGATTGCACAACTCGAACGCCGGCAGGAATACGCCCCGTGACCTCTTCGCGCTTCTCTTCACTCTCGGCCGCCAGCCGGCAATGGGTCGTAGAGGAATGCCCTCCTCTGATCGCGCGGCACACCGACAAGCACCGGCGGCTTCTTCGACGTCCTTCATGAGGCAGCTACCAACGGTGAATTCTGCGCCCTCGAATACCTCCAGGCCCTGACCGGCCCAGGCATTTCTGTGCTCGACGACGAGCTGATGGAGAAGATCGTCAAGCTTGCGGAGACCGCTTCGGACAAACCCGGCAGCACTGATGGCGGTACGACGGACGGTGCTGCCGGAGGCTCGGGCGGACCGATCAGGCCGCTGAGCTGAACGCCTGCGGGGCGCCGAACTGCGCCCCGCGCCGCGCGCGGTGGTCACGCTCGCGTAACCCTTCACCTCCCGAACCGGAAGCCCGTCATCCAGGCGGTGCGGGCTTGTTCGATGTCCTGTTGAAACCGCCCGGCCCCAGCGGATCCGCCGCTGGGCACGTACCGACTGACTGACTGACTGACCGAGTGCCCTGCAACTGCGTTGGTCAGAGGGTCGCTTCGCCGCGCCATCGTGCCAAGCGGCGACCACTGGGCGCAGACCCGCCCCGCCACAGGATGTGGAGGAGGGGTCTGCGCCGGATGTGTCCCGCCTGGGGTGAGCGACTGATCAGGTCGGCTCAGTAGGCGTAGCTGGACTGGCTGTTGCCCGCGGTGACCCGCGTGAACGGGTTGTTCGTCTCGGCCTCCTGCGGGAACACCCTGATGAACTGGTCGTTGTCGTTCAGGTCATGGCTGAGCGCGTCACCGCTGCCGAGCTGACCGTGGTTGTTCAGACCCCAACCGATGATGTCGTTGCTGGTGCCGCCACCGGCTGTGCGTACGGCGAGGCCGTAGCCGCGACCGGCTGAGATGGACTGCACCGAAGGCAGCTCGATGGCCTCGTGTGCGCTCGTCCGGTTGGTCTTCGTCCCGTCGGCGAGCTGACCGTCCTCGTTGTTGCCCCAGCCGTAGACCTTGTCGTCGGAGTACAGGACGTAGGCGTGGTCGTAGCCGGCGACGATGTCCCGGGCCAGCGGGCCCGTTCCCTCGGTGGCGTCCGTACCCGTGCCCGTGCCTGTCCCCGTCTGCGTCTCGCCCGGCTCACCGGGCGAGTTGGGCTGGGCGCCCTGGGCCTCGGGCAGGCCCTGCACCTGGACAGGCCGGTTGCTGAGCTCCACCGCGTCGCCGTCCTTGTTGATGCCGAGCTGGCCCTTGGTGTTGTCGCCCCACGCCCAGACGGTGCCATCGGACTTCATGGCGAGGCTGTACTCGCACCCGGCGGCGATCTTGACCACGTCGGTGAGTCCGGGAACCTCGACCGGGGTGTTGTGGTCCTCGCCCGCTTCGTCGGTCCTCTCGTCGGGCTTCTCGGTCTTGCCGACAGGACCGGTACCGAGCTGGCCCTTGTCGTTCAGACCCCATGTCCGCACCGTGTTCTTGTCGGTGAGGAGCATGCTGTGGTTGCACCCGGCCGCGACCTGCTTGCCGCCGTGCATGCTCTGGACCAGCTGGGGAACCGAGCGGTCGTCGTTCGTGTGGTCGCCGACCTGGCCCTTGTCGTTCAGGCCCCAGGCGTAAACGCCGTCCGCCTTACCGGAGTTCACCCGCAGAGCGAGCGCGTGCTGGCCGCCCGCGGCGACGTCGACGATGCCGTTGAGCTTCGGCACCTTGCCCAGCGCGGAGTTGTGGTCGGGCTTCGTGGGACCGGTGCCGAGCTGGCCCTTGTCATTCTGGCCCCAGGTCCAGACGGACCCGTCATTGCGCAGGGCCACACCGAAGCCCCAGCCGTCGCTGACACCGCCGCCGGCCGCGATCTCGAACACGTCCCGCTTGGGCAGCGACGGGATCGGAGCGGGGGCGTACCGGTCGTTGTCCGTCGAATTGCCCATCTGGCCACCCCAGTTGGCGCCCCAGGCGTAAACCAGCGGGTCGTTGCCCTCGGCGGGGTGGGCGGGGGACGCCACCACTCCGAGAGTGGTCGCGGCGGCTATGACGGTCAGGGCAGCGCGCAGGCGCAGCCCACGAGTCTTCGCGTTCATGGGATTTCCGTTCTCTCTCGGGCACCACGACGTAGAGGTGGCGCCGCAGTTGGGGGACGAACCACGTGAATCGTGGCGTCCAGCAACATGTTTGCCGCACCCGAACCGCTTTTCGACCGGGAACAGTCGGAGTTCACGCCTTTGGGTGCTGGCCGGAAAATCTGGCTACGCCAAATTCCGTGGCCCCACGGCCAGTCGGCCGCATCTTGCGCCGAGTGGCGCATCAGGCGACGACGTTCGAATGGCGCGAACCGTCGAGCTGCCGGAATCTGAGAGCGGCGGCCCCCACCGAGGTGTGGTCAGAGCCGCCGAATCCCCCCAACTCCCCTAAGGAGAGCCATGCGTGCTCCCGTTGTGTGCCGCGCTCTGCTCGCGGCCGGAATCGTCACAGTGGCGGGTGTCTCCGCCCTGGGACTGAGCCTGACGCCGGTCGCCGCCGCGCCCACGGCCGTGGTGGTCAAGGCGGATGAGCCGCCGCCGGCGAAGTTCAGCGCCGCCCCCGAGCCCGACACCCAGACCGCGCCCCCGCCGCCGGAGGCCCCGAAGCCGAAGCCGCCGGAGGTGGACAAGAAGTCACCCGTCCCGTCCCCGCCGGGCACCGATCCCTGCTCGCCCGAAGGCATCAACGGCATCCCGTCGAGCGAGTCCTGCAAGGGAGTCGGCAAGAACCAGGCGGCGAACGACAAGTGCCAGGTGGAGAACTTCCATGCATGCAGTCGGCCCATCACGGGCGACGCCCAGGACGCCCAGAAGAAGGACCAGGACGCCTACGTCCAGGACCAGGCGGACTTCGAGAACGTCTCGCGGTCCGCGTCTCCCGAGGACGGCGCGGCGCAGCAGTGCGGTGCCACCTCCGGCATGCGCGACCGGCTCTCCGACGACCAGGTCATCGTTCCGCATTCCTCCTGGTGGGCCTGTTGAGCACCCAGGCAGACCCGAGCTCGACTCCCTCCCCCTCACTTCACCCAAGGAGACCTTCATGCCACGACGCACCATGACCTGCTGCCTGTCGGCGCTGCTCGGCAGCTCCCTCGTGCTGGGCGCCCTGCCCGGTGACGCGTCCGCCGTGAACGCGGTCGACGCGCCGATCGAGAACCCGGACCTCGCCAGCCCGCAGGTGTCCGCCGGGACCATCCAGAAGATCGCGCCGACCGGTTGGGACGGCGAGCACACCCAACTGTTCTCCGCGGACCGGGCAGGCCACGACGGCAAACTGCAGGCCGCTTCGCTCAGCGACGGTTCCGCCGGCACGCTCAGCACGCGGTTGTGGCGTGTCCAAAAGGGCGCCAGCGTCACCGTCACCTGGGACGACAGCCCCAGCCCGCTCACGAATTGCGGGACGGACGACCCCACCAAGGGCCAGCAGTACCGGGTCTTTGCCGGGGGCGAGGCGGACTCCGCCCAGACCGTCACCACGGAGGGCACCACTCGGGGCAAGGCCACATGGCACGAGGGGCGCTCGTACTCCTTCACGGCCGAGGAGAACAACCCGCGGATCAGCTGGACGTACCGGAAGGCGTCCGCCTGCGGCCCGCTCGTCACGCACTTCCGGGCGACGCAGGACCCGGCGCCGGTGCCGTACGACATCAAGAAGGCACGGCTGCCCATGCCCCAGGCGTACCAGGGGCGCGCGCCGATCGAAGCCCGGCTGGTGGTGCAGGACTGCACGGCCGGTCCCAGGACCTGTCACTTCGAGAAGGACGAGCGCTACTCCTACCGGTACTACGACCGGCCGCGCATGGTCGGCCAGGCGAACATCAACTGCACCCGCAACGCCCTCACCGACAAGCGCCCGGTGAACTGGGAGGAGTTGCCGTACGACAACATCACGCAGTACCTCGCGCGGCACGAGAGCGACCCGCAGAAGCCGAAACAGCAGGTGCCCGGCCCGCAGGGTCTGCAGCAGCAGACCGACTCGTCCAAGGAACACCAGACCGACGTACGGCAGGCGCACAAGAACATCGCCGTCCAGATCGCGGCCGGCTTCACCCGTGCCGACGGCAACCCGTTGGAGATGGAGACGAACAACCCGCTGCTCTACGGACGCAAGGAGCAGCGGGACGTGACCCTCACCGTGCAGCCGGGCGAGGTGAGTTGGATCGAGGTCCAAGGCGCTCGCGAGCGGCTCGTCGGCACGCTGATCCACGACACCAAGCATGAGCGGATGGACGTCTTCGCCGACCTGCCCTCCGGCTCCTTCGGCGACCGCATGTACCAGCGCACCGGCCCGATGAGCAAGGTCGAGCTGGCCCGCTGCGCCGACGCCCGGGACAACGCCCGTACCCCGGACAACTCCATCGGCGCGCCCACCCTGCGCAACGTCCCCCACCTGGTGCCGATCGGCGACGCCCCGAAGGGTGTCAAGACCCGCACCGTTCCGCTGACCGCCGGCACCTCCCGCCCCCGGGACTGAGGCCGCCGCGTGTCACCTCCTGAACTCCCAGGAATCCCTCACGAAAGGAAACAGCCATGGTTCACACCGCGCGTTCCTCCCGGCGCCGACGAGCGGCGACCCGCCGCACGCTCGTCCTGGTACCGGCCCTGTCCGTACTCACCCTGACCGCCGCCCTGCCCTGCGCGGCGGCACCGCGAGCCGACCAGATCGGCAACTACGGCATCGAGAAGATGCCCGAGGCGCGGGCGTTCGACGGGAAGAAGCCGCTGAAGTCGGTGCAGGAGGTGACCTCCCTGTGCGGTCACGTCAAGCGCCACACCTGCTCGTTCAAGCTCGACCCCGAGCGCAAGCGCGAGTTCACCAGTGCCGTCTACTCCGTCTCCAACGGCGCCATCAACTGCACCAACGCCGACATGTCCATCAAGCGGACGGTGACGCTGGAGACCTCCAGTTCCGACAACATCGGCGGTGAGATCTCCGGCAGCGCCACGATCGAGGGCACGGCCTGGACGGACAACGAGGTCAGCGGTTCGGGCACCGGCGAGGTCCAGGCGCAGCAGACCTTGCAGGACGCCTCCAAGGGCAGTGCCACCACGTCGAACACGAGCAAGAGCAGTGAGACCAACCACTCGGCGCCCAAGGACAAGGGGCCCAACCAGGACTCCACCTCCGAGAGCACGGCCTCCACGAGCGCCACCGTGGAGAACACGCTGACCGGCACGGCCCAGATGACCGAGAAGGGCAGCACCACCGCGGCGTTCAAGAGCCTCATCCACCTCGCCCTGCGCGGGGCGTTCACCGCAGCGTTCAAGGGGACGTGGGAACACACCTGGAGCATGACCAACACCGAGGAGACCGAGGTCTCGTTCACCTTGAAGCCCAACGACGAGATCCAGTTCGGCGCCCTCAACTCCATGTCCCGCGTCGTCGGCGACCTGCACGTGGACGGCACCGGCAAGATGGTCAAGGGCGTAGCGGTGGACGGCCCGTCGACCACGAACTCCTCCACCGTCGTCGCGCAGACCTACACCAACCCCGACAAGTGCCAGACCGTGCGTCCGTCCGGTGCCACCGCGAAGCAGCCGGACGACTACGGCGGTGACCGGAGCGTCAAGCCGCGGACCGGTCCCGATCAGCGCCGTCACACCGGGACCTATGTCCTGGAGAAGGGAGACATCTGGCGCAAGATCGCCTGACCTCAAGGGGCCGCAGGGCGGCCGGCGTCGGTACCTCCGGCCGCCCCCGACAACCGACCGTTGCCGAAACGTCCGGTAGCGCCGCACGGGCATGTCACAAAACTAACTTCCACTTCCGACGCACGCCCTTTCGGGCCCTCATTCAGACGCGGCCGTTGACTCCGGAGGAGGAAAGCTGCGCGCACGGGTTCGTCGCCTGGTGCCCCTGGTGCTGCTGTTGCCTCACGTCCGCCACGTATTGCCCGTAGTAGAAGCCGGGCGTCTCCTCCGTCACGGCCGGATCGCCCAGTGCGGCGGTGCTGTCCACGGTGGCCTTGTACAGATCCAGGCCGGTCGACTTCCACCCGGACAGCCGGTCCATGGTGGAGTTGACGTCGCTGCCGCTGCGCAGCGCCTCCGCCTGGTCCTGCTCCAGCAGCTTGCGGTCCCCGAGGTAGACCACGTGGGAGGCGGAGTACTTGTGGTTCTGCAGGGCGATGATCAGGTGCTGCCGGTCTAAGGGGAACTGGTGGAAGTCGAGCGACGCCTTGAAGGTGCCGGTGACCCGGTAGAGGCGGTACTTGATCCCCTCGCGCTCCGAGGAGCGGACCGGCGAGCCCAGGGAGACGTCGTAGTCCGCGGCGTTGACGAAGTCGACCGCGGTTGCGTCGTCGCTGCCGCGGTAGCGGAACCACGGGAAGAGGTCCGCCTCGAAGGTCTCCGCCCCGGTGTCCAGCGCGCTGACCTCGTTGCAGTTGAACCCCGTGGACACGATCTGCTGACGGACGAGCACCTGGTCAGCGACGCGCACCGAACGGTCGGCCGCGATCCCCGTCGCCGCGTCCAGACCCTTCGCCGTGTCGGAGGGCATGAGCTGGATGGTCGCGGACACGACCTTGCCCCCTGGACGACGCCCATGGTCACCGGCTGCGGCAGGGAACGCGCGGCGTCGAGGTACATCATCCCTTGCAGGCACTTCACCCCCTTCTCCGGGCTGTTCATGGACTCCAGGCTCCGGCGCACGGCCTGCCGTTCCGGCGCGCCGGGCCGCCGAGACTCCGGAGCGCTTCAGTGCCTTGATGGCCACGTCGATGGACGTCTGCGCCGCCATGGCGGGCCAGGAGGGCAGGGAGCCGTTGTCCTCGCGGAACGATTCGGCCCAGTTCAGGGCCTCGCCGGTGAGGCTGTCCGCCATCAGGGAAGAGGCGACGTACAGGTTGCGGGTCAACGCCCGCGCCTTCTTCTCCTGGGGGGTCTTCCGCAGCCGGGCGACGAAGGCGTCGTTGCTCAGCGCGTCGCCGCCGACGACGGTGCCGCGTACCCCCGCTTCCCGCAGGGCCACCAGGGTTCGCTCGGCGGCGTCCTCGTGCATGGCGAGCACGACCGGCCCGGCGGAAGCGTCCTCGGCGACGGCGGCCACGGCCTTGTCGATACGGCCGCCCAGCCCGGGGTCCATGACGCGGCCGATGCTCTCGGTGTGCCGAACCCGGCCGAGCCCGCCGAACGCCTCGCGGAAGCCGGCGGCCAGGGTACGCCCGTAGCCGGTGCCGGTGTGGATCACGGACGCGGTCCTGGCCTTCTTGACGCCGTTCAGGTGCCCGGCGATGAAAGCGCCCTGGTAGCCATGGCGAAAGTGGCCCGGAAGAACCAGAGATTGTCCCGGTGACGGCGTCCGCGGTCGCCGTCGGGGTGATGGCCGCGATACCGGCGCCCGCGTAGACCGGCCCTGCGGCGAGCGCGGTGCCGCTGACGGTGTGACCGACGACCAGTGCCGCCCGGTCGTCCTCGACGACCTTCCTGGCGACCCGGCGGGCCGTTTCCGGGTCGTCTTTGTCGTCGTGCACGAGCAGCCGGACGGGGTGGCCCGCGACCCCGCCGTGGTTGTTGATCTGGTCGAGGTGGAGCCGTGTCCCTCGCAGCACCGCCTGCCCGCGCTCGGCCCCCGGCCCGCTCAGCCCGGCCACCACGGCCACGTGCACCGGCGCGGGCTCGTCGCGCGTCAGCCGGAGTGACAG
>NZ_JAFEXF010000260.1 GCF_016905445.1 Streptomyces sp. G44
GCCGGGAACGGCGTGCGCCTGTGGCGGCGGCCGACGACGCCCCCGCCAGCCTGCGCAGCCGTATCCCGGCGAAGGAGGCCAGTACCCGGCCGTCGTCGGCGATCACGGTCACATCGGCGGCCGCACCGGCGCCGGCCGCGCGGGAAAAGCGGCAGGTGGTCCAGAACTCGTCGGGGAGAAGCTCGTAGAACCGCACGGAGTCGAACGCCTCGGGGACGTAGGAGCCGTTCCGCGACGCGGGCACGGCGGCCAGCAGAGGCTGCAGGGCCGCTTCCCAGGCGGTGGGCGCCGGGGCCTTCGGGTGGCGCAGGCGCGCGACCACCTCCCCGTCGCGCCGCCACAGCTGCTCCACGGACCGCAGCGCCTCGCCGACCCGCAGGCCCTGGCGTTCGGCCACCCGGTAGAAGGTGTCGGCGGACACGTACGCGCGGCAGCGGGCGAGGGCGGCGTCCAGCATGTGCGAGGCGTCGGCACACTCGGCCCCCTCGACCGGACGGGCGAGGGCCGTCGCGCACGTGACCGGGGAGCCGGAGCCGCCCCTGACCATGTCCACCACGGTGCGGCGCGACCCGTCGGGCGCCGGCGCGCTCACCGTGGTCCGCAGCGAACTCCGCCGGCCGACGCCGATCTCAACCGGTTCGGTGCCCAGTTCGACCCGGTCCAGGGCGAAGACCTCCCCGGGTGCCGCGTCGTGGGCGGTCTGGAGCGCGGTGGCCACGAACACGGCCGGGGGCACCGGTGTCATGCCGTGGAAGACCACACCGGGGTCCCGGGCGGGCAGTCCGAGATCGTCCAGCTCGTCCTGGCGTACGTGCGGTGAGGCGGGCGGCCGGGTGGCGGGATGCCGGAACTGCGTGAGGTCCCACGAGTAGTGAGGGAGCGGGACGGGCCGGAACGGCTGGGGATACCGGCGGCTCCAGTCCACAGGGGCGCCGGAGGCGAACAACTGCCCCACAGCGCACAGGAGTTGGCTTTCGTCGTCCTGGTCCCGGCGCAGGGACGGGACGGCGGTGCTCTCATGGTCGGCGAGGATCTCGTCCAGCGCGCCCAGCAGGACCGGATGCGGGCTGATCTCCACGAACACGCTGTCCCGCGTCCGGGCCAGGGCCTCGACGCTCCCTGCGAAGCGGACACGGCTGCGCAGGTTGTCCGCCCAGTAAGCGGCCGTGAGTTCGGGGCCGCGCACGGTCTCACCGGTGACCGTGGAGATCAGCGGGATCGCTGTCCGCGTGGGCGCGAGGTGGGCGAGTTCCGACAGGAGGTCGTCGTGCAGCGCGTCCATCAGCGGCGAGTGGGAGGCCACGTCGACCTTGACCGGGCGGCACAGCACACCGCGTTCGCCCAGGGACCGGCACAGCGCCGCCAGCGCTTCGCGCTCCCCGGCGAGCACGCTGGCGGTGGGGGCGTTCTCCGCCGCCACGCAGACGGCGCCCCGGTAGGGGGCCACGGCCGCCGCCGCGTCGGCAGCGCCCAGTTCGACGGCGGCCATCGCCCCTTGCTGGGCGGTGCCCTGCATGAGACGGCTGCGGCGGCAGATGACCGAGGCCGCGTCCTGGAGGGAGAGCGCCCCCGCGACGTGCGCCGCGGCGACCTCACCCATGCTGTGCCCCACACAGACGTCGGGCGTGACGCCGGAAGCGCGCAAGGCGGCGGTCAGCGCCACTTCCACGGCCCACAGCACCGGTTGGACGCGCTCGACCTCGGTGAGCGGTTCATCGGCGTGCAGGACGTCCACCACGGACCAGCCGAGTTCCCGGCCGACCGCCGCGTCGCAGGCCAGCAACTGCCTGCGGAAGGGGAGGCAGGAGGCGTAGAGCCGGCGTCCCATGCCCGGCCACTGCGAGCCCTGGCCGGGAAAGACGAACACCGTCCTGCGCGGCTCGCCGAACCCGGTCTCGCCGATGCCCCCTTGGGCGGTCCGCTCGCCCGCGGCCAGGGCGCGCAGGCGTGCAGCCATCTCCGCGTGGGTCCCGGCCACGGCCCAGAGCCGGTGGGTGAGGGGGTCGCGGCACGTGGCGGCGGTCGCGCAGATGTCGCGCAGGGACTGCTCGCGGCCCTCGCCGCCCTGTTCGAGGTGCGCCGCGTGGACATCGGCCAGGCGCAGGAGTGCGGCGCGGGACTTGGCCGTCAGGACCAGCAGGTGCGGGTGCGGCGTGTCGCCCTCGGGGAGGGTGGCGTCGCCGTCCCGGGCCGGCGCGTCCCCGTCCGTGCTCACGGGGGTGGCGGCCCGGCCGGCTGCCGGCGGCGTCTGCGGATCGGGGGTGTAGGCGCCGACCACGACGTGCGCGTTGGTGCCGGAGAGGCCGAAGGAGCTGACGCCCAGCAGCGCGGCGGGTCCGGCCGGTCGTACGGGAATGGTCTCGCGCACGACCCGCACCGGCAGCCCGCCGTCCGCCAGCAGGGGGTGCGGGTCGCCGCAGTGCAGGGACGCCGGAATCTCGCCGTGCCGTGCGATGAGTACGGACTTGATGAGGCCCGCGATCCCCGCCGCCGCCTCGGCGTGCCCGATGTTGGTCTTCACGGAACCGGTCAGCAGCGGCCGCCCGCCGGTCCCGTCCGGCGCGAACGCGGTGGCCAGGGCCCGCAGTTCCACCGAGTCGCCGACGGCGGTGCCCGTTCCGTGCGCCTCCACGTAGTCGAGCTGGCCGGCGCGGACGCCCGCGCTGCGGCACGCCTCCTCGATCATGTGGACCTGCCCGTCCACCGAGGGCTGCACCAGCAGGCCGCTGGCTCCGCCGTCGTTGGTGACGGCGGAGCCGAGCAGCAGGGCGAGCACCGGGTCGCCGTCGCGCTCGGCGTCCGCGAGCCGCTTCAGTACGACTGTGCCGACACCGTCGCTGCGTACGAAGCCGTCGCCGTCCGCCGCCCCGAACCGGCAGCGGCCGCCCGGCGAGAGCATGTCTCCCTGGGAGTAGGCGATGGCGTCGTCGGGGGCGAGGACGAGGTTCACGCCGGCGGCGATGGCGAGGTCGCACTCCCCGGTGAGCAGGCTCTGCCGCGCGGCGTGCACGGCGACGAGGGACGACGAGCAGGCGGTGTCCATGACGATGCTGGGGCCGCGCAGGTCCAAGGCGTAGGAGACGCGGCCGGAGGTGACGGCCCGCAGGCGGTTGCCCACCATCTCGTGCACGTCGCGGTGCTGGGGCGAGGAGCCGGCGTCCCCGTACTCGGCGGTGGCCTGCCCGACGAACACCCCGCTGCGGGTCCCGGCCAGGCTGGAGGGCCGGATACCGGCGCATTCCAGCGATTCCCACGTGACGTGCAGGAGTAATCGCTGCTGCGGGTCCATGCCGGTCGCCTCCGTCGGCGAGATCTTGAAGAAGGCGGCGTCGAAGCCGAAGGCGTCGGCA
Organism: Streptomyces sp. G44; assembly: GCF_016905445.1. GTDB lineage: Bacteria > Actinomycetota > Actinomycetes > Streptomycetales > Streptomycetaceae > Streptomyces. Next base: position 3,351 of record NZ_JAFEXF010000260.1, read on the forward strand.
AGGAATCCGCCGTGACGGGAGACCGTGTGGCCCGGATCGGAGCTGTGCTCGCTCATGTAGGGCGCGATGTCGAATCGTTCGCGGGGGACCGGCGACACGGCGTCCACACCGCTCAGCAGGTTCGCCCAGAAAGCGTTCACGTCGTCGGCGCCGGGAAAGCGGCAGGCCATGCCCACCACTGCTATCGACGATCGCTTGTCTGCCGGTGCGTGTTCCATCTCCAGGTCCGCCTTCTGCGTGAGGGCTGTGCCCGGCGGTGGACGCGGGACACGGGAACGAGCTGGGATTTACGCAGTACAAGAATATACTAGGAGCCAACTTTGGCCCGAAGTCAATACCTGACGGCGTCCGCCCGTCCCGCACCGCGGGGAGTGGAAGCTTCCGACTTCCCGGCTCGGAAGAAGCCAAACCGGTGTACTGGATGAACACGTTCCATGGCCGCTCGGAGCGTGCTCAGCTCCTGGGGACGGCCCGGGACGCGTCGGTGCCGGGCGCGGTCCAGCCGCGGCGCGCGTACGACAGCGAACCGGCGAGGATGATGCGCACGATCTCGCGCAGCTCCATGCGGAGCGGGGGGTGCGCTTCCGGCGCCTGCGACCAGCGGTAGAGGTGGCCCAGGTAGGCGTCGCGCAGGATGTTGCCCACCCGCGCGGGGTCCACGTCCGGGGCGACGTCCCCCCGCTTGCGGCCCGCCTCGATGATGTCGGCGAAGATCTCCGCCGTGTAGGGCTCCTCGAAGATGGGGCGGCCCGACTTGACCCACGCGGTGAGTATGGCCGGGACCACGTCCCGCTCCGACTCGTTGAAATCCGCCAGGATCGACATGCAGCGCTCCAGGAGCACCGTGACGTCGTCGTGGGGGCCCTGCGGAATCTGCTCCATGGCGGCGACCAGGCGTTTCCTGCGCTTGTCCGCCCAGGCGAGGACGATGTCCTCCTTGCGCTGGAAGTAGTTGAAGAAGGTCCCCCGGGCCACGTCCGCACGTTCCGCGATCTGGTCGATCGTCGTGCCCTCATACCCTTGCTCGGCGAACAGGCTGAGCGCGGACGTGTACAGACCGTCGCGGACGCGCTGCTTGCTGCGCTCTCGGCGTCCCATGGGGGCTGGCCCTGCGGCCGTCATGAGGAGGGCCCCTTTCGCCTCGACGAATATTTAAACCACAGTACAACATTACGGGCGGACCCTGTCGAGGTCTTGCGCGCCGTGAATGCCGCCGTCCGAGGTTTGGCCTGAATCGTCAGCCCCAGCGGAGCAACTGGTCGCCCCCGTCGAGGCGTTGCCTGCCTCCGCCGCCGTGGCACACCCTTGAGCAAACACGGGACGTGGTCTATAAATGAACTGAAGTTCATTGAAATGGACTCACAGGGGAGCGGCACCGATGCACGCGTTACCGCACACCGAACGAACGACCATCGGCCGGGACGACGCCTGGCGCTGTGTGGTCTCCACCGTGGAGCAGACCGAAGCGGGGACGACCGCCGTGCTGCTCGTGCAAGGAGGGCCCGGCATCGGCAAGTCGCTGCTCCTGCGCGACGCCGCCGCCTGGGCCGACGCGCGGGGACTGCCCGTCGCGACCTACCGGGCGGACTTCGGGCACGGGGGACCGAGCACCGTCGACACCCCCGCCGACGGCTCGCCCCACGTCGTCGTCGTCGACGACGTCCAGTCGCTCTCCGCCTCCGCGGAACAGGCGCTGCTCAAGGCGATCTGCCGCGGCGGCAACGCCCTGACCTGGATGCTCGCGGCGCGCCCCGGACGCACCGCGGAGCGGCTGCTGCGCGCGTGCCCCGGCACCGTGACGCGTACCGTGCTGCGTCCGCTGACCGAACCTCAGGCGGCCATGTTGGCCGCCCGGCTGCTGGGCTTTCAGGTGCTCCCCGTACAGGTGGCGCGCCGGGTGGCCGAGGCGAACGGCGATCCGCAGCTCATCACCGAACTCGTCCAGGGCCTGACGGAGGAGATCGCCGACCCGGGAACCGGGGCGTCCGCGGGCCTGGCGGCGCGCGACGCGCTGCCCGCCCGCGTGCGCATCGCGGTCGAACAGCGCCTGACGCGACTCTCGCCGCGTACGCGCCAGGCCGTGTGCAGGGCCGCCGCGGCTCCTTCCGTGCCCGGCGCCGGCGCCCCGGCCTCCCGGACGGTCCTGCGGCGGTCCGAGTCCACCGTTCTGGCCCCCTTCCTCGACGAAGCGGTGGCGGCCGGACTCCTGCGGACCCATGAGGACGGCCGCGTGGCCTTCACCAGCCCGTTGCTCCGCAGCGAGGTGGCGCGCTCCGCGCGCCGGACCCCGGCCGCGCCGCCCCCCGACCGGCCGGGAGACTCGCGGGAAGCGGCCGTGCGGCCCCCTCCCGGCCCGTGCGCGGTTCGGGAGCGGGCCGCGGCGCCCGCCGCCCGAGTGGAGGAGCTGTGGCGCGCCGGGAACGCCGTCGACTCGCTGCGCATCGGACGCCAGGTCGTCTCCGAGGACATCGGCCTGCACGGGACGTCGGCCGCCGCGGCCACGGTCAGCGAGAAGCTCGCCGCGATGGGCTCCGCCGACGAGGCGTGGCAGATGCTGGACCGGGCCCCCGACGAGCCGCTCACCGAGAGCGGCCGCTCCTGCGAGACGACGCTGACCCGCGCCCGACTGCTGCTGCGGGCGGGCAGGATCGGCGAGGCCCGGCGGGCGGCGCACCGCGTCACGCGGTTCGACGACACCGCCGGCGCGGCGGCCTACCGCCCCATGGGCCAGGCGCTGGCGGCGCTGGTCGCGCTGCGGTGCGGTGACCTCTCCGAGGCCGTCGACCACATGGACCACTGCCTCGTGTCGCTGCAGGGCAGCGACGAGCCCCTCGACTCGCCGACGTACGGCTGGGTGCGGGCGCAGCTGGTCGCCGCCCGCCACGGAGCCCGCCCCGCAATGCGGCTGCTGTCCGCGGCGGACGGTGAGCCGGGCGCGCACCTGTGGCGCGAGCCGTCCCTGTACCTGGAGGAGCCAGGCGCCGGCGCCTGGCTCGTGCGGCTGGCGCAGAGTGTGGGCGACGCGGAACTCGTCGCGGACGTCGTGGCCAGGACGGGGGAACTCGCCGACCTCAACGCCGGGCTGCCGGAGACGGCCGCCGTGCACGAGCACACGCGCGGGCTCGTGCTCGGGGACCTCGACGCCCTGCGGGCGGCCGCCGCCGGGCACCGCGACGCGTGGGCGCGGGGCTGCGCCTTCGAGGACCTGGCCGTCGTCTCGTTGCGCACCAAGGCGCTGCGGCGGCACGAGTGGGCGCGGGCCCTGGAGTCCGCCTTCGACGAGTTCCGCTCCTGCGGCGCGGACCGCGACGCGGCGCGGGTGCGGCAGCGGCTGCGCACGGTCGGCAGGCACACCGCCTCCCAGCGGTTCCGGCGCGAGGGCGGGACCGGCTGGGAGACGCTGAGTGAGGTCGAACGCACCATCGCGCACCTGGCCGGCTCCGGGTTGACGAACCGTCAGATCGCGCAGCGCGTCTACCTCTCCTCGCACACGGTCAACTACCACCTGCGCAAGATCTATCCGCGCCTCGGCGTCGGCTCCAGGGTCGAACTCAGCAACGCGCTGCAGACGGCACGGGCCTAGGCCGTGCGCACCGCAGGGTGCCGCCCGCCTCGCGAGAGGCACCGGGCCGCTCGCGCGGGGCCGGTGCCTGTCCCATGGCCTCTGCGCGCGCGGAGGAGGTGTACCCGCCACCCACGCGAGCTTCCCGCTTCCTCCCCGAGCAGCGAGTCCCAGGAGTGACACATGACGCAGTACTCCCCCGCACGCCATGTCGCGGTCGTCGGCGCCGGTGCCGCCGGCGCGCTGACCACCGTCCATCTGCTGAACCGCGCCGCGGAGCACGGCATCGTGCTCGACCTCACGCTGATCGACCCGGCCCGGCGGTCCGGCCCCGGACTCGCCTACGGCACCCGCGAGCGGCACCATCTGCTCAACGTGCCGGCGAGCAGGATGAGCGCCCTGCCCGACGACGCCGGGCACTTCGTGCGCTGGCTCACCGCGCGCCGGCCGTCCGCCGGACCGGATGACTTCGCCCCGCGCGGCGACTACGGGCGGTACCTCGCCGACGTACTGGAGCACGCCGCCCGGACGAGCCGGCACGGACCGCCGCGCCGACTGCACACGAAGGTCGTCGGCGCGCACCGCCGGGCCGGGGACATCACGCTGGCGCAGGCCGACGGCACCCGCGTGCGAGCGGACGCCGTCGTGCTGGCCCTCGGCAACTTCGCCCCCGCGACGGAGTGGGCCGGTGCCGAACTGCGGGCGAGCCCGCGCTTCGTGGCCGATCCGTGGGCGCCGGGCGCCCTGGACACCATCGGCGGCACGGGCGACATCCTGCTCGTCGGCACCGGTCTGACCATGGCCGATGTCGCGGTCACCCTCGCCCGGCCCGGCCGGGTGCTGCACGCGGTCTCCCGGCACGGACTCGTCCCGCACCCCCACCTCGTCCCCGCGGCCCCGCCGGTGCCTCCGGGCCCGCTGGACGGCACCGGCGGCCTGGACACGTTGCGCCGCGACATCCGCCGGCACCTGTCCGCGTGCCGGCGCGAGCGCGGCGACTGGCGACCGGGCATGGACGGGCTGCGCCCGTTGACCTCCGTACTGTGGCAGCAGCTCACCGACGCGGACCGGGCCCGGTTCCTCCGGGAGGACCTGCGCGGCTGGGAGGTGCACCGGCACCGGCTCGCACCCCCGACGGCCGCTCGCCTGCGGGCGCTGCGGGAGCGGGGACGGGTGCGGGTGGCCGCCGCCGAGGTCGTGGACGCCACCGTGGACCGCGACGCCGTGCGCGTACGGCTCGGCGACGGCAGGCGGCTGCGGGTGGCGGCGGTCGTCAACTGCACCGGAGCCCGCACCGACCTGCACCGGGCCGGGGACCCGCTGGTGGACTGCCTCCTGCGGAGCGGGACCGCGCGGCCGGGGCCCGCGGGCCAGGGGCTGGACACGGCGGGCGGGGGAACCCGGGTCCCGGCCGCCGGGCCGGCCGCGCCGCTGTGGGCCTGGCTCTTTTACACATCTCCCAGCCCCCAGGACCCCTCTACACCTCGGTTCCGCCGTTTTCGTTTTAAAAAAAAAAAAAA
>NZ_JAFEXF010000261.1 GCF_016905445.1 Streptomyces sp. G44
TGTTGAGTTCTCAAGGAACGGACGCTTCCTTTGTACTCACCCTTGCGGGCTTTCCTCCGGGCGCTTCCCTTCGGTGTTTCTTTTGTTCTTGCGTTTCCGACTCTATCAGACTCTTTCGTGTCCGATTCCCTCGGCGCCTTTCCGGTTCCCGCTCCGGCCTCTCGGCTTTCGCGTTTCCCTTTCCGGCGGTTCCGACTCTATCAGATCCTTTCGGACCTGACTTCCAGTCAGTGGCCACCCGGCGGAGCCGGATGTTTATGCCGTGTCCTCGCGGCCGTTGGGCCGTTCCGACGTCTCAAACTCTAGCGGGTTTTCCCGGCGACTCATAATCGAGCCTTGGAATTGAATTCGGGCATGCCGAATGCGTTCCGTTGGGAGGCCGTGCGGAGTTTGGTTTGCCGCTCGATCAGCGGCGGGAGCGCTGCCGCAGAACCGTTACGGCTCCGTGGCAACCCGAAGAACCTTACGGGTCCGGCAGGTGACTGTCAACCCCACCCTTTGCCCGCAGCTCAGGGCGCCAAACACGGTCTCAGTCCAGGTCGGTGAGGCGTCCGCCGGCGTCCGGCTGGGCGTGTTCCACCCGGCGCAGGAGACGCGTCAGCAGTTCGTCCAGGACGCCGCGCTCGTCGGCCGACAGGTCCTGGAGGAGTTCCTCCTCGAAGACCGTGGCGAGACGCATCGCCTCCAGCCACTTCTCGCGGCCCTCCGCGGTCAGCTCCACGATCACGCGGACCCGGTTGGTCTCGTCGCGGTCGCGGGTGACCAGGCCCTCCCCCACCATGCGGTCGATGCGGTGGGTCATGGCGGCGGGCGTGAGGCCGAGGCGCTTGGCCAGCTCGCCCGGGCCCATTTGGTACGGGGCGCCGGAGAGGACGAGGGCCTTGAGGACCTCCCACTCGGCGTTGCTGATGCCGAGGGTCGCGGTCTGACGGCCGTAGGCGACGTTCATACGGCGGTTCAGGCGGCCGAGGGCCGAGACGATCTTCTCGACCTGAGGGTCGAGGTCCTGGAACTCGCGCTGGTACGCGGCGATCTGTTCTTCAAGTGTCGGCTCGCTCGGGCCGGGGGTGTCACCCATGGCCGCAGTATGGCACGGCGGGACTTGGCATCGAAGTCCTTCGGTGTGTATTGTTTAGATCCTAACTTTAGCTTCGAAGTCTTCACTCCTAACTCCTAAGGCAGGTGAAAGTGACCAGGGCGATGGGCGCAGCGATGCGTCGTATCCAGGCAGGCAGCGCGCTGAGCGCGTTCGGCATCGGGTTCACGGTTCCGTTCCTCTACGTCTACGTGGCGCAGGTGCGGGGACTCGGTTCCAGTACGGCGGGCATCGTGCTGGCCGCCTTCGCCATGGCCGCGCTGATCGTCCTGCCCATCACCGGCCGCGTCATCGACCGCCGCGGCCCGCTCCCTGTCCTCGTGGGGTCGGCGGTCGTCGCCTCCGTGGGCGCGGTCGCGCTCGGCGTAGCCGCCAGTGAGACGGCGGCCATCCTCTCCGCGGCGCTGCTCGGCGCGGGCACGGCGGTCATGCAGCCGGCCCTCGCGACGATGATCGTCTGGTCCTCGACGCCGTCCACCCGTACGCGGTCGTTCGCCATGCAGTTCTTCCTGCAGAACCTGGGCCTCGGCATCGGCGGTCTCCTCGGCGGCCAGATCGTCGACGAGGACCACACGAGCAGCTTCACCCTGCTGTTCTCCATCGAGGCCGTGATGTTCCTGGTGCTCGCGGCGATCGCGCTGACGGTGCGGCTGCCGCACGCGCCGTCCCTCCAGGACGCGATGCCGAAGGACGCGTCGGCGCCGCGCGGCGGGCTGCGGGCGCTCCTGAAGCACAAGGCCATGGTGCAGCTGTGCGTGCTCGGCTTCGTGATCTTCTTCGCCTGCTACGGCCAGTTCGAGTCGGGGCTCTCCGCGTACGGCGTGGAGGCCGCGGGGATCACCCCGTCGACGCTCGGCATCGCGCTCGCCGCCAACACGGCGGTGATCGTGCTCGCGCAGTTCGCCGTCCTGAAGTTCGTCGAGCGGCGCAAGCGGTCCCGGGTGATCGCGGCCGTGGGTCTGATCTGGGCCTTCGCGTGGCTCCTCGCGGGGTACGCCGGGCTCGGCAACGGCAGCCAGGCGATGGCCACCGCCGCGTTCGTCTCGACGTACGCGCTCTTCGGGCTCGGTGAGGCGATGCTGTCGCCGACCGTCGCGCCGCTGGTCGCGGATCTGGCGCCGAGCGGCATGGTCGGTCAGTACAACTCGGCCTTCGCCCTGGTGAAGCAGCTGGCCCTCGCGGTCGGTCCGGCCGTGGGCGGGCCGATGGGCGCCGCGCTGCACGTGCCGTACATCGTGACGTTCGTGCTGTTCTCGCTGGGGATGACGGTGCTCGCGGTGCGGCTGGGGCGTCGGCTCAGCCCGGTGCAGAACCAGCCGTCGCTCGCCAAGAGCCCGGTGGTGGCGCAGGGCAGCCCCACGGCTGTCGAGCCCGCCGCCGCGAACGCCTGACCGCCTAGCGCGGCAGCGCGAACTCGCACCAGACGGCCTTGCCGCCGCCCGGAGTGCGGCGGCAGCCCCAGTTCGACGCGATCGTGGCGACGATGGCGATGCCGCGTCCCGCCTCGTCCGCCGGTTCGGCGCGGCGGCGGCGCGGCAGGTGGTCGTCGCCGTCGGTGACCTCGATGATCAGGCGCCGGTCGGTGCGGCGCAGGCGCAGCCGCATCGGTGGCGTGCCGTGCTGGAGTGAGTTGGCGACCAGCTCGCTGGCCGCGAGGACGCCCAGGTCGCGCAGTTCCGGGGAGAAGCGCCAGCTGGCGAGGACTCCGGTGGCGAAGGCACGCGCGCGTGGGGCGGCTTCCACGCCGCCTAGCAGCTCCAGGGCGGCGTTGCGGAACAGGTCGGCGTCCGGACCGGTGCGCGCCGGGTGCTGGAGGACCAGGACGGCGACGTCGTCGTCGTGGTCGGCCGTCACCCCGAGGGCGCGGATCAGACGGTCGCACACCACCTGGGGCGTGCCGGTGGCGCCGGCCAGGGCGCGCTCCAGGGAGGCCACCCCTTCGTCGATGTCCTCGCTGCGCCGCTCGACGAGGCCGTCCGTATAGAGGACGGCGGTCGAGCCGGGGCCGAGCGGCACGGAGCCGGAGGTGTGCAGCCAGCCGCCGGTGCCGAGCGGCGGGCCGGTGGGTTCCTCCGCGCGGTGGATGGTGCCGTTCTCGTCGCGTACGAGGATCGGCAGGTGCCCGGCGGAGGAGTAGACGAGGCTGCCCTCGTTGGGGTCGTGCACGGCGTAGACACAGGTGGCGATCTGGCTGGCGTCGATCTCGGAGGCGAGGCCGTCCAGAAGCTGGAGGACCTCGTGCGGGGGCAGGTCGAGGCGGGCGTAGGCCCGAACTGCTGTGCGGAGCTGGCCCATGACGGCCGCCGCGCGCACGCCGCGGCCCATCACGTCGCCGATGACGAGGGCGGTGCGGCCGCCGCCCAGGGTGATCACGTCGTACCAGTCGCCGCCGACCGCGGCCTCGGTGCCGCCCGGCTGGTAGGTGGCGGCGATGCGCAGGTCGTCGGGCTGCTCCAGCTCCTGGGGCAGCAGGGACTTCTGGAGGGTGACGGCCGTCTCGCGCTGGGCGCGCTCGCTGGCGCGCAGGCGCTCGGCGGCCTCGGCGTGGTCGGTGACGTCGGCGGCGAAGACGAGCACGCCGCCACCGCCGCCGGCTCCGGGACCCGCCGCGGAGCCGTCCAGGGGCAGCGTCACCGGCGTGCAGGTGAAGGTGTACGAGCGTCCGCCGGGCGCCTTGCGGGACTTGACGGTGCGTGGCTTCGCGCTGCGCAGGACCTGGTCGAGCAGGGGCAGCAGGCCCAGCTCGGCCAGTTCGGGCAGCGCCACGCGCGCGGGTTCGCCGATGGGGCGGGGGCCGAAGGCGGCGACGTACGCGTCGTTGACGTGGGCGAGGCGGTGGTCGGCGCCGTGCACGAGGGCGACCAGGGCCGGGATGCGGTCGAGCACCTCGCGGACCGGCAGGCCGTCGATGCCGCTGCCGTCGCCCTTGCCGCTGCCGTCGGCGGGCGGGGGTTCGCCTCCGTCGGAGCGCCGCTCGGCACGGGCCGCGGGCACGGCTCCGTCGGCGCGCGGGGTCGCGGGGACGGTCTGTTCGGTCCGCGCTGCTGCGCGGCGCTGCGTTCCGGGGAGCCGGGCGCTCCAGCGCGTGAAGTTCACTGCGGTAGGCCTCGTGGTGTCGCTTCTGGATCGGGAACACAGCTTGTCGAGGGCGGACGTCCCTGGTGTCGGCCTTGCGGCCGGACCATGGTCACACGAACAGTCTCGCCGACCGGTCTGACATCCGGGGGTGCGGCCGTACATCCATCAGACGTGGGTCCTGTGCGGGGAGTTCCTGACGACGGTCAGGAGGACTCCTTCGGGCGCTCGCCACCGGCCGCCAGTTCGAACTCCGCGCGGGGGTGTTCGAGCGACCCGAGGGAGACGATCTCGCGCTTGAACAGCCCGGAGAGGGTCCATTCGGCGAGCACACGGGACTTGCGGTTGACGGTCGGCACTCTGCTCAAGTGGTAGACGCGGTGCATGAACCAGGCACAGTAGCCCTTCAGCTTGCGTCCGTAGACGTGCGCGACACCCTTGTGCAGCCCCAGGGACGCCACGGAGCCCACGTACTTGTGCCGGTACTCCTGAAGAGGCCGCTCCCGGAGTGCCGCGACGATGTTGTCGCCGAGGACCTTGGCCTGGCGTACCGCGTGCTGGGCGTTGGGCGCGCACTCCTTGCCGGGTTCGTCGGCCGTGACGTCGGGGACGGCGGCGGCGTCTCCGGCTGCCCACGCGTGCGGGGCGCCGTCGACGGACAGCTGTGCGGTGCACTGGAGGCGGCCGCGTTCGTTGAGCGGCAGGTCGGAGGCGGCGAGGACGGGATGCGGCTTGACGCCCGCCGTCCACACGACCGTGCGGGTGGGGAAGCGCGCGCCGTCGCTCAGGACGGCGACGCGGTCCTCGCAGGAGTCGAGGCGGGTCTCCAGGCGCACGTCGATGTTGCGCCGGCGCAGTTCGCGGACGGTGTACTTGCCCATCTCCTCGCCGACCTCGGGCAGGATCCGCCCGGAGGCCTCGACGAGGATCCACTTCATGTCCTCGGCCTTGATGTTGTGGTAGTACCGCGCCGCGTAGCGCGCCATGTCCTCCAGCTCGCCGAGCGCTTCCACACCCGCGTAACCGCCCCCCACGAAGACGAAGGTCAGCGCCGCGTCCCGGATCGCGGGGTCCCGGGTGGAGGAGGCGATGTCCATCTGTTCGAGGACGTGGTTGCGCAGGCCGATGGCCTCTTCGACGGTCTTGAAGCCGATGGCGTACTCGGCGAGGCCGGGGATGGGCAGGGTGCGCGAGATGGAGCCGGGGGCCAGGACCAGTTCGTCGTACGTGATGCCGACGGGCCCGGTGCCCTCCTCCTCGGTGGCGAGGGTGGTGAAGGTGGCGGTGCGCTTGGCGTGGTCGATGGCTTCGACCTCGCCGATGATGATGCGGCAGTGGTCGAGGACGCGGCGCAGCGGTACGACGACATGCCGTGGCGAGATGTTGCCGGCCGCCGCTTCGGGCAGGAACGGCTGATACGTCATGTACGGCTCGGGCGTGATCACGACGATTTCGGCCTTCCCGCGCTTGAGCTCCGCCTTCAGCTTTCGCTGGAGCCGCAGCGCGGTGTACATGCCGACATAGCCGCCGCCGACGACGAGAACGCGCACACAGTCCAGGGACGCGGGGGTGGTCCCCCGGGAGATCGCAGCCTTCACCATCCCATGACGCACCCGGCTTCGGAGTTTGTCCACAGGCCCGGCAATTTGTGTGACCGGCGGCGGCGTGCCGCGGGCACCCGGAGGCTTGTCGCGGCGTGTGAAAGGAGCGCAGGTCAGCGGCTGTGAGGAGGGTATGCGTCAGGGGTGCAATAAGGCTGGAAAGGGTGCGTACTCCGATCGGGGGGCGCTCCGTGCGGAACCCACCCCTTCTGAATTGACTCAGGCTCAACTATGTTCGTGGGATGTCGGGGTGTCGGGGGATGCGCCCGTCGGGCCGCATTGCGGGGCTCGCGGAAGGGATCACTCCTCAACACGCCGGTAGCCAATGACGGGGAGTGTCTCCGGGGGGAGACGTCATTACCGGGGGAACGTGTATGAGCATTCAGGAGACCCACTGGACTTCCGCTGCCGCGTCGGCATCCGCCGTCGGCATCGGCGGGAACGGACGTGACATGGGGGAAGGAGCGCGCACGACACCGCTGCGTGTCGACGCACAGCGCAATCTCGAGCACGTGCTTCGCGCGGCACGCGAAGTCTTCGGCGAGCTGGGTTACGGCGCGCCGATGGAAGACGTGGCGCGCCGCGCGCGGGTCGGTGTGGGCACCGTCTACCGCCGCTTCCCGAGCAAGGACGTCCTGGTCCGGCGCATAGCCGAGGAGGAGACCTCCCGGCTGACCGACCAGGCACGGGCGGCGCTCGGGCAGGAGGACGAGCCGTGGTCGGCGCTCTCGCGCTTCCTGCGGACGTCCGTGGCGTCGGGCGCGGGGCGGCTGCTGCCGCCGCAGGTGCTGCGGGTGAGCGTCGAGGACGGCGCCGCCGAGGAGGACGGGGCGCGGGTGCCGCAGCAGCGGCAGCCGGGCCCGGACGCCCCCGAGCTGCGCCTCGTGGAACAGCGCCAGGCGCCCGCCGAGGAGTCGGTCTCCGCGGCGGTGGGCGACGACGCGGGGGCGGCCACGCTGCTCGACGTCGTCGGGCGGCTCGTGGACCGGGCCCGTGCGGCGGGTCAGCTCCGTCCGGACGTGACCGTGTCGGACGTCCTGCTGGTGATCGCGACGGCGGCGCCCTCGCTGCCGGACGCGGCCCAGCAGGCGGCGGCGTCGTCGCGGCTGCTCGACATCCTGCTCGAAGGGCTGCGGTCGCGGCCCGCGTAGCGGACGCACCCATAAGGGGAAGGCGCAACTCCGCTCACTGCGGCGGCCGTTGAGCCTTCCCCGATGGGGTGAACAATAGTGCTCCATTGCGGTAACTCACCTCGGACGAGTGGTTGCCCGCCATCGGTCTCGGCCGGAGCACGGCCCTGTGGCACTCTGTCCCGGTGTTCGGGTCTGAGGGTGCAATCGGGGGCGTTCCGCGATGAGTGTTGACGGTCGGGACGAGCCGTCCGCAGGCCTCGGTGAGGAGCCGCCCCCGACGAGCGGCGGCACGGAGAGCGGCGGGCTGTCCGCCCACCAGGTGCCGCCCCAGGGTGGTGCCGGCGACCGTGACCCCGCGGACATAGCCACCACGGCGCCCGGCGCCGGCGTACCCCCGCAGCGGGAAGGCGGCACGGCCACCGCGCTCCCCGGCGGGAAGGACACGCCGACGTCCGACGCCGACCTGATCGCCCGGATGCGGGCGGGCGACGACTCCGCGTACGAGGAGCTGTACCGCAGGCACGCCGAAGCCGTCCGCCGCTACGCCCGCACCTGCTGCCGCGACGCCCACACCGCCGACGACCTCACCGCGGAGGTCTTCGCCCGCATGCTCCAGGCCGTCCGCGGCGGCAGCGGGCCCGAGCACGCGGTGCGCGCCTATCTGCTGACCACGGTCAGGCGCGTCGCCGCCGGGTGGACGAAGTCGGCGAAGCGGGAGCAGCTGGTCGACGACTTCGCGGTGTTCGCCGCACAGGCCGTGCGCGGCGGTACCGAAATCCGTGAGGACACCGCGTCCATGGGTTCCTTCGGAGCGGGGCTGGAGCTCGGCGCGGACGTGCGCGCGATGCACGAGGCCGAGCAGTCGATGGCCATGCGGGCCTTCCGGAGCCTGCCGGAGCGCTGGCAGGCCGTGCTGTGGCACACGGAGGTCGAGGACGAGTCCCCGAGCGAGGTCGCCACCCTCTTCGGCCTCGACGCGAACGGCACGCGCGTGCTCGCCAGCCGCGCCCGCGAAGGCCTCAAGCAGGCCTACCTCCAGGCCCACGTCAGCGCCACGCTCACCGAGAACGAGGAGTGCGCCCGCTACGCCGACCGCCTCGGCGCCTACGCCCGCGGCGGCCTGCGCAGCCGCGCCGAGCGAGGCCTGCGCAAGCACCTGGAGCAGTGCGCCAAGTGCCGTCTGGCCGCCGGGCAGATCGAGGAAGTCGCGGGCGGCATCCCCGCGGTCGTGCCCATCGCCGTCATCGGCTGGTTCGGCGCCGCCGGATACGCGAAGGTGGCCGCGCTCGTCGGGGGCGGCGCCGTGGGCGCCGGGGCCGCGGGAGCCGCGGGCTCGGCCGTCGGGGGTGGTCAAGCAGATGCTCGCCCGCAGCCGCCGTCTGGACCCCATGGCCACGCTCTCGCCCCGTGAGCGGGACGTGCCGGCCGCGATGGCGGAGGGCCGGTCCAACACCGGCATCGCCAAGGAGCTG
>NZ_JAFEXF010000262.1 GCF_016905445.1 Streptomyces sp. G44
GGCCCCGACCGGCGTCGCCCCCGCCGCGGGCGCCCTGCGGTGGGCCCTGCCCGGCTGGGCGGGGCCGGTGGACCTGCTGCTCATCGCCACCCCGGACGGCTCCGAACCGGGCCTGTCCCTCCTCGCCGAGCAGGCGTACCGCCGCGGCTGCACGGTCGTCGCCGTCGCCCCCGCCCGCACACCCCTCGCGGAGAGCGTGGAGGGCAGCCACGGCCTCACCGTCCCCATGGCCACCTCGCCCTACGGCGCCTACGAGGGCGCGCACGACGAAGCCACCCGGGAGACCGCCTCGTACGAGGCACGCCGCGTCGAGGACGAGTCCGCGCCCGGCGCCCCCTGCACCCTGTGGGCCCTGATCGTCCCGCTCCTCGTCCTCCTGGACCGCACCGGCCTGATCACCGCCCCCGTCGACACCCTCCACCAGGTCGCCGACCGCCTCGACCGCGTCGCGGAACGCTGCGGCCCGGCCATCGCCACGTACAGCAACCCCGCCAAGACGCTCGCCGCCGAGCTCGCCGACGCGCTCCCGCTCATCTGGACCGAGGGCCAGTCCGCGGGGGTCGCGGGCCGCCGCTTCGCCGCCACCCTCGCCGAACTGGCCGGGCACGCGGCGCTCGCCGCCGAACTGCCCGAGGCCCTGCCCGCCCACGGCTGCCTCCTCGCGGGCAACCCCGCGGGCGGTGACGACACCGACGACTTCTTCCGCGACCGCGTCGACGACCCGGCCGCCCTGCGCGCCCGCGTGGTGCTGCTCCGCGACCGCCCGGTGGACCTCGGCGGCCTCACCGCGGCACCCGCCGCCCGCGAACTGGCACACGGCCACGACGTCGCGCTCAGCGAGCTGGAGCCGGAGGCCGGCGACGAACTGGAAGCGCTCGCCGAACTGATCGCCGTCACGGATTTCGCCGCCGTTTACCTGGCGCTCGCCTCCGGGGGCCGATCATGACCGCTCCGGCCCCCGCCGCGCCGGCCGGGCCGCCGACAGTTCAGCATTCGCGTACGCACTAAGGGAGAGCCCCTCCGTGGACCGCCTCAGCAACACCATCCGCCCCTACGCCTGGGGTTCCACCACCGCCATCGCCGCACTCCTCGGCGTCGAGCCGAGCGGTGAACCGCAGGCCGAGATGTGGATGGGCGCCCACCCCGGGGCACCCTCGGGCACCGGGCGCGGTGCGCTCGACGCGGTCATCGAGGCGGACCCCGAGCGCGAGCTGGGCCCACGGGCGGTCGCCAAGTTCGGCCCCCGCCTGCCCTTCCTCCTCAAGATCCTCGCGGCGGGCGCCCCGCTCTCGCTCCAGGTGCACCCCGACCTCGCCCAGGCGAAGGAGGGGTACGCGGACGAGGAGAGCCGCGGTGTCCCCATGGACGCCCCGCACCGCAACTACAAGGACACCAACCACAAGCCCGAACTGATATGCGCCCTGACGGAGTTCGACGGCCTGTGCGGATTCCGCGCCCCCGCCGAGACCGCCGACCTCCTGGAGGCCCTCGGCGTCGACTCCCTCAAGCCGTACGTCGACCTGCTGCGCGCCCACCCCGAGGGCGCCGCCCTGCGCGAGGTCCTGACGGCCGTACTGACCGCCGATCCCGACGAGATGGCAGAGACCGTCACCGAGGTCACGGCCGCCGCCCGGCGCCTCGGCGGCCCCTACGCCCCGTACGCAGGAATCGCGCGCCATTACCCGGGCGACCCCGGCGTCATCGCCGCGATGCTGCTCAACCACGTACGACTCCAGCCCGGCGAGGCCCTGTTCCTGGGCGCGGGCGTCCCGCACGCCTACCTCGACGGCCTCGGCGTCGAGATCATGGCCAACTCCGACAACGTCCTGCGCTGCGGACTGACCCCCAAGCACGTCGACGTACCCGAACTCCTGCGCGTCGTCCGCTTCGAGGCGGCCGAACCCGGCGTCCTGCGCCCCGAGGCCTCCCCGGCGGGCGAGGAGGTCTACGAAACCCCGATCGACGAGTTCCGCCTCTCCCGCTTCGCGCTGCCGGAGGGCGCCGCCCCGCACGATCTCACCGCCGCCACCCCGCAGATCCTGCTCTGCACCGCCGGGTCGGTCCGCGCGGGCGAAGTGCCCCTGACGCCCGGTCAGTCCGTATTCGTCCCGGCGGGAGAAAAGGCGGAAGTGTCCGGAGAGGGCACGGTTTTCCGGGCCACCGTGGTGGCCTGACACAACAGCACCCTCCTGTGCTGCAACAATGACCCACCGCAAAGGACGGGCAAAGCGGCCGGGCCAGGCACCGGAGCACCGCCCGTCCGCGATGGCCGACCACACACGAAGGCGAAGGGACCCCCGGCACTTATGAGCGCGTCAGGCGGAACAAAGGCGATCGTCGCGGCACTCGCCGCGAACCTCGCGATCGCGGTGGCGAAATTCGTCGCGTTCATCTTCAGCGGCTCGTCCTCGATGCTCGCCGAGAGCGTCCACTCGCTCGCCGACTCCGGCAACCAGGGGCTGCTGCTCGTCGGCGGCAAGAAGGCCCAGCGCGAGGCGACCCCGCAACACCCCTTCGGCTACGGCCGTGAGCGCTACATCTACGCCTTCCTCGTCTCGATCGTCCTCTTCTCGGTCGGCGGCATGTTCGCGATCTACGAGGGCTACGAGAAGATCAAGCACCCGCACGAGATCGACCACTGGTACTGGCCGGTCGGCGTCCTGGTCTTCGCGATCATCGCGGAGAGCTTCTCCTTCCGGACGGCCATCAAGGAGTCCAACCAGCTGCGCGGCAACCTCTCCTGGGCGCAGTTCGTCCGCCGCGCGAAGGCCCCCGAGCTGCCGGTCGTCCTCCTGGAGGACCTCGGCGCGCTGGTCGGCCTGATCCTCGCCCTCTGCGGCGTCGGCCTGGCCCTCGCCACCGGCGACGGCGTCTGGGACGGCATCGGCACCCTCTGCATCGGCATCCTGCTCATCGCCATCGCGATCATCCTCGCCGCGGAGACGAAGTCGCTGCTGCTCGGCGAGGCCGCGGGCGCGG
The DNA here is from genome assembly GCF_016905445.1 of Streptomyces sp. G44. Lineage (GTDB taxonomy): Bacteria > Actinomycetota > Actinomycetes > Streptomycetales > Streptomycetaceae > Streptomyces. The sequence continues at coordinate 2,980 of NZ_JAFEXF010000262.1, forward strand.
AAGAGGTCACCAAGATCGAGAAGGCCCTGGTCGACGGTGACACGGTCACCAAGGTCATCCACATGCGCACGCTCCACCTCGGCCCCGAGGAACTCCTCGTCGCCGCCAAGATCGCCGTCCAGCACGACGACACCGCCGCCGAGGTGGCCGCCGCGATCAACTCCGCGGAGGACCGCATCCGCGCGGCGGTCCCGATCGCCCGCGTGATCTACCTGGAACCGGACATCTACAGCGAGGCGGCGGCCACGAAGCCGCCGGTGGTAGCTGACGGCGACCACTGAGTCTCAGCCTTCCGCAGGAGTACGTGACGGGGCCCCGCACCGGGATGGTGCGGGGCCCCGTCGGCTCAGGGGAAGGCAGATGCGATCCAGCGGTGTCCCGCCATGCGCCCTCGCCGCCTCCCGCCGCGACACGGCTTCACGGCACCCCGCGCTACGACGTCGAGGCGCCCCGCGCACGACCTCCAGGCATCCTGCAACAGGCCGCCGCAGGATCAAAAGCCCAGACGTGCCGCCCCCTCCCGCCCCCACGGCCCGCCCGCCCGCGATGCCGGGCCCGGAGGCGGGCTGGGGCTCGCCGACCCGCCCGGTGTAGCTTGGTGGGTGAGCCAGACGTCGCTGCTGATGGCGGTCGGGCGGTCCGCGCACGGACCGTCCGAGGGAGAGAGGGCCTCCGACGGACTGCGCTGCGCGCGCCGGTGGACCCTTGTACCCGACGCCGCAGACCAGCCATGCCCATCCCTCGACCAACCCCACGAGGAGCAGCTCACTCATGACGACTGCCACCAACGGCCAGGACTTCAAGGTCGCCGACCTCTCCCTGGCCGCGTTCGGCCGCAAGGAGATCACCCTCGCCGAGCACGAGATGCCCGGCCTGATGGCGATCCGCAAGGAGTACGCCGCCGCCCAGCCGCTCGTCGGCGCCCGGGTCACCGGCTCCCTGCACATGACCGTGCAGACTGCCGTGCTCATCGAGACCCTGGTCGCCCTCGGCGCCGAGGTCCGCTGGGCCTCCTGCAACATCTTCTCCACCCAGGACCACGCCGCCGCCGCCATCGCCGTCGGCCCGAACGGCACCCCGGACGACCCCCAGGGCGTCCCGGTCTTCGCCTGGAAGGGCGAGACCCTGGAGGAGTACTGGTGGTGCACGGAGCAGGCCCTGACCTGGCCGAACACCCCCACCGGCGGCCCGAACATGATCCTGGACGACGGCGGCGACGCCACGCTCCTGGTCCACAAGGGCGTCGAGTACGAGAAGGACGGCAAGGTCCCGTCCGTCGACACCGCCGAGAACGACGAGCACCGCGTCATCCTGGAGCTCCTCAACCGCACCATCACCGACGGCTCGCAGAAGTGGACCCAGCTCGCCTCGGAGATCCGCGGTGTGACCGAGGAGACCACGACCGGCGTCCACCGGCTCTACGAGATGCACCGTGACGGCACGCTGCTGTTCCCGGCGATCAACGTGAACGACGCGGTGACCAAGTCGAAGTTCGACAACAAGTACGGCTGCCGCCACTCGCTGATCGACGGCATCAACCGCGCCACGGACGTCCTGATCGGCGGCAAGACCGCCGTCGTATGCGGCTACGGCGACGTGGGCAAGGGCTGCGCGGAGTCCCTGCGCGGCCAGGGCGCCCGCGTGATCGTCACCGAGATCGACCCGATCTGCGCGCTCCAGGCGGCGATGGACGGCTACCAGGTCACGACGCTGGACGAGGTCGTCGACAAGGCCGACATCTTCATCACCACGACCGGCAACAAGGACATCATCATGGCCTCCGACATGGCCAAGATGAAGCACCAGGCGATCGTGGGCAACATCGGCCACTTCGACAACGAGATCGACATGGCCGGCCTGGCCGCCATCCCCGGCATCGTCAAGGACGAGGTCAAGCCGCAGGTCCACACCTGGACGTTCCCCGACGGCAAGGTCCTGATCGTGCTGTCCGAGGGCCGCCTGCTCAACCTGGGCAACGCCACCGGTCACCCGTCCTTCGTGATGTCCAACTCGTTCGCGGACCAGACGCTGGCCCAGATCGAGCTGTTCACCAAGCAGGAGGAGTACCCGACCGACGTCTACGTGCTCCCCAAGCACCTGGACGAGAAGGTCGCCCGCCTCCACCTCGACTCGCTCGGCGTGAAGCTCACGACGCTCCGCCCCGAGCAGGCCGCGTACATCGGCGTCGAGGTAGAGGGCCCGTTCAAGCCCGACCACTACCGCTACTGACAGCCGACCGGCCGCCGGTCAGCACCACCTCAGCAGGCCCTCGCCCCCGCGGCGGGGGCCTGCCCCCTTTGCCCCGGAGGACCCCAGCCCATGCCCCGCGGCCGCTATTCGCTCCATGACCCGCACGATCACACCCCCCTCGGCGAAGAACACTTCCACTGCGCGCCCGGCCCCTCCGGCTGGCGCTACGTCTCCCAGCGCACCGCCCCCTCCGGCACCCCCGCGGGCTCCGTCGACCTCGCACTCGACGACCGGGGCCGCCCCATCCGCCTCGAACTGCACGCGGGCGACTGGCAGGTCCGCGCCGCCGCCCTCAACGGCGTCACCTGGGTCCGCACCGACCCGACCGGCGCCCACGCCACCGAGGACAACGCACCCGCCCACGCCTTCACCGGAACCTCCCCCGCCTTCCTCGTCGCGGTGGCCCGGCTGCTGCGCCTGGCCCCCGCTTCCCCCGCGACCCGCGTCCGCCTGGTCGCCTTCACGGACCCGGTCCTCGCCCCCCGCACCCTCGACCAGTCCTGGGCCCTGCTGAAAAGCGAAGCACACGCCACTGACAACGGCCCGCTGATCGTGGACGAATACCAGGTCACGGCCCTGGACACCGGCGAACGGCACGCGGTCCACATCACCGGCGACGTCGTCCTCTCGGCCCCCGGCATCGAGCTGGAACACCTCGAAACCCCGCCCTCGACCTTCACCTGAGGCACCGCGTCCGTCCCGCGCACACGTCGGCAGGTCAGGCGGGCGGCACGAACCCCGTGGCCGGAGGCGTGGCCTCATCGCCCCGGCCCGGTTCCGGCGCCTGCCCGGCACCGGCAGCGGCGGAGCGCGGCGGAAGCGGGACGGCGCCACCACCGTCGTACGCAGAACTGTGGTCAGGCGCCGTGCCGTATCCGGGCCCGGGCGGGAAACCGGCGCCGATCCCCGCACCCGGCTCGGCGACCCCGCCGTCGGCGAGCGCCGCCCCGCCGAACGCCCGCCGCGCGTCCCGTGCCTGCCGCTCGTGCACCACGGCCGCCAGATACGCGGCAGGAGGCACCCCCTGCGGCGCCGGCGCCCCCGTACGCTCCGCCAGATCCCCGGCCAGCCGCTCCGCCATCGCCCAGCTCACCCGCGGATCCAACTGCCCCATGCGCGTCAGGTACTGCCGGATCGCCAGCCACAGCCCTTCAGGCACCCCGGACAGATCGAGCCCGGAGAACCGCCCCACCAGCCAAGGCGGCGGCGGAGCCACAAGGGAGGCCCGCCCGGCGGGAACACGCTCACGCACCACCAGGGTCCCCGCGAACACGTCCCCGAGCCGCCGCCCCCGCGCCGACACGAGCGACGCGACACACGCCACGACCCCGAAGGTCAGCAGAATCTCGACGACCCCTATGGCCCCCCGCACCAACGCGTGCCGGAACCGGATGGGCCCCCCGTCGTCCCGCACCACCCGCAACCCGCACGCCAGCTTCCCCAGCGACCGCCCATGGCTGAGCGTCTCCACCGCGATGGGCCCACCGACCAGCACGAGCACGAAACCGGCGACCGCGACCGCGGCAGCGGCGGCGTCGTCCAAGGAAGACGTCGAAGCGATGACCCCGACGGTCACCGCGAGATAGACCGCCCACGCCACCGCCATGTCGATTAGCACGGCCAGCGCCCGGCTCGGCAGCTTCGCGGGACGCAGCTCCAGCGCCACCGCCTCACCCGTCACAAGCTCACTCACGCCCGCCGCCCTTCCTGCCCTGCCCTGGGACTGGCCAGTCTGCCAAGCTGAGCAACCACGCGCCGCAGTACGAGGAGCAGCCGCCCCATGGACCTCGACGTCTTCGTGTCCGCCCACCGGCCCGAGTGGGACCGCCTGGAGAGCCTGCTGCGCCGCCAACGCCGCCTCTCCGGAGCCGAGGCCGACGAACTCGTCACCCTCTACCAGCGTGCCGCCACCCACCTCTCCCTGATCCAGTCCAGCGCACCGGACCCACAGCTCACCGGACGCCTGACCCACCTGGTGGCACGCGCGCGCAGCGCTGTGACCGGCACACGCCGCGCCTCCTGGCGCGACGTGACCCGCTTCCTGACGCACGGCTTCCCGGCAGCGGTCTACCGCTCCCGCCACTGGTGGGTCCCGACCGCACTGCTCTCGACAGCCCTCGCGGCGGTCATCGGCTGGTGGATCGGCACGCACCCCGAGGTCCAGGCCTCGATCGCCGCCCCCGGCGAGCTGCGCGAGCTCACCCGCCCCGGCGGCCAGTACGAGACGTACTACTCCAGCCACCCGGCGGCGTCCTTCGCGGCCCAGGTCTGGACGAACAACGCCCAGGCCGCCGCGATGTGCCTCGTCCTGGGCGCCTTCCTGTGCCTCCCCGTGCTCTGGATCCTCTTCCAGAACATGCTCAACCTCGGGGTGGGCATCGGCCTGATGTCCTCCGCCGGCCGGCTCGACACCTTCCTCGGCCTGGTCCTGCCCCACGGCCTCCTGGAGCTGACCGCCGTCTTCGTAGCCGCGGGCACAGGCCTGCGCCTCGGCTGGACGGTCATCGATCCGGGCCCGCGCACACGCCGCAACGCCCTGGCCGAGGAAGGCCGCGCGGCCCTCGGCATGGCGATCGGCCTGGCCCTGGTCCTGTTCGTATCGGGCGCCATCGAAGGCTTCGTCACGCCCTCGGGCCTGCCGACCTGGGCCCGCATCACCATCGGCATCGCCGCCGAACTGGCCTTCCTCGCCTACGTCTACGTCCTGGGCGGCAGGGCGGCCCGTGGGGGCGAAACGGGCGACCTGGACCGCACCGACCGCAGCGCCTCCGCCCCCACCGCGGCGTGATGTGCGTACGACCCTGGTGAGCTGCTAGTCTCCTCTTCGCCCCGGAAAAACCGTTGACACGGAAGGACTGGGGAGGTAGATTCGAACAGTTGCCTAGAACTGGACAAGTCCAGTGGGCGGCGGTTAACGTCGGCCTGCTTCTCGAATTACATCAATTGAGAAGCCGCCCCCGATTCACTCGGAACTTCGAACCGGTAAGACCGGCCGAAAACTTCTGATAAAGTCGGACCAGCCGAAAGGCAAAGGCCCTCCAACGGCCACCGGAAATGAAATCCGAACCGGGAACGGAACGGAAAACGGATCTGGTAGGGTTGGAAACGCAAGAACAAAAGAAACACCGAAGGGAAGCGCCCGGAGG
>NZ_JAFEXF010000263.1 GCF_016905445.1 Streptomyces sp. G44
GGGCCCGGCCCCCGGGCCGCGCCGTCCAGAGGGGAAGGGGCGCAGCTCTCTTGGCCCGGGTGGCCCGCCTCCCCCCCCGCGCGGGGGGCGTCCCGGCCGCCGCCCGCCCGCCCGCCCCCCTCCCCGCCCCCCGGGGGGGTGTCGGCCGGGGGGAGGATGCTCCGGGGGGGTGGACAAAGGGGCGGGGGGGGGGGGGGGGGTTGTCCGCCCCCCCGCCCCCCGCCCGTCGGCACGGCCTTGACGGCTCAGCGCAGGAAGGGGTCCACCGCCACCGCGACGAAGAGCAGCGACACGTACGTGATGGACCAGTGGAAGAGCCGCATCTCCTTGAGCTTGCCGCCCGTGACCTCCGCCTTGGCGCGGTTCTGGAGGCCGTGCGCCTCCCACAGCCACCAGCCGCCGGTCACCAGCGCCACCGCCGTGTAGAACCACCCGGTGTAGCCGAGCGGCTGGAGCAGCAGCGAGACGGCGACCATGACCCAGCTGTAGAGGACGATCTGCCGGGCGACGACCTTGTTGGAGGCGATGACCGGCAGCATCGGCACGCCCACGCGCGCGTAGTCGTCCTTGACCTTCATGGAGAGCGGCCAGTAGTGCGGAGGCGTCCAGAAGAACATGACGAGGAAGAGGATGACCGGCGCCCACGACAGGGTGTTCGTGACCGAGGACCAGCCGATGAGGACCGGCATGCAGCCCGCGATGCCGCCCCAGACGATGTTCTGCGAGGTCCGCCGCTTGAGGATCATCGTGTAGACGACCACGTAGAAGAGGAGCGCGCCGAGCGCGAGCCAGGCGGAGAGCCAGTTCACGGCCAGGCCGAAGAGCAGCGTGGAGACGACCGCGAGGGCGATGCCGAAGGCGAGGCACTCGCGCGGGCTCACCATCCCGGTGACCAGCGGCCGCTGCGACGTGCGGTCCATGAGGGCGTCGATGTCGCGGTCGATGTACATGTTGAGCGCGTTGGCGCCGCCCGCCGAGAGGTAGCCGCCCAGGCAGGTCACGAAGACCAGCCACAGGTCGGGCACCCCCTGTTCGGCGAGGAACATCACCGGAACGGTGGTGATGAGGAGGAGTTCGATGATCCGCGGCTTGGTGAGCGCCACGAACGCCTTGACACGGGCCCCGAACGGCCGATGGCTCGGGCTAAGGTCCGTCCCGGAAACCCCCGCTGGACGGGATTCAACGGCCGTCACGCACACCCCTGACAGAGACATCCCAGCGAGCCGTCCGGCACCTTCTGACATGAAGATCCGGTAAAGGCTCGCGCGTACCACGCCACTGTAGACGTTGCCCATACCTCGCCCTTCGCGGGGGTGGGGTCGTGTTGAGCGTCCGCACAGCGGGTACCGAGGGTCGGGCGGCCGGTCGCGCGAGCGGCGTGGAACGTCCTTTGAGCGGACACATGAGCGATACCGAACGACCATTGAGCGGACATGTGAGCGGTTGCCTATTCACATGGCGAATCGCCGCGCATTCCTTTCAGGAGGCGGATCCCCGCCTGTCCCGGCAGTCTGGAATGACTCGAAAAAATGCACGTTCTGGCAGCGGTAGGCTCGACAACGGCCGGTGAGATTCTCATCGCCGGCATTCGACATGTGGAGAGGAGCCCTGACTCAGGGTGAGCACCAAGCCGACCACCACAGACCTCGAGTGGACCGAACTGGACCAGCGAGCCGTTGACAACGCTCGCGTCCTGGCCATGGATTCCGTACAGAAGGTCGGCAACGGCCATCCCGGTACGGCCATGAGCCTCGCGCCCGCCGCGTACACCCTTTTCCAGAAGGTGATGCGCCATGATCCGGCGGACGCGGAGTGGACCGGACGCGACCGGTTCGTCCTTTCCGCGGGCCATTCGTCCCTGACCCTCTACATTCAGCTCTACCTGGCCGGTTTCGGCCTGGAGCTGGATGACCTGAAGGCCTTCCGCACCTGGGGCTCGAAGACCCCGGGCCACCCGGAGTACGGGCACACGACCGGTGTGGAGACGACGACGGGCCCGCTGGGCCAGGGCGTCGCCAACGCCGTGGGCATGGCGATGGCCGCCCGCTACGAGCGCGGTCTGTTCGACCCGGCGACCCCCGCGGGAGAGTCGCCGTTCGACCACCACATCTTCGTCATCGCCGGTGACGGCTGCCTGGAGGAGGGCATCTCCGCGGAGGCGTCCTCGATGGCCGGGCACCAGAAGCTCGGCAACCTCGTGATGCTGTGGGACGACAACCACATCTCGATCGAGGGCGACACCGCCACCGCGATCTCCGAGGACACCCTCAAGCGGTACGAGGCCTACGGCTGGCACGTCCAGCGCGTGGAGCCCAAGGAGAACGGCGACCTCGACCCGGCCGCCCTGTACGCCGCGATCCAGGCCGCCAAGGCCGAGACCGAGCGTCCCTCCTTCATCGCGATGCGCTCGATCATCGCCTGGCCCGCCCCGAACGCGCAGAACACCGAGGCCGCCCACGGCTCGGCGCTCGGCGAGGAAGAGGTGGCCGCCACCAAGCGCGTCCTCGGCTTCGACCCGGAGCAGAGCTTCGAGGTCTCCGACGAGGTCATCGCGCACACCCGCAAGGCCCTCGACCGCGGCCGCGAGGCCAAGGCCGAGTGGGAGAAGGGCTTCGCCGCCTGGCGCACCGCCAACGCCGAGCACGCCGCCACCTTCGACCGGGTCGCCGCGGGCGAGCTGCCCGAGGGCTGGGAGGACCACCTTCCCGTCTTCGAGACCGGCAAGGGCGTCGCCACCCGCGCCGCCTCCGGCAAGGTCCTCCAGGCGCTCGGCGCGGTCATCCCCGAGCTGTGGGGCGGCTCCGCCGACCTCGCGGGCTCGAACAACACGACGATCGACAAGACGTCGTCGTTCCTGCCGGCGGACAACCCGCTGCCGGAGGCCGACCCGTACGGCCGCACGATCCACTTCGGCATCCGCGAGCACTCCATGGCCGCGGAGATGAACGGCATCGCGCTGCACGGCAACACCCGCGTCTACGGCGGCACCTTCCTGGTGTTCTCCGACTACATGCGCAACGCCGTGCGCCTGTCCGCGCTGATGCACCTGCCGGTGACGTACGTGTGGACGCACGACTCGGTCGGCCTCGGCGAGGACGGTCCGACGCACCAGCCGGTCGAGCACCTGGCCTCGCTGCGCGCCATCCCGGGCCTGAACGTCGTACGCCCGGCCGACGCGAACGAGACCGCCATCGCCTGGCGCGAGATCCTCAAGCGCTTCACCAAGGAGTTCGGCAAGGGCGCCCCGCACGGCCTCGCGCTGACCCGCCAGGGCGTGCCGACGTACGAGCGCAACGAGGACGCCGCCAAGGGCGGTTACGTCCTGTTCGAGGCCGACGGCGGCACGCCCGAGGTCATCCTCATCGGCACCGGCTCCGAGGTGCAGCTCGCCGTCGAGGCGCGTGAGCAGCTTCAGGCCGCCGGCGTTCCGACGCGGGTCGTCTCGATGCCGTCGGTGGAGTGGTTCGAGGAGCAGGACCAGGGGTACCGCGAGAGCGTGCTGCCGCCGTCCGTGAAGGCGCGCGTGGCGGTCGAGGCGGGCATCGGCCTGACCTGGCACCGCTACGTGGGCGACGCCGGACGCATCGTCTCGCTGGAGCACTTCGGTGCCTCGGCCGACGGCAAGGTCCTCTTCCGCGAGTTCGGGTTCACCGCCGACGCGGTGGCCCAGGCGGCGCGGGAATCGATCGCCGCCGTCCAGCGCTGACGCCCGTACACGACCAAGTAGGAGATGTAATTCCATGACAGACGCACTCAAGCGCCTCTCCGAAGAAGGCGTCGCGATCTGGCTGGACGACCTGTCGCGCAAGCGGATCACGTCCGGCAACCTCGCCGAACTGATCGACCAGCAGCACGTCGTGGGCGTCACGACCAACCCGTCGATCTTCCAGAAGGCCATCTCGCAGGGCGACGGCTACGACCAGCAGCTCTCCGACCTGGCGGCCCGTGAGGTCACGGTCGAAGAGGCCATCCGCATGATCACGACTGCGGACGTCCGCGACGCCGCCGACATCCTGCGCCCGATCTTCGACGCGACGGACGGCCAGGACGGCCGCGTGTCGATCGAGGTCGACCCGCGCCTCGCGCACAACACCAAGGCCACGGTCGCCGAGGCCAAGCAGCTCGCGTGGCTGGTGGACCGGCCGAACGCGCTCATCAAGATCCCGGCCACGCAGGCGGGCATCCCGGCGATCACCGAGGTCATCGGCCTCGGCATCAGCGTCAACGTCACGCTGATCTTCTCGCTGGAGCGCTACCGCATGGTCATGGACGCGTACCTCGCGGGCCTGGAGAAGGCCAAGGAGCGCGGCCTGGACCTCTCGAAGATCCACTCGGTGGCGTCCTTCTTCGTGTCCCGCGTGGACACCGAGATCGACAAGCGCCTGGACGGCATCGGCACGGACGAGGCCAAGGCCCTCAAGGGCAAGGCCGCCCTCGCCAACGCCCGTCTGGCCTACGAGGCGTACGAGGAGGTCTTCTCCTCGGACCGCTGGGCCGCCCTCGACAAGGCGCAGGCCAACAAGCAGCGTCCGCTGTGGGCCTCGACCGGCGTCAAGGACCCCGCGTACAAGGACACCCTGTACGTCGACGAGCTCGTCGCGCCCAACACGGTGAACACGATGCCCGAGGCGACCCTGGAAGCCACCGGCGACCACGGCCAGATCACCGGCAACACCATCGCGGGCACCTACGACGAGGCCCGCGCGGAGATCGCCGCCGTGGAGAAGCTCGGCATCGCGTACGACGACGTCGTGCAGCTCCTGGAGGACGAGGGCGTCGAGAAGTTCGAGGCCTCCTGGACCGATCTGCTCAAGTCGACCGAGGCCGAGCTGAAGCGCCTCGCTCCTTCGAAGGGCTGACCACTTTGTCAAGCAGCAATCCGCTGCGTGACGCCGCAGACCGACGGCTCCCGCGCATCGCGGGGCCGTCGGGCCTGGTCATCTTTGGCGTCACGGGCGATTTGTCCCGTAAAAAGTTGATGCCCGCCGTCTACGACCTCGCCAACCGAGGTCTGCTGCCCCCGGGCTTTTCCCTCATTGGCTTCGCCCGCCGCGACTGGGAGGACGAGGACTTCGCCCAGGTCGTCCATGACGCGGTCAAGCAGCACTCCCGTACGCCGTTCCGCGAGGAGGTCTGGCAGCAGCTCATCCAGGGCATGCGCTTCGTCCAGGGCAACTTCGACGACGACGAGGCGTTCGAGCAGCTCAAGGCCACCATCCAGGAGCTGGACAAGGCGCAGGGCACCGGCGGCAACTTCGCCTTCTACCTCTCGGTGCCGCCGAAGTTCTTCCCGCAGGTCGTCCAGCAGCTCAAGAAGCACGACCTCGCCGACGCCCCCGAGGGCGCCTGGCGCCGCGCGGTCATCGAGAAGCCGTTCGGCCACGACCTGGCGTCCGCCCGCGAGCTGAACGCGATCGTGCACGAGGTGTTCGCCCCGGACCAGGTGTTCCGGATCGACCACTACCTCGGCAAGGAGACCGTCCAGAACATCCTGGCGCTGCGCTTCGCCAACCAGATGTTCGAGCCGATCTGGAACCGGTCGTACGTGGACCACGTCCAGATCACGATGGCCGAGGACATCGGCATCGGCGGCCGCGCCGGCTACTACGACGGCATCGGCGCCGCCCGTGACGTCATCCAGAACCACCTGCTCCAGCTGATGGCGCTGACCGCGATGGAGGAGCCCGCCTCCTTCGACGCGAACGCGCTGGTCGCCGAGAAGGCGAAGGTGCTCGGTGCCGTCCGGCTGCCCAAGGACCTCGGCGCCGGCACCGTCCGCGGGCAGTACGCCGCCGGGTGGCAGGGCGGCGAGAAGGCCGTCGGTTACCTCCAGGAAGAGGGCATCGACCCCAAGTCGAAGACCGACACCTACGCGGCCGTCAAGCTGGAGGTGGACAACCGCCGCTGGGCGGGCGTCCCGTTCTACCTGCGCACCGGCAAGCGCCTGGGCCGCCGCGTCACGGAGATCGCGGTCGTCTTCCAGCGGGCGCCCCACTCCCCCTTCGACCACACGGCGACCGAGGAGCTCGGGCAGAACGCGATCGTCATCCGCGTCCAGCCCGACGAGGGCATCACGGTCCGGTTCGGCTCGAAGGTCCCTGGCACCTCCATGGAGATCCGGGACGTCTCGATGGACTTCGCCTACGGCGAGTCGTTCACCGAGTCCAGCCCGGAGGCGTACGAGCGCCTGATCCTGGACGTCCTGCTCGGCGACGCCAACCTCTTCCCGCGCACGGAGGAGGTCGAGCTGTCCTGGAACATCCTCGACCCGATCGAGGAGTACTGGGACAAGCACGGCAAGCCCGCGCAGTACCCGGCAGGCACCTGGGGCCCGACCGAGGCGGACGAAATGCTCGCACGAGACGGACGGAGCTGGCGTCGGCCATGAAGATCGACCTTACGGACACCACGTCCAGCAAGATCAACAAGGCGCTCGTGCAGGGCCGCCGGGCGATCGGCACCCCGGCCGTCGGCATGGTCCTGACCCTCGTCATCGTCACCGACGAGGAGAACGCCTACGACTCCCTGAAGGCCGCGAACGACGCGTCGCGCGAGCACCCCTCGCGCACCCTCGTGGTCATCAAGCGCGCCGCCCGCTCGCCCCGCGACCGCACGACCTCGCGCCTGGACGCCGAGGTGCGGGTCGGCGTCGAGGCGGGCACCGGCGAGACGGTGGTCCTGCGGCTGTACGGCGAGGTCATCGACCACGCCCAGTCGGTCGTCCTGCCGCTGCTGCTGCCCGACGCCCCCGTGGTCGTCTGGTGGGCGGTGAACGCCCCGCTGGACCCCGCCAACGACCCGCTGGGCGCCCTCGCCCAGCGCCGCGTCACGGACACCTACGCGGCCGAGGACCCCATCGGGGAGCTGACCGCGCGCGCCGAGGCCTACCACCCCGGCGACACGGACCTGTCCTGGACCCGCATCACCCCGTGGCGCTCCATGCTCGCCGCGGCGCTGGACCAGATCGCCTGCAACGTGAAGTCGGTGCAGGTGGACGGCGAGGAGTTCAACCCGAGCTGCGAGCTGCTGGCCATGTGGCTGGCGGACCGCCTGGGCGTCACGGTCAAGCGCGCGGTGTCGACGGGCCCCGGCCTGACGGGGGTCCGCATGGAGACCGACTGCGGCCCCATCGTGCTCGACCGGGCCGACGGCTCGCTCGCCACGCTGCACATCGAGGGCCAGCCCAACCGCGCCGTGGCGCTCAAGCGCCGCGAGACGGCCGAGCTGATCGCCGAGGAGCTGCGCCGCCTGGACCCGGACGACACCTACGCGTCCGCGCTGAAGTACGGCGTGGAGCGCCTGGGCGAGCCGTCCACCCCGGTGACGGAGGTGGCGGCCGAGGTCAAGGACGGCGCTGCCGGGGAGCCCGAGCCGAAGAAGGCTCCGGCGAAGAAGGCCGCCGCCAAGAAGGCGGCGGCCAAGTGACCGGGGCCCCGCAGCTCGTCGTCCACCGCGACAAGGAGCTGATGGCGCGGGCCGCGGCGGCCCGTCTCATCACGAGGATCGTCGACGCGCAGTCCGCGCGGGGGTACGCCTCCGTGGTGCTCACCGGCGGCCGCAACGGCAACGGCCTGCTGGCGGCGCTCGCCGCCTCCCCCGCCCGGGACGCGGTCGACTGGTCGCGCCTGGACCTGTGGTGGGGTGACGAGCGCTTCCTGCCGGACGGCGACCCGGAGCGCAACTACACCCAGGCCCGCGCGGCGCTGCTGGACGCGGTGCCGCTCAACCCGGCGCGGGTGCACCCGATGCCGGCCTCCGACGGCCCCTACGAGGTGGACGCCGCCGCCGAGGTCTACGCCGCCGAACTGGCCGCCGCCGCGCGGCCGGAGGACCACGGCCAGGTGCCGGCCTTCGACGTCCTGATGCTCGGCGTCGGCCCGGACACGCATGTCGCCTCGCTCTTCCCGGAGCATCCGGCGGTACGCGAGACGGAGCGCTCGGTGGTCGGCGTGCACGGCGCGCCGAAGCCCCCGCCGACCCGTGTCTCCCTGACGCTCCCGGCGATCAGGGCGGCGCGTGAGGTGTGGCTGCTCGCGGCGGGCGAGGACAAGGCGGGGGCCGCGGCCGTCGCCCCGTCCCGGGGCGGGGGGGGGGCGGCCCCCCCCGCCGGGGCCCCCCCGCCCCCCCCCCCCGCCGGGGCCCGGGGGGCCGGGGGCGCGCGGCCCCGCCCCCCCCCGGCGTCACCCCCCGGCGCGGCGCCCGCGCCGGGGGCGTGGACCGGCGGGGGGACCCGCCCCGCCGGGGGCGGGGGC
>NZ_JAFEXF010000264.1 GCF_016905445.1 Streptomyces sp. G44
GGTGGGCTCCCTGCACGGGGACCGGCGGCTGTCGGTGCTGGCGGAGCGGATCGTGGCGGGGGGGGCCGGACCCCACCGGGGCGCGGGGGGGCTGGGGGGGGGCGGGGCCGCCCGGGGGGGGGGGGGGGGGGGGGGGGGGGGGGGGGGGGGGGGGGGGGGGGGGGGGGGGGGGGGGGGGGGGGGCGGCGGGGGGGGGGGGGGGGCGGGGGGGGGGGGGTGGGGGGGGGGGGGGGGGGCGGGGCGCGGCTCAGGCGGTGTCGAAGACCTGGTCGCGGGCCTGGGTGAGGGCCGAGCGGAGCGCTCCGGTGAGGATCGGGTCGCCGTCGAGTTCGCTGACGCGGACCTGCGGGCGGGGCAGGGCGAGGCCCGTCAGCTCCTCCTCGACGCGTACGCGCAGCTTGTCGCCGCCGGCCTGGGCGACCGCGCCGGAGAGCACGACGAGTTCCGGGTCGACCACGGCGACGACCGCCGCGATGCCGGTGGCGAGACGGCGGGCGACCTCGGCGACGATCACGTCGTCGGCGAGGGCGTCGGCCAAGGAGGCGCCGGGGCCCGCGAGTTCGCGGACGACGGGCGCCGAGACGAGGCTCTGGAAGCCGCCCCCGCCGCCGTGCGGACCGAGCGTGGCCTCCGGGCCGCCGCGCACCAGCGGGGCGCCCGGCAGCGGCATGTAGCCGATCTCGCCCGCGCCGCCGGTCGCGCCGCGCAGCAGGGTGCCGCCGAGCACGATGGCGGCGCCGACGCCTTCGTCGAGCCAGGTCAGGACGTAGTTGTCGTGGTCCTGGGCGGCGCCTTCGTACTGCTCGGCGACCGCGGCCAGGTTCACGTCGTTCTCGATCGCCACCGGGGTGCCGAGCACCGCGGCCAGGTCGTCGCGCAGGGTGCGGGAGTGCCAGCCCGGCAGGTGCGGGGCGTAGCGCAGCTGGCCGGTGTGCGGGTCGATGGCGCCGGGGGTGCCGATGACCGCGGCCCGCAGGTCGCCGTGGCCGAGGCCCGCCCGGCGCAGCGCTCCGTCGACGGCCTCGGCGACGAGCTGGGCGGTGCGGTGGCGGACGTCCTCGGCGATGGCGTCGGCCTCCACGCGCTCGGTGCCGAGGACGGTGCCGGTGATGTCGGCGACGAGCGCGGTGATGCCGGTCGGGTCGGCGGACAGCGCGGCGACGTGCCCGGCGCCCGGGTCGATCTCGTACAGCAGGGCGTTGGGCCCCGGCCGGCCGCTGAGGCTGCCGGTGGTGTGCACGAGTCCGGCGGCCTCCAGCCGCCCGAGGAGCTGCGAGGTGGTCGGCTTGGAGAGGCCGGTCAGCTCACCGATGCGGGTCCGGGTGAGCGGCCCGTGGGCGACCAGCAGGTCCAGTACGGCGCGATCGTTCATGGCGCGCAGGACGCGCGGCGTGCCGGGGGTCCCCGGAGTGCTGCCTGCTGCTGCCATGACGACACCGGCCCTTCGGCTGCCCGTTAACTGTTAGGAAACTTTCCAATTCGGGAGGACCGTAAGGCCGGCGTGAAGAGGCCGTCAAGAGCGAACGCCCCCGCGGCGACCAAGTCGTTACCTGCGGGGGCGGTGCGTTGCACGGGGTGCTGCTCCTCCAGGAGGAACGCCGTGTCGCGCTACTTCGACAGATGCGGCGGAGGCGGCGGTATGGGGGAGGCAGCCAGGGACTGCGGGGACGTCGTCGAGGCGTACGCGGAGGGGGGTGCCATGCCCGCTGAGGGGTCGGCGGCCGCGGTGTCCTCGCCCGGCTGGAGCGGCAGGCCGCCCACGATGCGGATGCCCGCCCCGTCGAAGGCCCGCTTGATGCGCCAGCGCAGCTCCCGCTCGACGCCCAGGGACTTGCCCGGCATCGTCTTCGCCGAGACGCGGACCACCATGGAGTCCAGGCAGACGCTGTCCAGGCCGAGGATCTCCACCGGGCCCCACAGGCGCTCGTTCCACGGCTCGTCCTTGGCGATGGCCTCGCCGACCTCCGCCAGGGTCGCCTTCACCTTGTCGAGGTCTTCGTCCGGGCGGACCGTCACGTCGACGCCGGCCGTGGACCAGCCCTGCGAGAGGTTGCCGATGCGCTTGACCTCGCCGTTGCGGACGTACCAGATCTCGCCGTTCTCGCCGCGCAGCTTGGTGACGCGCAGGCCGACCTCGATCACCTCGCCGGAGGCGACGCCCGCGTCGATCGTGTCGCCCACCCCGTACTGGTCCTCCAGGATCATGAAGACACCGGAGAGGAAGTCCGTGACGAGGTTGCGGGCGCCGAAACCGATGGCCACGCCCGCCACGCCGGCGGAGGCGAGCAGCGGGGCCAGGTTGATCTCGAAGGCGCCGAGGACCATCAGGGCGGCCGTGCCGAGGATCACGAACGACGCCACCGAGCGGAGCACGGACCCGATGGCCTGCGAGCGCTGGCGGCGGCGCTCGGCGTTCACCAGGAGGCCGCCGAGCGCGGTGCCGTCCACGGCGTTCGCCGTGCGGTTCATGCGGTCTATGAGCTTGGTGATGGCGCGCCGGACCAGGATCCGCAGGACGATCGCGACCGTGACGATCAGCACGATGCGCAGGCCGATGCCGAGCCAGGTGGACCAGTTCTGCTCGACCCAGCTCGCGGCGTTCCCGGCACTCTCCTGGGCGTCCTCGAAGGTGGGCGGCTTCGGCGTCGGCGTGTCGTCCGGGTCCGTTCCGGCTGCCGACAGGACGGACAAGAACACGGCAGGTACCTCCAGGTATCGCGGCCTGCCCGGCGGACGAGAAGTCAAGGGGGAAGCGGGCAGACACACCACACTAACGGGGCATTGTGTGTGGATCGTTGTCATGTTCGAGGGAGAGACAGGGCTCACCTGGGCAGGAAGCAGGTGACGTGCCGGTGGCATGTCGCCTGTGGTCGAAAACACTTCGAGCCCGTTACCGGCACATGCTGGCGCTTCGACCAGGCATGAGGGGAGACTGTCCACAGATCGTCCCGGCGCGAGCCACGCGCCGCCGGCGTTATAGGAGGCACCGTGCCGCACGTCCTGGTCCTCAACGCGTCGTACGAGCCCCTCGGCGTCGTACCGCTCCGCCGCGCGCTCGTCCTCGTCCTGGAGAACAAGGCTCTCTGCCTCGAGGAATCCGGCGCCTTCATGCACAGCGCGACGCGCACCGTCCCCGCACCCAGCGTGGTCCGCCTCAAGCGGTTCGTCCGGGTCCCCTACCGGGGGCCCGTTCCGCTGACCAGGCGGGCGCTGTTCGCCCGCGACGGCGGCCGGTGCATGTACTGCGGTGGCGTCGCGACCAGCGTCGACCACGTCGTCCCGAAGAGCCGGGGCGGGCAGCACGCCTGGGAGAACGTGGTGGCCGCGTGCCGCCGCTGCAACCACGTCAAGGCCGACCGGCACCTCATGGAACTCGGCTGGCGGCTGCGGCACAAGCCCGCGCCGCCCTCGGGCCTCGCGTGGCGCATCATCGGGACCGGACACCGGGATCCGCGCTGGCTGCCGTATTTGCAGCCGTTCGGCGCGGACGACGCGATGGCCCGGATCGACGGCATCTCCGCCTAGGAGAGGATCCGGGCCTTCGTCGTAGACGGGCGGCTTCCGGTACGAGGGCGCCTGCCGGGCGGTGGTGGTCTAGCCGCGCGGCGGGCGGCCCTCGGCGACCGCGTACGCCTCGACCGACCAGAGCGAGTAGCCGAAGCGCGTGGCGCGCTTGTCGCCCTGGACGCGCAGGTAGCGCGTCTCGCGCGCGTCCATGCGGATCGCCTCGCGCCCGCCCCTGCCGTCCCGCACGGTCGCGGCCGTGCGCCACGTCCTGCCGTCCGCCGACGTCTGCACCCGGTACTCCGCCGCGTACGCGTCCTGCCAGCGCAGCACGACCTGGCCGAGCCGCACCGGCTCCGCCAGCTCCACCTGCCACCACGCGCCGTCCTCGGCGGGCGAGGACCAGCGGGTCGCCGGATCGCCGTCGGCCGCGGCCGACGCCGGGAAGTCCTTCGTCTCGTCGCCCGACGACGAGGCCTTCGCGCCGCGCGCCAGGTCCGGGCCCGCCGTGCGCGGATAGGCGCGGACCCGCACCGTGCGGGTCTCGCCCCCGAAGGAGACCGGGATCTCGTACGTCCCCGCACGCGTGCCCGCGGCGACGGCGATCTCGACCGGCACCTCGACCTCCGTGCCGCGCGGCAGCGTGGTCCGCTCCGGCACCCGCACCTCGATGCCCTTCGGCGCCTTGGCCTCGACCCGCCCCCGCAGGGTGCCCGGGCGCAGGGAACGCAGCTTCGCCGTGACCTCGCGCGGCTCGCCGCCGATCTCCGCGTCCGCTTCGGTGCGGGCCAGCGAGAGCCGGGCCCCGGGGGCGTCGGCGTACCAGGGGACGACGTGGCGCACCGAGCCCGTGCCGTCGGTGGGGGTGGCGCGTACGGCGTCGGCGCGCACGCCCCCGCCGTGCTTCTTCGCGCCGCCACCGTCATCCGTCCGGGTGAGGTCAAGCTCGGTGAAGCCGCTCTTTGCGAGGGCCCCGACGCGCCGCCAGCCCTTGCCGGGCACGTGCACCTCGACGCTGCCCCGGGTGCCCGGCTCGGTCAGCGCCGTCACCGCCGCGAGCGGACGCTCACGGCCGAACCGCGCCGTCGCGCCGTCGGAGGCCCGCTCGCCGTCGAGCCCCGCCCAGTCGGCGTACGCCCGCTGCGCGCGCGTCAGGAAGGGATCCAGGACACCCTCGCCGACGGTGACCCCGTGCGCCCGCAGCTCCGCGCGGAGCCGCGTCAGCTCGCGCGAGGCGCGCCAGGCGGTCGCGCCGTCACCGTGCGACTGCGCGCGCAGCAGGTCGACGGCCGTCTCCCCGGCCTCGCCGTAGAGCCCCAGCTTCTCGATCCACGGGCGCACCTCCCGGCCGAGCGCGCTGCCGGAGAGCCGCCGCGGCGCCTCGCGCATCACGCCGAACGCGGCGCGCAGCCGCCGCGCGGAAGCGTCCGCGCGGGCCGGGTCCGTCGTCGTGCGCGCACGCCAGAGGTCGTTCATGAGGGGCCGCAGGTACGCCGACTCCTCCGCGCCCAGCACGGACGAGGCGTCGTTGCCCGCAAGGGCCCGCAGCGCGCCCCGCGCCTTCGGGTCCCCGCCCGCGAGGTCGTCGATCGCGGCGAGCCACGACGCGTGCGGGCGGTAAGCGCGCGGGTTCCAGGCGTAGTCCGCGGCCGTGAACAGCGGGATGCGGGAGGCGGCGGGCTGCTCCATGGCGGTGCCGAGAAGCGCGGCCGAGCCGGTGGCGACGGCGGGCTGGCGGCCGGTGTAGGGGCCGAGGAAGATGCGGTCCTGGGCGAAGTCGTTGACCGGGTAGTTGTCCATCGTGACCAGCGGGTGCGGGCCGAACGCCTCGCGGGCGCCCGCCAGTTCGCGCCCCGTGATGGTCTTGGGCACCACGCCCACGCCGGTCCAGGCCACCTGCACACGGCGGTCCAGGCCGGCCGAGAGGGCCGCGCGGTACGCGGTCGTGCCGTCCTGGAAGTACTCGGTCGGCATCAGGGTGAGCGGCTCGGCGCCCGGGTGGCGCGCGGCCAGGTGCGCGGCGACGGCGCCGGCCACCCGGGCCTGCGCCTTCGCGGCGGCCTCGGGGCCCCTGCCGAACGTCTCGGCGTCCCGCTCGCAGTGCCACTCGCTGTAGCTGACGTCCTGGAACTGGAGCTGGAAGGCGCGCACCCCGAGCGCCCACATCGCGTCGATCTTGCGGGTGAGGTCCCTGACGTCCTTGTCGGACGACATGCACATGGCCTGGCCGGGGGAGACGGCCCAGGCCAGCGTGACGTGGTTGGCCTCGGCGCGCGCGGCGAGCGCCCGGAAGTCCGCGCGCTGCTCCGCCGGGTAGGGCTCGCGCCAGCGCGCCTGGCGGTACAGGTCGTCGCCGGGGGCGTAGAGGTAGCGGTTCTGCTTGGTGCGGCCCATGAAGTCGAGCTGGGCCAGGCGCTGCTCACGGGTCCAGGGGGTGCCGTAGAACCCCTCGGTCAGCCCGCGCACGGCGGTGCCGGGCCAGTCGCGGACGCGTACGCCGGGCAGGGTGCGGGGGCTCTTCACCCCGCCCGCCGTGCCTGCCGTGCCCGCCGCGCCCGCGGCGCCTGCCGGGGGGCGCGGCCCGCAGCGGTCTCCCGCGCGCGCGGACGGCCCGGTCCCGGTGATCTCCCCTCTCGTGCGCAAGCTGGCGCGGGAGCACGGCGTGGAGCTGCGCGAGCTCGTGGGTTCGGGCCCGGACGGTCTGATCACGCGGGCCGACGTAGAGGCGGCCATCGGAGCGGCGCCCGGAGTGGCCACCGGGACGGCGGCCGAGGCGTACGACGGCGCGGCGGTCAAGGCGGCGGCTCGTGCGGACGATGAGCTGATCCGCGCGGGAAGGGCCGAAGCGCGCCGCCAGGTCGAGGCGGGGCAGGAGCCCGTGCGCGCGGGCGCCGAGTCCCGGCACGCGCTGACGGGGATCCGCGGGCTCGTCGCGGACAAGATGGCCCGCAGCAGGCGCGAGATCCCGGAGGCCACCTGCTGGGTCGACGCCGACGCGACCGAGCTGCTGGCGGCCCGCGCCGCGATGAACGGCGCGGTGACGGAGCGGGACGGGCAGAAGGTGTCGTTGCTCGCGCTGTTCGCCCGTATCACCGTGGCCGCGTTGGAGCGGTTCCCGGAGCTCAACTCCAGCGTGGACATGGAGGCGCGTGAGGTGCGCCGGTTCGCCGACGTGCACCTCGGGTTCGCCGCGCAGACCGACCGCGGGCTCGTCGTCCCTGTCGTACGGCACGCGCAGGCGAGGACGACCGCGTCGATCAACGCCGAGCTGATCCGGCTCACGGAGGCGGGGCGCTCCGGGAGGCTGACCCCGGGCGAGCTGACCGGGGGGACGTTCACGCTGAACAACTACGGCGTGTTCGGGGTCGACGGCTCCACGCCGATCATCAATCACCCCGAGGCGGCCATGCTGGGCGTCGGCCGCATCGTGCCGAAGCCCTGGGTGCACGACGGGGAGTTGGCGGTGCGGCACGTGGTGCAGCTGTCGCTCACCTTCGACCACCGGGTGTGCGACGGCGGCACGGCGGGCGGCTTTCTGCGGTACGTGGCGGACTGCGTGGAACAGCCGGCGGTGCTGCTGCGGTCGGTGTGATGGGAGAGGCGGGGAATGCGGCGGAGGCGGGGGACACGGGGGAGGCGGGCCGCGAGTGAGGTGAGTCCCCTGCCCGACAGGCCCTTCACGGGGTGGCATTGATCCTCCGTATGCCCATACTCGGTGGGTGACCGCGAATGAGGGTGATCCCTACGACGCCGTGGTGCTCGCCGGCGGCGGCGCCGCGCGGCTCGGCGGCGCGGACAAGCCCGGCGTGCGCGTGGGCGGCCGGGCGCTGATCGACCGTGTCCTGGCCGCGTGTTCCGGCGCCGGGACCACCGTCGTCGTGGCCGCGCCGCGGCCGACCGCGCGGCCCGTCGTGTGGGCGCGAGAGGAACCGCCCGGCGGCGGACCGCTGGCCGCGCTCGACGCGGGGCTGCGGCACACGGCCGCGGAGCTGGTGGTGGTGGTCTCCGCCGACCTGCCGTTCCTGGGCGAGCAGACGGTATGCCGCCTGCTCACCGCCCTGCGGGACAGCGGCGCGGACGGAGCGGTCCTCACGGACTCCGGGGGCCGTGATCAGCCGCTCGTCGCCGCCTACCGCAGGGCGGCCCTGCGGCGTGAGATCCGGGCGATCGGCGAGGCGAGTGCGCCGCGTGAGACGTGTGAGTCCGGGGTGATCGGCGAGGCCCGTGCAACTCGTGAGCCGGGAGTAATCGGCGAGGCCCCTGCGACTCACGAGATCCAAGTGATCGGCGAGGCCGGTGCAACCTGTGAGGCCACGGAGTGCGGGTCGGGACTCGCCGGGCGCCCCCTGCGGCTGCTCACCGCGCGGCTGGACCTGACCAGGGTCGATGACCCCGTGGCGGCCTTCGACTGCGACACCTGGGACGACATCGCCGCCGCACGGGCGCGCATCAGGGAGCATGGGCACGTGTTGGACGAATGGATTTCCGCAGTCAAGGACGAGCTGGGCATCGAACTCGATGTCGATACCGGTACCCTCCTCGACCTCGCACGCGACGCCGCGCATGGCGTGGCCAGGCCCGCGGCACCGCTGACCACCTTCCTCGTGGGCTACGCGGCGGCGCAGGCAGCCGCGCGGGGCGGCACGGCGGACGGGGCCCCGGCGGTGGCCGAGGCGGCGCGCAAGGC
>NZ_JAFEXF010000265.1 GCF_016905445.1 Streptomyces sp. G44
AGGTCTCGTGGGCTCGGAGAAGTGTATAAGGGACCGGCGCACGGCCCGGCGGCCCGTACGGGAGGGCAGGACGGGCTGCCCCCGAGGCGGCCCTTTCGTACCAGGAGAGAGTCCGGGGCAGGCCCTACCGTGCCCGTATGACGTGGTGGAACTCCCTTGACCCGGCCGCGGTGACCGTTGACCCCGGTGGCCGAGCGACCGTACGGCTTCGCGTACGCAACACGGGAGACACGGTCGAGGAGTACCGGCTCGGGGTGGTCGGCGCCCCGGCGGGCTGGTCCCGCGTCGAACCGGAGGTCCTGCGGCTCTACCCGGGCAGCGAGGGCACCGCCGAGATCTCCTTCGCGCCGCCCCGCTCGCCGGACGCGGCGGCGGGTCCGACGCCGTTCGGCATCCGCGTGGAGCCCCGGGAGAACCCGCGGGCCCGTGATGTCGTCGAGGGCCAGGTCACCGTCACGCCGTTCTCCGGGATCCGGGCCGAGCTGCTGCCGCCCACCCTCGTCGGACGCTTCCGCGGCCGGGCCTCCGTCGCCGTGGACAACCTCGGCAACACCCCGCTCACCGCGTCCCTGACCGCCCGCGCCGACGCCGACCGGCTGACGTTCGAGGTCCTGCCCGCAGCCGTCCAAGCGGCGCCCGGCCGTGCCGCGTTCGTGCAGGTGACGGCCCGTCCGCAACAGGTGCTGTGGACCGGCGGGGCGCAGGCGCACCCGCTCACCGTCTCCGTACGCCGCTCCGGCGACGACACCGCCCACGAGCTGCCCGGCAGCTTCGACCAGCGGCCGGTCCTGCCGCGCCGGCTCCTGGCCCTCGGCGGCGTCCTCGCCGCCCTCGCCGTCGCGTTCGGGGTGCTGTGGTTCTCCTTCGCCCCCGAGCTGACCGGTTCCGCCCGCGAGAACCAGGCCGCCCCGGCCCCGGACGCGGTCGTCCAGGGCGGTGAGAAGAAGAAGCTCGTGGACGCCCCGGAACCCCCGAAGGACAAGAAGATCAGCGACGACGTGCGGGGCGGAGGCGGTGGTGGTGGCGCCGCGCTGCCCGGCGGCGGGGACCAGGGCGGCTCCGGAGGCTCCTCCGACGGCGGCGGTGGCGGTGGCGGCGGGGGAAGCGGGAGCGGCACTGAACAGGCCGACAAGCCGCGAGCCCCCCGCGCGGGCGGTGGCACCGAGGCGGGACCGCCGTGGAAGCGCGGCTACAAGGCGGACGTCGTCGTCGAGTACGCCCAGCACCGTCTCGCCACCCTCGGCCCGAAGAACCCGTGCGCCCTGACCGGCCGCGTGACGCCCGGCGTCATCGACGCGAACACCGAGGCCTCGCTGATCTGCTACCAGGAAGCCGTGGTCCGTACCGGCGAGGACAGCGGCCGCAACACCGTCCAGATCTTCGCCACCGACGACAGGGGCACGCTCGGCCGGGCCACGCTCACCTCCCTGTGGGCCCAGGGCATCCGTCCCGACGACGTCCGCTCCGGTGCGGACACCTGGGAGGTCGTGCAGTTGCAGGCGGCCTTCTGGTGGGCCTCGCAGGCCGGCATCAGCGACGACGACCTGAACCGTGACCGCGCCTACGCCGAGCACGGCGTCGCCTACTTCGCGAACGGCCGCTCCGCGCCGACCACGGCCAGGTACAGCGGCAGCACCGCCGCACACATCAAGGAGTACCAGGGGGCGGTAGGCCTCCCCAGGACCGGCGTCGCGGACAGCGCGACCCTTCGGGCGATGGTCGGCGGAAGCGTGAAGAATCCCGGCGTGGTAGGGCGATGAGCGACATGTGGACAGCATTGGAACCGGCCGCGACGACGGTGGAGCCCGGCTCCACCGCGAAGATGCGGGTACGGGTGCGCAACACGGGTGACACCGTCGAGGAGTACCGCCTCCAGGTGGTCGGGACCGCGGCCGGCTGGGCCCGCGTACAGCCCGACGTCCTGCGGCTGTACCCCGGCGCGGAGGCCACGGCCGAGGTCGAACTCGCGCCGCCCCGCACCTCGGACGCGGTGGCGGGCCCGACGCCGGTCGGCGTGCGGGTGCTGCCGCGCGAGGCGCCGCACACGGCGGATGTGGTCGAGGGTCAGGTCACCGTCGGGCACTTCACCGAACTGCGCACCGAACTGCTGCCGTTGGTCGTACGCGGCCGATTCGGCGCACGGGCCGCCGTGGCCGTCGACAACCTCGGCAACCAGCAGCTGACCGCCTCCTTCTCCGGCCGGGAGAACGGCGAGGAGCTGGCGGTCGAGTCCGAGCCCGGCTCCGTCCAGGTCGCCCCGGGCCGCGCCGGCTTCGCCGATCTGCGGCTGAAGCCGGGCGCGGTGAGCTGGGTCGGCGGCACCAGCAGGCATCCGTTCACCGTCTCCGTGCTGCGGGCCGGGGTGCCCGAGCCCGTGGAGCTGCGCGGCACGTACGTACAGCCGTCGGTGATCCCGCGCTGGGCGATGGCGGTGCTCTCGGTCCTGGTCGCCCTGGGCATGGCGGCGGCCGTGATGTGGTTCCAGCACAAGCCGGCCATGAGCACCCAGGCCAGGGAGCAGCCCGGCAAGCAGCAGCAGCTCCCGCAGGGCGACAAGATGAAGAAGGCGCCGAGCCCGAAGCCGGAGCCCAGCGAGGAGAAGAAGGAGAAGCCCGCACCCCCGGCCGACGCGGGCAAGGAAGAGGAGCCGGAGTCCGAGCCGGGCGGCGGCGAGGAGAAGGCCGACGAGCCCGAGGGCCCCGCCACGCACACCATCCGCAGCGCGGAGGGCGGCGGCTGGTACCTGGAGGTCAAGGAGGGGAAGCAGGAGGACGGCACCTACGTGGGCCAGAACCCCTCCCTCACGGACGAGTTCGGCGAGAACCAGGACTGGATCCTGCACCACTACCCGGAGTCGGACACCTACGCCCTGGAGCCCGCGCACGCCCCCGGCACCGTCCTGGAGCAGAAGGCGAACACCAACATCGCCCAGATCCTCCACGCCGAGCCGGAGAGCATCGAGTCCGGCCGGCTCGCCGACAATCAGAAGTGGAAGCTGGAGAAGCGCCCGGACGGGCTGACGCGGATCGTCGCCGTCGGCTCCGGCGAGTGTCTCGTCGACATGCAGAACGACAAGAGCGCGGTCACCTGGCAGTGCGACGACAACAGCAAGAGCATGGGGTGGACGATCTCCGACTGGCCGGAGCAGTAGCCGGACCCGAGCAGGCCGCGAACGGCCGGGGCCGGGTGGCACACCGCGGGGGTGCGCCACCCGGCCCCGGCCGTTTCTCCGCCCCTCACTGCCAGGGCAGCGACCCGCCCGGCTCCAGGCGGCCCATCTTGCGGTACTCGCGCCGCGCCCCGGCCCGCACATCCGCACCGCAGACCGGGCCGCCGCGGCCCGCCGCCAGATAGGCGGCCGTCACCGCGGCCGACCGGATGCCGCCGCCCGCCAGCTCGAACTCCTTGGCACAGCGCGCGAGTTCGGCGTCCAGATCCGGCGCGCAGGGCGTGCCGGACAGGCAGGTCCGCCACAGCGTGACGCGCTGGTCGACATCGGGGAACGGGAAGTCGACCACGAGGTCCAGACGCCGGGTGAACGCGTCGTCGATGTTGGACCGCAGATTGGTGGTCAGCACCGCGATGCCGTCGAACGCCTCCAGGCGCTGGAGGAGATAGGCGCTCTCCAGGTTGGCGTACCGGTCGTGCGAGCTCTTGACCTCCGAACGCTTGCCGAAGACGGCGTCGGCCTCGTCGAAGAGCAGCACGGCGTCCGTGCGGTCCGCCTCGGCGAAGATGCGCTCCAGGTTCTTCTCCGTCTCGCCGACGTACTTGTCGACCACCGCCGACAGGTCCACCACGTAGAGGTCGAGCCCCAGCTCACCGGCCACCACTTCGGCGGACAGCGTCTTGCCGGTGCCGGAGTCCCCGGCGAACAGCGCGACGACGCCGCGCCCGCGGCCGCCCCCGGTGCGCAGCCGCCACTCCCCGAGCACCTTGTCGCGGTGCCGGGCGCGCTGCGCCAGCTCACGCAGCATCGCGAGCGGCTCCTCCGGCAGGACGAGGTCGGCGAACCCGACCTGGGGCCGGATCCGCCGCGCGTGCTTGTCCAGGAGCGGCGCGGACTGGAGCCGGGCGCTGCTCTGGACGTGCGCGGCGGTCGGCGCGGTGCCGTCGAACGCGGCGAGGTTCGCGGCGGCGCGGGCGGCCCGGCGGATCTGGGCGGCGCCGAGCCGGTAGGGGGCGACGGCTTCGGCCAGGTCGAAGCGGAGGTCCGCTCCACCCGAGTCCGTGCCCGCGTGCCGGGCCAGCTCCGTGCGCCACACCGCCGCCGCGTCGATCCCGTCGGGCGGCGGCGCGTCCAGCACGAGGAGCCCCGCGTCCGGCGCCCACGTGGGGTCGTACGGCTCGCTCCCGACGAACACCACCGGTACGTCGCCGGTCGCCAAGAAGCGGACCAGCGCCGCCGGTTCGTCGGGCAGCGGGCCCACGACGACGGCGGCGCCGCGCAGCCGTGCCTCCCGCAGCAGCGCGAGGGCGACCCGGCCGGTGGCGTCCCCCGGCCCGGCTGCCGGCCGGTGGCGCAGCACGGTCAGCCCGGCGGCCCGCAGCGCGTCGGCCACCGGCTCGGCGGCTGAGCCGTCCCTGCGCTCCCGCAGGTGGACCAGGAGCGCACGGTGGGCGGCGAGCTCCGCGAGGCGCGCGGCGAACCGATCACCCGACGCGGAGGTCTCGCGTGCCGCCGGGGGCAGCAACTCCACGCCCCGGCCCACCAGTTCCGTGTCGAGGAGCGTGTCGCCGCCGAGCAGCCGCGCCACCACCCGCTCGGGCACGCGCAGTGCGCGCCCCGGCAGCGGCCGGTCCTCGTCCTCCAGCGCGAGGAGGCCCCCGGCGCGCAGCGGCGCCAGGGGGTGGAAGCGGGCGCGGGCTTCGGGGTCGTGCGGGGCGGTGCCCGCGAGGTCGAGGGCGAGCGCGACCGTGGCCCTGCGCCGTCCCACGTCGTCGTTGAGATACCCGTACAGCGGCTCGAAGCGGCGGTCCACGTCCGGTGCGCAGGCGGCCAGCAGGATGCGCTGGTCAAGGGGGGACAGTCCGAAGGACCCGGCCAACTCGCCGAGTACTCCGCCCGGTTCCCCCCGGCCCATGAGGTCCGCGACCGGCCGCGGGGGAGCCGTCGCCAGCCGGTGGGCGAGTTCCCGCGTCACATACAGGCCGCGCAGCGGGTCGGCCGCCGTCGGGTCGGTGGAGCCGCGCCGCTCGACCAGCTCCGCCACGCGCCCGCGCAGCGCGTCGAGCAGGGCGGGCAGCGTGCCGGGGTCGCTCACGGGATGTCCTTCCCCCGGCTCCGCCCCGTCCCCTCGCCGGGCCGGGCCCCCGCCGCGGACCTGGTGCGCAGCATCCGCGGACGCGCGTCGCCCGGCTCGGTGCCGATGCCGCGCACGGCCACGACGGCACCCTCGGTGACCGGCGGTGCCACGTCGTACACCGGGGACACCGGGAACGGCACCGTGATGACCACGTCCAGGGACGGCTTCAGCTCACCGCCGAGCGCCGACCAGATGTCGGCGATGGACCGGGACTCGGGCGGCGGCACCGCGACGCTGAGCGGCAACGGCACCGCGAGCGCGGCGAGCGCGTCCGGGAGCCGGTCCGGCGGCAGCAGCTCGTGCGCGAGCAGCGTGCCGAGGGCCGCGGAGAGGAGCCGGTGTTCGTCCTCCGGACGGTTGGTCCAGGCGGTGAGCAGGTACGACAGGCGGAACCAGCGCGGCGGCTGCCGCCTGCGCAGCACCACGCCGTCAGGACCCCGCTCCGCGTACGCGCCGCGCTCGCGCCGGGCCACGTCCTCGCGGATGTCGTACAGGTACGAGTTGAGCGTCGGCGCGTTGCGGCGCGCCGCCCAGTCGCGGTTGGGCGCCTCGAAGACGACCTCGCCGGACCCTTCGGGAAGCGCGGCCCGCAGCAGCCGGCGCAGCGCTTCGTCCACTTCGTGGATCACGTCGGGACCCCCGGCCCGGACGGGCGGAGGCGGTGGATCGGCGGCATCAGATGTATCCCTCCCGCAGCGCGTACGCGACGGCATGCGCGCGGTTCTGGAGCTGTAGGCGCGTCATCAGCGCGTGGAGCACGTTCTTGACGGTGCGTTCGGAGTAGGCGAGCTTCTCCGAGATCTGCTTGGTGTCGAGGCCCTCCGCGATCAGCCGGACCACGTCGACCTCGCGGGGCGCCATGCCGAGCGTGGGCACGAGGGCCCCGGCGGCGGACGGCGACCCGTCGAGCGCCGAGAGCCGCAGCCGCCCGAGCTGCGTCATGAGCCGGTTGATGAGGTCGGGCGGCAGCTCGCCCTCGCCGCGCGCCGCGCTGTGCACGGCGCGCAGCAGCTTCTGCGGGGTCGCCTGGTGCCGCCAGAGGATGGCGCGTACGCCGCATTCGACGACCGTGAGCAGCTCCGGCTCGCGCAGTTCGCCGGCGATGAGGACGACGCGCTGCTCGGCGGAGCGCGCGAGGCGGCGCAGTTCGGTCCCGGCGAGGTCGTCGAGCCGGTCCACGAGCATGACGGCGACCCGCTCCGGCGCGGACGCCGTGCCGTGTGTGGTGTGAGGTGCCTGCGATGGGTCCCCGGTGCGGTCCACCAGCTCGACGCTGGGCTGGTGGCGGAGGTGACTGATCACTCCGGCGCGGCTGAGGGGGTCGGTGGCGTGTACGGCCACCGATATGCGTGTATCCGACACTGGTCTTTCCCTGTCTTCCCCCGAATATCGACGGGCACAGGGTGATCAGAACCGATCAACAAACGATGAGCGACGGATCAACGCGGACGTTGACCGATGTGAGCGGACGTGAGCGGACGTAAGCGGCCACCTCGGGCGGACTGGCGAACGGCGGACGGCTCAGGAGGCCGGCGGCGGGAAAGGGGAGTCGCGCAGCAGGCGGGCCAGGTGGACGGTGTTCGCCGCGAGGGCCCGGGTGGTGTCGGCGACGGCGTCCGGGGTCTCGTCCAGGTCCTGGTAGTCGGTGCCCTGCTGGGCCTCGCCCACCCAGTAGGTGACGGCTCCCGGCGCGAGGCTGAAGCCGATGTCGTTGAGCCCCTGGAAGACGTCGGCGCTCACCTTGTGGGCGCCGTCCTCGTTGCCCACGACCGCCACGGCCGCCACCTTGCCGTGGATCAGCGGGCGCCCCTCATCGTCGGTCTCGGTCTCCGCGTTCAGGCGTTCGAGGACGCGCTGGCAGACGCTCGACGGGTGGCCGAGCCAGATCGGCGTGGCCATCAGCAGGATGTCGGCCGCGAGCATCTTCTCGCGCAGCGCGGGCCAGGCGTCGCCGTCGCCCAGGTCCGTCGAGACGCCCGACCGCACGTCGTGGTCGGCGATCCGCACGGACTCCACGCTCACGCCCAGCTTCTCCATCTCGGTCAGCACCTGTCCCGCCAGCAGCTCACTGCTGGAGGGGGCGGGGGAGGGGGAGAGGGTGCAGACGAGTGCCAGGGCGCGCACGAGGGGCTCCTTCGCGGGACGGGTGTGGTGCGTGTGGTGCATGTGGTGCATGTGCTCGTATGAGGTGCGGTGAGGTGCTGACGCCTCCAGTGTCCAGAATCATCACGTACGAAACATCGCCCCGCACGCGGGACGCTCCCCGCGGGACCACCGCAGCCGCCGCTCCCACGCCCGCCGCACCTGCTGACGAGGGGAAATTCCCGGGTGTGCGGGCGGCGCGCGCTGTACGTTGAGGGAGCGTACCGGGGGCGGGGCGCCACTGCGCGGGGGTTGCCGCGGCGTGGCGTGCGTACCGCCGCGAGCCCGGACAAGGGGCCGCGATCATGGCCCCGGAGCGCGCATCCACAGCCCTCATCCCGTATCGAGGCCATCCACCGTGTTCCTGACGATCAGCACCACCGGCACCCCTGAACGCCCCGCGACCGACCTCGGGTTCCTGCTGCACAAGCATCCCGGCAAGGCGCAGGCGTTCTCCACCTCCTACGGCACCGCGCACGTCCTCTACCCCGAGGCGACCGCCGAGCGCTGCACGGCCGCGCTGCTCCTGGAGGTCGATCCGGTCGCGCTCGTGCGGCGCGGCAAGGGCAAGGGGCGGGGCGGCGCGCCCGACGCGGCACTCGCGCAGTACGTGAACGACCGGCCCTACGCCGCGTCGTCGCTGCTCGCCGTCGCCCTCGGCGCGGTGTTCTCCAGCGCGATGCGCGGGCTGTGCGCCGCCCGGCCCGAGCGGGCCGCGCAGCCGCTGCCGCTG
>NZ_JAFEXF010000266.1 GCF_016905445.1 Streptomyces sp. G44
GCGGTGGACCTTCTGACAGGCCCGGAGGCGCAGGAGACAGCCCCGGCGACCGCGGCCGCCCCGGGCTCCGCCACCCCGTCGGCACCGGGGCCGGCCGCGAAGAGCGCGTCCCCCTCCCCCAAGCGTTCGGCCTCCCCCTCGGCCAAGCCGAGCACCGGCAAGAAGAAGAAGCCCAAGAAGGCGAAAGCGAAGGCGAAGCCGTCTCCGGCGCCCACCAGGACCACGCCGAGGCCCAAGCCCAAGCCGAAGCCCGGGCCGGGGGCGCCCGATCCGGCTCCGGCGCCCCCGAGCGGCACGGCCGAGCAGGTCGTCGCCTTGGTCAACACCGAGCGCGCCAAGGCCGGTTGCGGGCCGGTCCGCTCCAACGGCAAGCTCGCCGCGGCCGCCACGAAGCACTCCGCCGACATGGCGGCGCGCGACTACTTCGACCACACCAGCCCGGACGGCACGGACCCCGGCGACCGCATCACGGCGGCCGGGTACCGCTGGAGCACGTACGGCGAGAACATAGCGCGCGGCCAGCGGACCCCGGCCTCGGTGATGGATTCCTGGATGAAGAGCCCGGGCCATCGCGCCAACATCCTCAACTGCGACTTCAAGGAGCTGGGAGTGGGCGTCCACAACGCCTCCGGCGGACCGTGGTGGACCCAGGCGTTCGGCACGGCCGGCTGAGGCCCCGCCGTGGGGCAGCGGGTCGGTGTCAGCCGACCCGCTGCCCGTGGAACTGCTCCAGGCGGCGCTGGGCCAGGGTCAGCGTGCCGCGCTGGCGGCCCGGGACCTGGCGGCGCAGGCGGATCAAGGCGGGGCCGAGGGCGCGGACGGTCCCGGGGTCGCGTACACGGTCCCAGAGGTGGTGGGCGCGGTCGGCGGCGGCCTCGACCTCCGGGGAGTCGGGGGCCTGTCCGGCCGTGAGGCGGGCCGCGGCCACCGCGAGCCACGTCTCGCAGCTGCGCGCCGGATCACCGGCGAACCGGGCGAGGTCGGCGCGGACTTCCATCCAATGGATGACCTCGTTCGAGCCGGGACCGTGCATGCGCAGGGCGGTCTGCTCCCAGGAGGCCGCGAGCGCCGCGGCCTCGCCGTGCCGGCCCGCCTCCACGGCCGCGGTGATCGCCGCGTGCGGGTCGGTGTGCGGGTCGCCGTGCGGGGTGCCGGGCTGGTCGGGCCCCGGCGGGTGTGCGGCCGGTGCCTGCGGGAGGTGCGCTGCGGCGGGCGACGGCGGTGGCGTGCGGGGGTCGAGCGCGAGCAGCAGGTCGGGGGCGTCGTCGCCGAGGGACTGGGCGGCGGCCTGCTGGTGGAGCGGGAGGAGCGGGGGGCGGTGGCCGCTGCGCAGGAGGGTGGCTACCGCCTTCATGTAGGCGGGTACCGCCGGGGTGCGGCGCCGGGTGGGCGGGGCGACGCGGCCGTACAGGGCGACGCCGGGACCCGCGTCGAGCGGGTGCTCGCGCAGTGCCTGCCAGCTCTCGGCGTCGGTGTGCAGGTCGGCGATGAGCGCGGTGCTGCCCGCCGGGCGCAGCCGCAGCTCCTGGGTGAACCAGTGCCAGGGGAAGCCCGTGTAGCGCATGGTCGCGGAGGTGGCCCGGGCCAGCGCGAGGTGCAAGTGGCGCTGGCGGCGGTCGAGATGGACCTGTCCGACGAGGTAGATCGTCAACGGTCCCGGGGCCATGGCGGCGGCCCGCAGCCGCGTGAGGACCGTCTGCGGGTCCAGCGGGTCCGCGAGCTCCACCACGCTCGCGGTGTCCGTGCCGGCGAGCGTGGCCGGTGCGACCGCCGCGAGCACGGGCAGCACGGAAGCCGCGTCCACGAGACGGTTCTTGCTGACGGGGGCCGCCGCGATGAGCAGCGCAGTACCGGGCACCGGCCCCTCCCTATCGATCACCACGCCAGCACCGTATCCGCTGCCCGGCCCGCGCACGACAACATGACGACGATCCGTACGAATTGCCCGCGCTTCTCGGAGTGGGCGGTTTCACCGCGTTTCCAGGGACTTGGCGGCCCGTGTCCGCTCGCGACGGCCCGCGCCGCCTTCGCTCCCTCCAGGCCCCGGACCAGCAACTACACTACGTAGTCACTCTCGCGCCCCTTGATCGACGCGGCAGCTCGCTCAAACTACCGCCCACACAAGGGTACGAACGCCGCTGAGCGGGAACGATGGACATAGGACCTCGGTGCCGCCCGCGACTCCGGTGGCGTCAGGCGCCGGTCCCGCAAGGCCGCGCCACCTCCATTCGGTTACTCTCAGTGAAGGAGGCAGGACACTGCTGGACTGGGAAACGGACACCGCCGACTTCACCTTCGGCCTGCGACACCGCGTGGTGAACGGCACAGATGTCCTCGCGTTCTGGGGTGAGCTCGACGCCTGGGCCGACCAGGAACTCACCCCCCGTGTGACGGCACTGCTCGACCAGGCGGGCCGTCAAGTCGTGGCCGACCTGCGAAAGGTGACGTTCCTCGACGCCGGCGGGCTGCGGCTGCTGGTGCGGATCCGGCAGTACGTGGCCGCGGACCAGGGCACCCTGTGGCTCGTGCCCGGCACTCCGGGAAACTGGCGTGTGCTGCGCACCCCCCGCCTTGACCGGACGTTCACGATCCCGGCCAGCGCCCCCTACACGGGCGGACGGCCGGGAGCCCGCACCGGACACCCCTGACCCCGCCCCCGCCCCCGCCCCGACCACTCGCGCGACGCGTCCCGTACGACATACGGTGTACAGAGGGGTAGACCCCCTTGCGACCTGCGAAGACGAGCGTGGATCGCATAAGCCGGTACCGCGGGGGCAGTGGGAAGCCATGCATCTGCGTTCGGTGACAGCGAAGGGGAAGGGCCGGGCCCGACGGGCCGCCAAGGGACGGACCGTCGGCGCGGTGGCGCGTGCCGGTTTCGTCGGCCGCGGAGTGATCTACCTCCTCATCGGGGTGCTGGCCCTGCGCATCGCCTTCTCCGACGGAGGGAGCCGCCAGGCCGACCGCGGCGGCGCCGTGGCGGAGCTCGCGGACCGGCCCTTCGGGAACGTACTGCTGTGGCTGCTCGGCATCGCCCTGGCCGGGATGGCGCTGTGGCGGCTCTCCGAGGCCCTCTTCGGGCAGGCAGGACCGGACGGGGGCAAGGCGGGCAAGCGGGCACTGTCCGGCGCCCGCTTCCTCTTCTACGTGTTCGTGTCGTACTCCGTCCTCGCGTACGCGGCGGGCGACGAGGGCAGTGGCAGCGGCGCGAGCGACCGGCAGACCAAGGACGTGACGGCGAAGGTCCTGGACTGGCCCGCCGGGCAGTGGATCGTCGCCGCCGCGGGCGCCGGCGTGCTCATCGCCGGGGTGTGGATCGCCGGGCGCGCGCTGCTGCGCAAGTTCCACAAGCGGCTGCGCCTGTCGGAGATGCCGCGCCGGATGCGGCAGGCCACGGATGTCCTCGGGGTCGCCGGCGGAGTGGCCCGGGGCACGGTGTTCGCCGTGGCCGGCGGGTTCGCCCTCACCGCCGCGTTGCAGCACGAGGCCGGTGAGGCCAAGGGCATGGACAACACACTGCGCTCCTTCACCGAGACCGGCTTCGGGCCCTGGCTGCTCGCGCTCATCGCGGTCGGCCTCGTCGCCTTCGGCCTCTTCTCCTGGGTGAACGCGCGCTGGCGCAAGGTCTGACGACCGGCCGCCCCCTCCGCCCGGCGGGCCCGGGGCGCTGGAGGGGGAGGGCTCAGACCGAGGCCGGGAACTCGTACCGCACGCCGGTCAGCCGCTCCGACAGCTCCCACAGCCTGTGGCCCGTCCCGGCGTCGGTCGCCGTGGCCGACAGCGCCACCCGCTTCGGCGCGCCGCGCAGCTCGGCCGGGCCGCCGGGGCCGATGAACTCGCCGCCGCGCACGCTCGGGTCGGTGGCCGCGTACAGCTGCGACCGGGCGCCGTCGGCCGGGCGCTGGGCGAAGAGCGGGTTGCCGATGCGGCCCAGCAGGAAGCGCCACAGGCCAGTGGGGCCGTGGAGTTGCAGGTTCGTGGCCGTGTAGCCGGGGTGGGCGAGCACGCTGCGGACGGGGCTCTTCGCCTCGGTGAGGCGCAGATGGAGTTCGTGTCCGAAGACGGCGTTGGCGAGCTTCGACTGGTTGTAGAAGGCCATGGGTCTGTAGCCGCGCTCGCCGTGCGGGTCGTCGAAGAAGAGGCGCCCCTGCCGGTGGTTCACCGAACTCACCGTCACCACGCGCGGATCGCGGCCCTCGCCCAGCAGGCCGAGCAGTGCCGCCGTGAGGGCGAAGTGCCCGAGGTGGTTCACGGCGAACTGGAGCTCATGGCCCTGCGCGCTGAGCGTGCGGGGCGGCGCCATCACCCCGGCGTTGTTGACCAGTACGTCCACCCGGTCGTGGTCGGCGCGCAGGCGTGCGGCGAAGGCGCCGACCGAGTCGAGGTCGGCCAGGTCCAGATGGCGCACCTCCAGCTGCGCGTCGGGCTGTTCGGCGGTGATCCCGGCGACGGCCCGGCGGCCCTTCTCCTCGTCGCGCACGGCGAGGATCACCCGCCCGCCCCGGCGGGCGAGCCCACGGGCGGTCGCCAGGCCGAGACCGCTGCCGGCCCCGGTGACGACGAACAACCGCCCGGTCTGGTCAGGGACTTGATCGATGGTCCAGTGCTGCTGCGTCATGCGGCACATCGTGCACCGCGTGACACCGAGTGTCAATGCGCCTCTGGGTGCCATGGAAGGCATGGCGTGTACGATGACAGGGTGAGCCGACGGCCGGAATCGAGCTGTCCAGAAGTGAGCCGCCTGAAGGGAGCCGTCGCGAAGTGAGCCGTCCCGAACTGAGCATGGCCGAGCGCAAGCGTCGGCTCGTCTCCGACGAACTGACCGAGTCCGCGCTCCAGTTGCTGGCGCTGAAGGGGTACGACGGCGTCACCATCGACGAGATCGTGGCTGCGGCGGGCGTCTCCCGGCGCACGTTCTTCCGGTACTTCGCGTCCAAGGAAGACGTCGTCGTCCAGTTCCTGGCCGACATGGGTTCGGACATGCGTACGGAGCTGGCGGAACGCCCCGGTGCCGAGCGCACCTCCGAGGCGCTGCTGCACGCCGTCCGGGTCCCGCTGCACGCCTGCGCCACCGATTCCGAGAGGGCGTTGCGCGTCGTGCGGCTGATCCTGCGCACCCCCGCCCTGCACGCGCGCTTCCTCGAACTCCAGGCGCACTGGCGCGACGGCCTGGCCGCGCAGCTGGGGCAGCGGCTCGGGCTCGCCCCCGAGACGGAGTTGTATCCGGGGCTGGCCGCCGGGATGACGCTGACCGCGTTCGACGCCGTGTTGCGGCGGTGGTGCGACAGCGACGGCGCCGAGGACCCGGCCGCGCTGCTCGGCCGGGCCTTCGCAGTGATCGCCCCGGCGCTGGACAGCGGGGCGGGGCGGTAGCTCCCGGGGCTCCGCCCGGCCGCCCGACCCTCCTCTCCGCGCCGGGCGGCCGCGGCCCGGCGTGGTTCCACCGGGCCGGGCCGCGGCCGCCTCAGACGACCGCTCCTGTCCCCCGCTCCTTCCTCCTGCGCGCCTCCAACGGGCTGTACTTCTGCGCGGCTTCGGCTTCCCTGCGGTCTCCCCTGCCGGACGGCGGCGGTGCCGGGCTGCGCCGTTCGAGCGCGACGGCGATCGGGACGGCCGTGAAGACCGTCGAGGCCATGCCGACCACCACCCCGGCGATCAGCGCCAGCGAGAAGTCCGCGAGGGAGTCGCCCCCGAGCACGGCGAGCGCCGTCAGGATGAACAGCGCGCCCATGCCCGTGTTGACGGTGCGCGGCAGCGTCCGCACGACGGCCCGGTTGGCGACAGCGGCCAGGTCCGCGCGCGGGTCGCGGCGCCGGCCCTCGCGTACACGGTCGAAGACGACGACCGTGTCGTTGATCGAGTAGCCGATCACGGTGAGCAGCGCCGCGAGGAAGACACTGTCGATCGGCTTGCCCAGCCAGGCGAAGAGGCCCACCACCAGCAGCACGTCGTGGACCATGGCGGCCACGGCCGCCGCCGCGAGCGTCCAGCGGAAGCGCACGCTCAGGTAGACCAGCTGGGCGGCGACGGCCACGCCGAGGGCGATCAGCGCCTTCTGGCGCAGTTCGGCACCGAGGCTCGGGCCGATCAGTTCGTCGCGTACGACGGTGACCTCGCCGCCCGGTTCCGCCAAGGCCGCCATGACGCGCCGCTGTTCGTCGTCGGTGAGCCGCTCTGTGCGGACGGTGAGGTCGCCGTCCCCGGACTCCTGGATCACGGCGCGCGGGAACCCGGCGTCCGACACCGCGCCGCGGGCGGTGTCGGCGTCGACGGACCTGCTGGTGCTGTACTCGACGAGCCGGCCGCCGGTGAACTCGACGCCGAAGTCCAGGCCGCGCAGCACGATGCCCGCGACGGCCACCGCGACCAGCAGCGCGCCGGCGCCGATCCGGCGGCGGCGGTGGCCGGCCAGGTCGGGGTCGCGACGGGCCAGCCAGGCGCGGACGCGACCCGTGGCGGCGATGCCCGTCAGGGCGGGGCGCCGCCGCACGGCGTGCCGGGCGAGGGCGAAGTCGGCGAGGACCCGCGTGATGACGAGCGCGGTGACCATGGACGCGAGAACGCCGACGCACAGGGTGACTCCGAAGCCCTTGACGGGCCCGGTGGCGAAGAAGAACAGCAGCCCGGCGGCGAGCAGCGTCGTCACGTTCGAGTCGAGCACCGCGCTCCATGCCTTGGCGAATCCGGTGCGCAGCGGTGTGGCCAGGTCCGTGGAGCGGGCGCCGCGACGCCCGCCGTGGCCGGTCCCGAGGTACTCCTCCCTCGCCCGTTCGAAGACGAGCACGTTGGCGTCGACGGCCATGCCGATGGCCAGGACGAAGCCGGCGAGGCCGGGCAGGGTGAGCGTGGCGCCGAGCGCGACCAGAGCGGCGTACGAGATGAGCCCGTACAGGACGAGGGCGAGGGCCGCGAGGGCGCCGAGGAGCCGGTAGACGACGGTGATGAACAGCGCGGTCAGGGCGATGCCGATGAGCGCGGCCTGGGTGCTCGCGGCGATGGCGTCGGCGCCCAGTGTGGGACCGACGGTGCGCTGCTCGACGATGTCGACGGGCACCGGCAGGGCGCCGCCCTTGACGAGTGCGGCGAGGTCGCTGGCCTCGGTCCGGCTGAAACCGCCGGTGATCTGGGTCTCGCCGCCGGTGATGCCGACGTCGCACGGCACGTCGGGGTTGACGCCGGGCGCCGAGATGATCTTGTCGTCCAGTGTGATGGCGACGCGCCGCTCGGGTGCGCCCTGCGGTGCGCACGCCGCCTTGCCGGTGACGCGGGCCCAGGCGTCGCCGGCCTTGTCGCGGAAGTCGAGCGCGACGGTCCAGCCCGCCAGGGACTGCTGGTCGAGGCGCGCCTCGGCGTCCTCGACGCCCGCTCCGGAGAGCGCGGTGGGGCCGAGGACGAGGTGGTTGCCCGGCCGGTCGGGGTCGGGCAGGGTGCGCGAACCGTCGGCCGCGGGCTTCGTCCCGCCGGGGCCGGGGCGCTCCCCCATGACCGGGTGGACCGTCAGCTGGGCGGTGCGGCCGATGACTTCGGCGGCCTTGCGGGGGTCCTGGACGCCGGGGAGTTCGACGATGATCCGCCTCTCACTGGAGCGGGCGATGCCGGGTTCGGAGACACCGAGGGCGTCGACCCGCTGCCTCAGCACCTCCAGGGCACGGTCGGTGGACGCGGCGTCGGCCTCGACGGTGGGTGAGTTCTTGGTCTCCAGGACGATGTGGGTGCCGCCCCGCAGGTCGAGGCCGAGGCGGACGCTCTGGGTGAGGGCGACGTAGAGGGAGAGACCGACGACGCACAAGGCGACGACGGCCCGCCACACGGACGCGCGGGAGACGGGCTTACGCGGCTTGGGCGCACCGGAGTTGGGCGCACGGGACATGGGTTCTCCACGATGAGGGCAGGGCGGAAGGACACGTGGCCGGGCGGCGCGGTCAGCGCCGGGTCACGCGTCGGGGACGGTCTGCTTGCTCATCGGTGGGGCGGGGCCCTGGGGGCGGCCGGGCCGGCCGCCTGACGTGCCCGAACGCGCGGGGCGGGGGGGGGCGCGGCCGGGCCCCCCGCGGCGCGGCGCGGCGCCCGTCTGGAGGCCCGCACCGTATAACAAA